>DATILI010000018.1:0-18460 GCA_035476635.1 Burkholderiaceae bacterium | reverse complement strand
GTTGCTAGCTACCCAGGACCTGACCATCCGCTTCGGCGGCCACGTCGCGGTCAACAACGTGACCTGCTCCTTCGAGCCGGGTACGCTGACCGCCATCGTGGGCCCCAATGGGGCGGGAAAAACCACGTATTTCAACCTGATCTCCGGCCAGCTCAAGGCCAGCAGCGGACGAGTCACGCTCGGCGGTGAAGACCTTTCGGGCATGTCCGTCTCGGCCCGCACGCACGCGGGCCTGGGCCGGGCCTTTCAGCTGACCAACCTGTTTCCCAATCTCACGGTGCTGGAGAACGTGCGCCTGGCCGTGCAGGCCACACGCGCCGGGCCGCACCGCCATGGCCTGAACCTCTGGAGCATCTGGAGCGACCACCATGCGCTGACCGGCCGCGCCGAAGACATCCTGGAGGCCGTGGCCATGCGCGACAAGCAGGGCACCCTGGTGGCCAACCTGCCGCACGGCGACCAGCGCAAGCTCGAAGTGGCGCTCCTGATGGCGCTGGAGCCGCAGGTGTTCATGTTCGACGAACCGACCGCTGGCATGAGTGCCGACGAAGCGCCGGTGATCCTGAACCTGATCCGCCAGCTGAAGAACGACAAGAGCAAGACCATCCTGCTGGTCGAGCACAAGATGGACGTGGTGCGCGAGCTGGCCGACCGCATCATCGTGCTGCACAACGGCACGCTGGTGGCCGATGGCGAGCCGGCCGCGGTGATCGCCTCGCCCGTCGTACAAGAGGCGTACCTGGGCGTGGCGGCCGAGCCGGCGAAGGGAGGCACGCCATGAGCCGCCGGGCCGTTCCCAAGGCGAATACCGCAGCACATCGTGCGGAGGTTACCCAATGAGCGATTTCCTGCTTCGACTCGAAGGGGTTCATACCCACATCGGCGCGTACCACATCCTGCACGGCGTCGACCTCGCCGTGCCCAAGGGCCAGCTCACCATGCTGCTGGGCCGCAACGGCGCGGGAAAGACCACGACCTTGCGCACCATCATGGGCTTGTGGAAGGCCTCGCAGGGCCGTGTCGTATTCGGCGCGCGCGACATCACGGCGATGAACACGCCGCAGATCGCCGAACTCAACATCGCCTACGTGCCCGAGAACATGGGCATCTTCGCCGACCTCACCGTCAAGGAAAACATGCTGCTGGCTGCACGCGGTGCGCGCCGCGCGGCGCAGATGGACGAGACGCGGCTGCAGTGGATCTTCAAGCTGTTCCCGGCGGTCGAGAAGTTCTGGAACCACCCCGCGGGCAAGCTCTCCGGCGGGCAAAAACAGATGCTGGCGGTGGCGCGCGCCATCGTCGAGCCGCGCGACCTGCTGATCGTGGACGAGCCCAGCAAGGGCCTGGCGCCGGCCATCATCAACAACATGATCGATGCCTTCCAGCAGCTCAAGGCCGGTGGCGTGACCATCCTGCTGGTGGAGCAGAACATCAACTTTGCCAAGCGGCTGGGCGACAGCGTGGCGGTGATGGACAACGGCGTGGTGGTGCACGCCGGATCGATGAAGCAACTGGCCGAGGACGAAGGCCTGCAACGCTCGCTGCTGGGGTTGGCACTATGACTATGAACAAGTTGGACATGGATTGGAAACCTCTTGCGCTGGTGCCGCTGCTCGCCTTGCTCGCCTTGCCGCTGGTCGGCTCGGGCTCGACCTGGCTCACGCTGACGGTGGCGGGGCTGGCCATGGGCATGATCATCTTCATCATCGCCTCGGGCCTGACCCTGGTGTTCGGGCTGATGGATGTGCTGAACTTCGGCCACGGCGTGTTCATCGCGCTGGGCGCTTTCGTCGCGACCAGCGTGCTCGGCGCGATGGGCGACTGGACCAGCTCGGCCGAGCTCTGGCGCAACCTGGTGGCCGTGGTTCCGGCGATGGTGATCGCGATGCTGGTGGCCGGTGCCGTCGGCCTGGCGTTCGAGCGCTTCATCGTGCGCCCGGTCTATGGCCAGCACTTGAAGCAGATCCTGATCACCATGGGCGGCATGATCATCGGCGAGGAGCTGATCAAGGTGATCTGGGGCCCGCAGCAGATTCCGCTGCCCCTGCCCGAGGCCATGCGCGGCTCGCTGCTGGTGGGCGATGCAGCCATCGAGAAGTACCGGCTGGTGGCGGTGGTGGTGGGCCTGGCCGTATTCGCGGTGCTGGCCTGGGCGCTGAACCGCACCAAGATCGGCCTGCTGATCCGTGCCGGCGTGCAGGACCGCGAGATGGTCGAGTCGCTGGGCTACCGCATCCGGCGCCTGTTCATCGGCGTGTTCGTGGTCGGCAGCGCGCTGGCCGGCCTGGGCGGCGTGATGTGGGGCCTGTACCAGCAGAACGTGATTCCCCAGATGGGCGCGCAGGTCAACGTGCTGATCTTCATCGTCATCATCATCGGCGGCCTGGGCTCGACCGGCGGCGCGTTGATCGGTGCCTTGCTGGTGGGCTTGATGGCCAACTACACCGGTTTCCTGGTGCCCAAGGTCGCGCTGTTTTCCAACATCGCGCTGATGGTGGCTGTGCTGCTGTGGCGCCCGCAGGGCGTGTTCCCGGTGGCCAACCGCTAAAGGACACGAGATGCTCAACCGACTTCTTTCCAACGATTTTCCGCGCAGCCGCGTGCTGGCGGTGCTGCTGCTCGGCCTGCTGCTGGCGCTGGCGTTCGCGCCGTTCATCTTTCCCGGTGTCAAGGCGCTGAGCGTGGCGGCCAAGGTGCTGGTGTTCGTGGTGCTGGTGGCAAGTTTCGATTTGCTGCTGGGCTACACCGGCATCGTGAGCTTTGCGCACACCATGTTCTTCGGCATCGGCGCCTATGGCATTGCGATTGCGACGACCAGGTTGGGGCCGACCTGGACTGCCCTGGCGGCGGGCCTGGGCGGGGCGCTGGTGCTGTCCTTCGTGCTGTCGCTGGCCGTGGGCCTGTTCTCGCTGCGCGTGCGCGCCATCTTCTTCGCCATGATCACGCTGGCCGTGGCCTCCGCGTTCCAGACCCTGGCTTCGCAGCTCTCGGACATCACCGGCGGCGAAGACGGCTTGACCTTCAAGCTGCCCGAATTGCTGTCACCGAGCTTCGAGTTCATGGACGAACCTTTCCTCGGCGTCACGCTGGACGGGCGGTTGCTCTGCTACTACGTGCTCTTCGTCGCGGCGCTGGTGCTGGTGCTGGCGCTGCTGCGCATCGTCAACTCGCCATTCGGCCGCGTGCTGCAGGCGATCCGCGAGAACGAGTTCCGTGCCGAGGCCATCGGCTACCGCGTGGTGGTCTATCGCACCACGTCCAGCATTCTGTCGGCCCTGTTCGCGACGATGGCCGGCGCCATGCTTGCGCTCTGGCTGCGCTACAACGGGCCGGACACTTCGCTGTCGTTCGAGATCATGCTGGACGTGCTGTTGATCGTGGTGATCGGCGGCATGGGCACGATCTATGGCGCGGCCATCGGCTCGGCGATGTTCGTGGTGGCGCAAAGCTATCTGCAGGACTTGCTCAAGTTCGGCAGCGAGGCCGTGTCCGGCATTCCCGTGCTGTCCGCGCTGCTCTCGCCGGACCGCTGGCTGCTGTGGCTCGGCGTGCTGTTTGTCTTGTCGGTGTACTACTTTCCCACCGGAGTGGTGGGGCGCTTGCGGGCCAAGCTGGCCGCAAAGCCAGGAGGAAAAAGATGAACGCAACCTCCAACTACCTGACCTGCGCCGGGCGCGAAATCCACTACATGGAGTGGGGCGCCGAACATACCGACACGGTGATCGCCTGGCACGGCCTGGCCCGCACCGCGCGCGACATGGACGAACTGGCCGCGCATTTGAGCACGCGCTACCGCGTGATCTGCCCGGACACCATCGGCCGTGGCTTCAGCCAATGGAGCCCGGAGCCGCGCAACGAATACCGGCTTTCGTTCTACGCGCGCATTGCGGCCGACCTGTTCGACCAACTCGGCATTGCCAAGGCGCACTGGGTCGGAACTTCCATGGGCGGTGCCATCGGCACGGTCTGTGCCTCGGGCCTGTTCGAACCCGGACTCAAGAGCCGCATCCAGAGCCTGGTGCTCAACGACACCGCGCCACGCATCGCCGATGCGGCGGTGGAGCGCATCCGTTCCTATGCGGGTTCGCCGCCGGTATTCGACACCGTGACGCAGCTGGAGGCCTACTTTCGCCAGGTCTACAAACCCTATGGCTGGCTTAGCGATGCACAGTGGCGCCGCCTTGCGGAAACCTCCACCCGCCGCCTGGCCGACGGCCGCGTGACACCGCACTACGACCCGGCCATGGCCGGCCAGTTCATCCACCATCCCAACGACTACCTGATCTGGGACCACTACGATGCGCTCGGGATTCCCGTGCTGTGCCTGCGCGGCGCCGAGTCAGACCTGGTGCTGCGCGAGACCACCGAGGAAATGCTGCGCCGCGGCCCGGGCGCAAGGGGCCAGGCCCGCGTCGTGGAGATCGCCGGCTGCGGCCATGCGCCTGCGCTCAATGTGCCGGAGCAGCTGGAATTGGTGACCGGGTTCATCGACGCGCACGCTTAAGTGCGTCAGCCGATCGGTGGCGTGCCAGTGAAAACCGCCAGTTGAGCGTCGAAAGCACGCTGGTAGGCGGGCCGCACTTCGCCACGGGCGACATAGGCACAGAGGTTCGGATACTTCTCCAGCAGACCCGATCCGTTCAACCGGCGCAGCACCGTCACCATCAGCAGGTCACCGGCGCTGAACGCATCGTCGAGCCAGTTGGCATTCCCGAGCCGGCTGGAAAGTTCGCCCAGCCGTACATGGACGCGATCCTCGAGGATCTGCAGGCGCTCGATTCGAACAGCACAAGATCGCCTTCTTCATAGGTCGGAATCTGCCCGAAAGGATGAAGCGCTCGATGCGCGGGTTCCTTCATCGCCCCGAACGAAACAAGACGAACCTCGTAGGCTTGGCCCACTTCTTCAAGCGCCCAGCGAACGCGCATGTCACGCGCCAGTCCCCTGCCGCGATCGGGCGACCGTTCAAAGGCAGTGATGGTCGGGGTCATCGGAAGGGGCATGGTGATTTCTCCTTTGCTGGATGTCTCGTTGCGTGCCGGATACGCATTTTTACCGATCCTCTACCAGACGTTCGCGGCCAGCAGATCAGGGCTCGGAGCCGAGGCACAATCCGATTTGTAATTCTTCCGTTAGGAGAAATGCCGATATGTTGAGCTACGTCATCTTGGGCGCGAATGACATGAAGGCGTCCGATCGCTTCTACACTGCGCTGCTGGAGCCGCTCGGATACGAGAAGCTGGACGACAACGGTGGGCTCGCCTTTACGCTTGCGGAAGTCGCCGATCGCTACAACGGCCCGGGCGCGATTTACATCAAACCCCCATTCGACGGAAAACCAGCGACGGTGGGGAATGGATCAATGATTGCATTTCGAACACGTTCGCATGGCATTGTCCGGCAGCTTCACGCGGCTGCAGTTGCAGCTGGCGGAACCGATGAAGGCCAGCCTGGATTTCGTGCCGAGTACAGCAAGACATTCTTTGTCGCTTATCTGAGAGATCCCCTTGGAAACAAGATCGCCCTTTTTTGCAGTGAATCCCCTCAAGCCTAGTTTTCCTGTCGCGGATGTTCGTTAATGGAATTTGGAATTGGGGAGTGACGAGTCATGTCTAGTCTGAGTGCTTCGGAGATCGCGTTCCTCATGTTGGCCATGGTCCAAGCGGTGGCTGCGGTGACGTGGGCCATTGGCGCGTGGTGGATCCGTGAAACCAGGGCGGCCTCAGCGCACTGGGCGGCTTACGCGGCCTGCAGCACTGTCACCTTCCTTTTTCTTGGCACGCACCTGACTTCGTTGCCGGTGGCCGCGGTGCTGATCGCAATGGTTGGACTGATGCTGCTGCAACGCGGCGTCAGGCATTTCACCGGACAGCGACGCCCCCATTCGGTGCACGCGGTGATGCTGGTTGCTGCGGCGCTCGCTTCCTGGGTCGGCACCGACCTGGCATGGCGTCCTCAACAAGCGGTTGTTCACTACACCATCACGGCAAGCCTATACCTCTGGATCGCGCTGGACCTCTACCGCTATGCGCGCGACAAGCTGGCCCTGCGCTGGCCGGTGCTGATGACGATACCGTTGCTTCTGGCGGGATTGAACGCGATTGGCCGCGCGTTGAGAACTGCCCTGAAGCCTGAGGCGCTTGCCACCGAGATCGCATCCAACAGCACGCTCAACGTGGGCACCGCGATGGCCGTTGTCGCGGTGATCGTGATGCTGCACGCCACTCTGATGGCGCTGGTGGTCGCACGGTTGATACAGCAGTTGCGCTGGCAAGCTCGGCACGATGGCCTGACGGGACTGCTGAACCGCCGCGCGATGCAAGAGATCATTGATCAGGAACTCAGTCGCAGCAGGCGCGCAGGCGATACGTTCGCGGTGGTCATGCTGGACGTCGACCACTTCAAGGCCCTCAACGACCTGCATGGCCACCCGGCAGGCGACCACGCGCTGAAGCACATCGCCGCGTTGCTGCAGACTTCCGTACGTGATGTCGATCGCGTCGGCCGGTTCGGCGGGGAAGAGTTCATCGTGCTGCTGCCGGGCTTGAGCCTGGCGCAAGCGGGCGCCATCGCCGAGACGCTGCGCCAGCGGCTTGCCGCGCAGCGCCTGCAGTACGAGGGCGCGGGCGAGCCGCTGGCGCTGTCGGCCAGCTTCGGCGTGGCCGAGTGGAAGGGGCCGAAGGAGGACCCCTCTCGTCTGTTGATGCGTGCCGACCAAGCTCTTTACCGCGCCAAGCGCGCCGGCCGCAACCAGGTGCAGACGGTCGACGACGAAACCGAGTTCGGGCTGGGTGAGCCGATTGCAGCATAAGAAGTTCTGCAGGACCTTCGAGTGAACGGCCGGAAGCAGGGCGTTCAGACATAGGCGACGGATCAGGCCGGTGGGGCGCTCTGCTCCGCTCGTGTCCTCCGGCGTCGGCCTGCGGGGCCGCCACCTCCCCCTTCTCTACGCAGAGCGCCTCGCCGGTCTGATCTTCGATCACAGTCGTTGTTCGACGATGCGCAAACCAAGCAGTGCGTTCACAGCCAAGGGCGCCGGGTGGCCGACGTAGAGAGGTAAAGGGGGAGGCGGCCGCAGGCCGCCGGAGGACACGAACGGAGTCGGCCACCCGGCGCCCTTGGCGCCTACGCGGGGGGTCAATATGGCAGGCCGCTTTGGGCGCATTGCCAACCTCACGGCTTGCTTCGGAGCAGACCTTGATCAGGAAGACCGTGCTCAACAGGCGCGCTGCCAACGATCTCACTCAGCGCAGTTCAGCATCCACTGAACACCGAAACGATCGGTCAATTTGCCGTAGTAGTCGCCCCAGGGCTGGATGCCCAAGGGGGTTGTGATTGTCCCGTCAGCACCCAGGGCCTGGAAGAGTTTGTTCGTGGAATCTCGGTCGTCCATCGCGAGCAAGTGCGCGGAGCCCCGCATCGGCTCAGCGTCGTCGTTGTCTGAGGCATAGAAGAGCAGGTCTGGTCCCTCGAACTTGGCGTGCATGACCTTGCCGCGCATGGCCTCGTTCTTCGCGGGCATGCCATCGACTCCGTAGCGCAGCACCTCGACGACACGGCCAAGACCGCACTGCGTATAGAAAGCCAAAGCCTGATCACAGGTTGTGGTGAAAAACAGATAGTTCGAGAGTTGCATGATGGTGTACCTGAATGTGAGTCGGGCTACGCCGAAGCGGCCCCTTCGCCGAGCTGCGCATTGGTGAGGGCCATCCCGGCAATGCCCCAGGCCCCGTCCACCGCGTGCACCACGTTGACCCATATGCGCTCCTTCGGGTGGTGCGCGCCAGACAGCTCATGAATGATGCTCGTGGCCTCTTCGATGTAGCCGACTTGAACCTCCCGGCTGGCGAACGCGAAGGATGGGACCTTCCATTCGACGAAGGCCACTGAGGCCTCCCTTGATCCGGAATACGTGTGCTCCTGCGGCAAGACGTGGATCGAGCCAACGATGTTGGGCGTCATCGCCTTGTTTCCTGCCAGGCCGTGCCACTTGAGCATGGCATCGGACAGGCGGCTGAAGGCGACTTTTTCCTGGCCTTTGGGGAGAACGCCCTCGGTGAGGGTGAGCGTAAGTGGCATGGGTACTCCAAGTAGAAAGAACGGCGTCGACTCACACGCTGCGATCCGCAGGGCATTTCAAGTAACGAACGTTATTCGATGATACATAACGATCGTGTTTTGAACAACTACAATCGTTAGCTTCACATGTCGAAGGAGCCCCTCGTGGCAAGGTCCGAACAGAAGGTGCAGACGCGGCAACGCATCCTGGAGGGCGCAGGTCGCGGGTTTCGCAAGGCTGGATTCGGCGGGGTCGGGGTGGACGGCCTGGCGAAGGAAGCAGGCCTGACATCGGGCGCCTTCTACGTTCATTTCGACTCAAAGGCTCACGCATTCCGAGAATCGGTCGCACAGGGTATGGCCGATTTGCGAGGTGGCGTGCTGTACTTCCAAGAAAAGCACGGACGCGCTTGGTGGCCGGAATTTGTGCGCTTCTACCTCAGCGCCAAGCGCACGTGTGACTTGTCAGAGAGTTGCACGCTGCAGACGATGCCGGCGGAAGTGGCGCGATCGGACGAAGCCTCCCGTACAACGTTTGAGAAGGCTTTGCGCGACGTCGCACAGGCGATCGTCGATGGTCCCGCCTCACCAAGTGCACCGCGGGACATTGGAGCCGCTTGCGCCGCCCTCTCTTCGCTGGCGGGCGCCGTCACGCTCGCTCGCGCCGTTGGGAGTGACGCCTTCGCGGACCAGATCGCTGCAGGGACGGAACACGCATTGCTCGGCGCGCCAGGCGGAAAGAGTCGGTCAAAAGCAGCTGAGCGTGACCTGTAAGGTCTGCGAGCCCGACTATTGGTGTTGTGACGCGCACAAAGCCTGCACCACCAGCGCCACCGCCGGAGAAGCATTGCCGCTCGCGTAGTACAGGTGATGGCGAGGATAGGTGATCGCCCAGTCGTCCAGGACCTCCGTCAGACGCCCCTGCCCTTCAAGCTGGCTTGAACTAGCCAGGCCCACCCTGTGTCGGCCAGCCGCGCAAGTGCCGCTCGGCCACCCCGGCCAGCGCAGTGATCCAGGCGTTGCTGTCGTTCAGGCACGGGATGTAGTGAAACTCCTTGCCGCCTGCGTGCAGGAAGGCTTCGCGCGCTTCCTGCGCGATCTCTTCCAGCGTTTCCAGGCAGTCGCCGGTGAAGCCGGGGCAGACCACATCGACACGCCGCACGCCGCCCCGGGCCATGGCCACCAGACTGGGCTCGGTATAGGGTTGCAGCCATTTGGCTTTGCCAAAGCGTGACTGGAAGGTGAGCTGGTATTGGTCTTCGCGCAGCGCGAGCTTCTCGGCCAGCAGGCGCGCGGTCTTCTGGCATTCGCCTTGGTAGGGGTCGCCAAGCTGCACCGTGCGCTCGGGCACGCCGTGAAAACTCATCACCAGCTTGTCCGGCCGGCCCCAGTCTTGCCAGTATTTGGTGATGCGTGTGGCCAGCGCCTGGATGTAGCCGGCGTCGTCGTGGTAGTGGTTGACAAAGCGCAGCTCCGGCAGGCGCCGCACCCGGGCCGCCCAGGCGTAGACCGCATCGAAAACGCTGGCCGTCGTGGTCGCCGAATACTGCGGGTAGGCCGGCAGCACCAGCACGCGCGTGATGCCCTGTGCCTTCAGTTCATCCAGCACCGCGGCGATGGCCGGGTTGCCATAGCGCATCGCATAGCGCACCGTGACCTGGTGGCCGCGCTCACCCAGCCAGCCGCGCAGCATCGTGGCCTGCTTCTCGGTCCAGACTTTCAGCGGCGAGCCCTCGGGCGTCCAGATGCTGGCGTACTTGGCCGCGGATTTCTTCGGCCGCACGCGCAGGATGATGCCGTGCAGGATCAGCCACCACAGCGGCCTGGGGATTTCCACCACGCGATGGTCGCCAAGAAACTCCGCCAGGTAACGGCGCAGCGCGGCCGGGGTCGGTTCGTCGGGCGTGCCGAGGTTGCACAGCAGCACGGCGGCCTGGGGAGAGGGCCCCTGCGCGAGGGGGGCGAGGGGGGGCTCGGGGTGAAAGGGGGAAAACAAGGCCATGCGGTATTCTCCGGTACCTATGCTGGACGTTTCAAAAATCGCTGCAATTACCCTCGATCTGGACGACACCCTGTGGCCGATCTGGCCCACCATCGAGCGTGCGGAGAAGGCCCTGCACCAGTGGCTGGTGGACCATGCGCCGATGACGGCGGCGTTGTTTTCAAGCCCTGTGGCCCTGCGCGAAATCCGCGACGAACTGGCCGGCGGCCGGCCGGATCTGAAGCACGACCTCAGTGCCGTGCGCCGCGAGTCCATCCGCCTGGCGCTGGGCCGGGCCGGAGAAAACGCAGACCTGGCCGACACGGCGTTCGAGGTGTTCTTTGCCGAGCGCCAGCGGGTGGAGCTGTTCGATGATGCGCTCGCCGCGCTTGACTTTTTGTCCGCGCGTTTTCCTGTCGTTGCCTTGTCCAACGGCAATGCCGACTTGCAGCGGGTCGGCCTGGCCCGTTATTTCAGAGGCGCGATCTCGGCCCGCGAATTCGGCGTGGGCAAACCCGACCCGCGCATTTTTGTGGCCGCCGCCGGCGTGGTGGATATCCAGCCCGCGCAAGTGCTGCACGTGGGCGACGACGCCACGCTCGACGCCTTGGGCGCGATGAATGCCGGCATGCAGGCCGCCTGGCTGAACCGCGGCGACCATCCCTGGCCGCACGAGGGCCAGCCGCATGTGACGGTAGGGAACCTGGAGGAGTTGTGCGGCCTGTTGCGGTGAGTCAAATCATCCTTCGCTTCTTCTCTTCCAGCTGCACCTCGATCAACCGCACCGTCTGCGCCACCCCTTCCATATTTGGATTCACTTTCAGCGCGCGTTGGAAGTAGGGCAGCGCGCGGTTGAGATCGCCGCCGGCCAGGTGCATCTGCCCATAGCCCGACAGCGCCCCGAAGTGGCGCGGGTTGCGCTTCAAGACTTCGTCACAGTCCTTCATCGACAGATCAAACTGCCCGAGCAGGTAGTAGACGGTGGCGCGCTTGTTCCAGCCTTCGGCAAAGCCGGGCATCCTGGCCGTGATCTCGGAAAACGTCGCCAGCGCTTCGCGCAACTGCCCGGCCTGCATCTGCTGCATGCCGCGCAGGAAGAGCGCATCGATGGCGCGGTTGCCGGAGCGGCTCCAGATTTGCCACAGCGCCGCTTCGGCGAGCCGGCGCACCAGCGGGTCGTCGTCGTACAGCCGCGCGGCGAGCCGGTCGGCGTCCGCCATCGTGCCGACCTCGCCCAGGCGTTCCACGGCTGAACGCCGTACGGCGGGGTCTTGATGCGTTGTCCCCTTGAGCGCCTGCGCCCGGGTTTGCGGCGGGTCGGCCGCCACCACGGGCAGCGGCGCGGCCGCGGCCAGCAAGAGGGCAACGCAGAGCGACAGGCCACGCAACATGGTGCTTCTCCGATCGAAATGGCGGAACCGCAGGCGCTACAGATTTTGCGCCACTGCGGCGGCAGGCACCGGATTTTTCGCTAAGCTTTGGGCCTTTGAATCTCAAGGCATGTTCGGGGCGATGAAAAACAGAAGCGCAAGCGGCGGGCTCGTCTATTCCACCGATGCAGGCCGGATGTGCCCGACCTGCCGGCAACCCATCGCCCAATGTATTTGCAACGCCAAGGCGGCAATACCTGCGTCCGATGGCATCGTGCGGGTTTCGCGCGAAACCAAGGGCCGCGGCGGCAAGGCCGTGACCGTGGTCAAGGGCGTGGCGCTCGATGCCGCCGCGCTGGCCCATGTCGGCAAGCAACTCAGGGCCGCCTGCGGCAGCGGCGGCACGGTGAAGGATGGCGTGATCGAGGTGCAGGGCGACCACTGCGAGCGCGTGGTGGAATTGCTCAAGAAGGAAGGCTTTGCCGTCAAGCGGGCAGGGGGCTAGGAGTTTTTTTGAGATCGACGAAAGGGATGGCTATGCAGCGACGATTTTTTCTCGGTAGCGCCAGTGCCGCCGTGGCGGGCTTCGCGACGGCGCCGCTGGGAGCACAAACGGGTTTGCCATCCGAAGCCGGCGCGGGTGGACTGACTGACGTACCCGGTGTCAAGGTCGGCCATTTCACCGATAGCCGCCGGCCCACGGGCTGTACCGTCATCCTGACCGAAGAAGGCGCGGTCGGCGGAGTCGATGTGCGCGGCTCCGCGCCCGGCACGCGCGAGACGGACTTGCTCAACCCGACCAACCTGGTGGAAAGGGTCCATGCCGTGCTGCTCTCCGGCGGCAGCGCCTTCGGGCTGGAGGCCGCCACCGGTGTGGTGCGCTACCTGGAGGAACGCAAGATTGGCTACAACGTCGGCGTGGCCCATGTGCCCATTGTCCCGGCCGCCATCCTGTTCGACCTTGGCGTCGGCGATCCGAGGATCCGGCCCGATGCGCAGGCCGGCTACAAGGCCTGCGAAGCCGCCACCAGCGCCCGCCCGGCGGAGGGCAACGTGGGCGCCGGGGCGGGGGCCACCGTGGGCAAGCTGTACGGCCCCAAGCGCGCGATGAAGGCGGGCATCGGCACCGCATCGATCAAGATCGCGGGCCTGACGGTGGGCGCCATCGTGGCGGTGAATGCCGTCGGCGACGTCGTGGACCCGCTGACCGGCCGCCCGATTGCCGGCGCGCGCACGGAAGACGGCAAGAGCCTGTTGAACACACGCGAGGCGATCCTGCGCGGCACCTTGCCAGGCAGCATGCTGGCCGGCACGGCCACGACGATTGGCGTGATCGCGACCGACGCGGTGCTGACCAAGGCGCAGGCGCAAAAGATCGCCCAGATGGCCCACGACGGCCTGGCGCGCACCATCAACCCGATTCACACCATGTTCGATGGCGACACGATTTTTGCCCTGGGAACCGGCAAGTCGGGCAAGACGGGCAACCCGAACCTGATCGGCGTGCTGGCCGCCGAGGTCATGGCGATGGCGGTGGTCCGTGCGGCGCGCGCGGCCAGGGGCATCGAAGGCTTTCCCGCGGCTGGCGATCTGTAGCACCGGAAGCAAGGAGCGCAGGTGAATCCTCAGGATCTGGAGTTGCTGGTCACTCGCGAGATGCCCTTCGGCAAGTACAAGGGGCACCTGATCGCCGACCTGCCTGGCAACTACCTCCACTGGTTTGCGCGCGAAGGCTTTCCGCCGGGCGAGATCGGGCGCTTGCTGGCGCTGATGCGCGAGATCGACCACAACGGCCTTTCCGCGCTGCTCAAGCCGCTGCGCAGGCGCTGAGTTTGTGACCGGACGTAGCCGCCTGACGTAGCTGCCTTGCCGGATAGTGGGTGCCGCACTACCATGGGCTGGCACATCCGGGAGTTTCCATGCCGCAACTTGTCGCGTCAGTAGAAGGTGTCGAGATCAAGCGTTTCACGCTGGCCAATGACCGCACCACCCTGGGCCGCAAGCCGCACAACGACATCGTGTTCGACAACCTGGTGGTCAGCGGCGAGCACTGCGCCTTTGAGCTCAAAGGCGTGTCCGATGTCTATGTGCAGGATCTGGGCAGCACCAACGGCACCTATGTCAACGACCACATGATCAAGGCCCGGCAGTTGCTGCATGACGGCGACGTGCTCGCCATCGGCAATTTCAAGCTGCAGTTCCTGGCAGCCTCGGCGCCCTCGGGATTTCCTGAAACCATCATGATGAAGTCGAGCCCGGCGGCAGGGGCCGGCGCCGCACCGGCGCTGCACGCCAGCTTCCAGATCCTGACCGGTTCTTCTGCCGGGTTGGAAGTGCCGGTGGTCAAGGCGGTAAGCACCTTTGGCAAGCCCGGCGTGGCGCTGGTGGCGGTGTCGCATCGGCGCACCGGCTACTTCGTGGGCTATATGGATGGCGCCACGCGGCCCTTGCTCAATGGAAAGCCGCTGGGCGAAGAGGCGGTGCCGCTGGTGCACGAGGATGTGCTGGAGCTGGCCGGCACGAAGATGCGCTTCGTGCTGAAGGAATGAGGCGCGGCGGGCGCACGCTCAGCCGCGCAAAGACTGGCTGAAGAATCCGACGGTTCGTTCCCAGGCCAGCCTGGCGGCGGCCGCGTCGTAGCGCGGGGTGGTGTCGTTGTTGAAGCCATGCTGGGTGCCGGTGTACTGGTGCATGGTGTGGCGCACGCCGCTCGCCTTCAGCGCCGCTTCGTAGGCCTGCCAGGCGGCGTTGATGCGCTCGTCTACCCCGGCCAGGTGTACCAGCAGCGGGGCCTTGACCTTGGTGGCGTCCTCGGGTGCGGGGCTGTTGCCGTAGAAGGGCACGGCGGCGTTCAGGTCCGGCATACGCGTGGCCAGCATGTGCGCAATGCCACCGCCGTAGCAAAAGCCCACCACGCCGATCTTGCCGTTGCCGTCGGCTCGCGCACGCAGCCATTGGGTGGCGCTCACGAAATCTTCGCGCGCCTTGGCCTGGTCCAGGGTGGCAAAGGCGGCGCGCGCCTTGTCCTCGTCGCCGGGGTAGCCACCCAGCGGCGTCAACGCGTCAGGCGCGAACGCCATGAAGCCGTCCAGCGCGAGGCGGCGCGTGATGTCTTCGATGTGCGGATTGAGTCCGCGGTTTTCATGCACCACCAAGACCGCCGGCAGCTTGCTGGTACCCGCGCTCGCGGGGCGCGCGAGATAGCCTTTCACGCTGCCGGTGCCGCTGGGCGACGGGTAGGCGAGCCATTCGGTTTTCAGCCGGGCGTCGTCCTTGGCGATCTGCTGGCCGGCCGCGAAGTCAGGGCTGAGCGCCGCAAGCAGGCCGACAGCCGACAGGCCGGCGGTGGCGAACTTCTGCGCGCGCTCAAGAAAGCCGCGTCGGTCGATCGATCCGTGCACATACGCGTCAAACAGGATCAGCAGTTCCTGGTCAAAGTCCTGGGCGGTCAAGCGAGGCGGCATGGCGGGCTCCTGTTGCAAAGTAAAAAAAGCGCTAGCTTAGGGGTTGCGCGCCGTTTTTGCCAGACGACCTCGTTGCGCGACCTGACGCATTACTTGGTGTAACTAATGAAATTAACGAGAGGTGATTTATCAATTGACGCGCCATGAATAGCATCGTGTCCATTGCAATCAATGAACACAAGGAGTTCGACATGGCGCATGACATCAGCATCGTTTTTCACAGCGGCTACGGCCATACGCGCAAGATCGCCGAGGCCGTGGCCGAAGGCAGCGGCGCGGGCCTGCTGGCCATCGACGCCGAGGGCAACCTTGCGGCCGACGCCTGGGCGCAACTGGATGCCTCGCGCGCAATCATCTTCGGCTCGCCGACCTACATGGGCAACGTCAGCTGGCAGTTCAAGAAGTTTGCCGACGCCAGCTCGGCGGTGTGGATGAAGCAGGGCTGGAAGAACAAGCTCGCGGCGGCGTTCACCAACTCGGCCAGCGTCGCGGGCGACAAGCAGACCACGCTCTACACCATGTTCACGCTGGCCCAGCAGCAGGGCATGCTGTGGGTGGGCACCGGCATGATGCCGAGCAACAACAAGGCGGCCACGCGCGACGACATCAACTACCTGTCTTCCTTTGCCGGGCTGGCCACGGCGACGCCGGCCGATGCATCGACCGACGAAATGGTCAGGGGCGACCTGCGCACCGCGAAGCTGTTCGGCCAGCGCGTGGCCGAGGCTGTGCAGCGTCTGCTTTGATTGAAAAGGCCAGCAAATGAACCAGGCCTTTGACGAGGTGATCGCGGTGGTGCAGGAGTATTTCGAAGGCCTGCACCACAGCGACACGAAGATCCTCGCCCGCGTGTTCCACCCCGAAGCCAAGTACTTCTGCGCCACCGACGGAAGCTTGCTGCAACTGACCATGGAGCAGTACTTCCCGGTGGTCGACAAGCGCCCCTCGCCGGCCAGCAAGGGCGAGCCGCGCAGCGACCGCATCGTGGGCATCGAGTTCGCCGGACCGGTCACGGCCTTTGTGCGCGCCGAATGCACGATCGCGCCGAAGGACTTCACCGACTTCCTGACCCTGGTCCGACTCGATGGCCGCTGGCAGATCGTGGCGAAGGTGTTTCACTACGAGTTGCGGCCGTCAAGGTAGCCGCAACGCAGTTGCTGGGTTCAGCAGTGCAGGCCGTTTTTTACCAAGGGTTCTCGCCGCGTTGCTCCATCGCGACCATGTCCTGCTGAAATTCCACTGATCCGAAACAGAGTAAATTTCCGGGCTTCTTGACAATCAGATGGGGTTCTCCGGTGCTCGTGCTGTACTGCCGCATATGCTCCAGGAGCCTTTCATCGGGATATTGGCCTGCCGGGACCAGGACCCAGGCACGGCGGCCGCGCCAGTCGATCTTGAGGACAATGACGCCAAGCTTGTCGGGACGAAAGTCCTCGGGGAAGGGGCTCGCAGGCGCGAGCCACCCACACGCGAATGTTCGGCATGGATCGCTAGGGCGATGATCGTAGATTCCGCATCCATCAACCCTACAGTGAGGGCACGGTGAGCCTGGCTTCATGTCGTGCTCCAGCACCTTGGCCGCCAGCCAGCCCTGGCAGCAAAGATTGCACTCGCCGCATTGGCGAACGGTCGGCGCTATCGGCGCGATGGAAATCACGGAGCCGCAGCACTTCTTGAATTTTTTCCCGCTGCCGCAAGAGCACGGGTCATTTCTGCCTGGATACATGGACAACTACGATCGCGACTGGAGCACAGAATGTAGTGCAAACCGAATCCTGTCGAAGTGGAAATTTCTTACACGGCCTGCGCTGCCGGCTCCACGCGCAGTGCGCCGCTGTGCCGTGCGAGCCAGCCGGCGAAGTCCAGCAGCCCCGGGTGCAGCGCGCGCGTCGCCTGGACCGGGCGCAAGGCGCAAAAGGCGGCGTTGAAGTCGCGCTTGTACTGAAACATATTGGCCAGGTCATCGGCGCCGGGAAAGCCCTGCTTCGCGTAGTCGGCCGGCGCCATGGCATGGTGGCGCACGGGTTCGCCCAGGGCGCGAGACAGCGCCTGCGCCATCTCGGCGCCGCTCAAATGTTCGCCGGCGATGCCGATCTCGCGGCCCAGCACGTTCTCGCCGCGTGCAAACAGGCCGGCCGCGCAGGCGCCGATGTCGGTTGCGGCAATGCCGGGCAGCCTGGCGTCGTCCATCGGCAAGGTGAACGCCAGTTCGCCGCCGGGCAGGCGCTGCGGGGCCATGCCGAAATGGATCAGGTTGTCCCAATAGAACGATGTGTACATGAACGTGGTGGGCACGCCGGCGGCGCGAAACAGTTCATTGGCCTCGCCCTTGGCGTCCAGATGCGGCACCTTGTAGCGGCCCATCAGCGTGGGCATGCGCGGATCGTCCAGGGGCACTTTCCTGCGCGTGTCTTCCAGCGTGGACCAGACCAGGTGCCGGACGCCGGCGTGGCGGGCAGCGCTGGCGATGTTGCCGGCCTGGGCCAATTCTTTCTCGGGCGAGAAATGCTCCCAGAAGTTGGTCACGGCGAAGACGCCGTGGACGCCTTCGAACGCGCGGGCCAGTGAGGCCTCGTCGTCCAGGTCGGCGCCCTGTACGGCCACGCCTTGCGCCGCCAGCGCAGTGGCGGCGGGCGACTGCGGCTTGCGCGTCAGGGCCACCGGTGCGAAGCGGGGTTGCGGGTCGGTGAGCAGGGCGCGCACGAGGCCGCCGCCCTGGGCGCCGGTGGCGCCCACGATGGCAATACGGGGAAGGGACATGGGACAGGTTCCTGAAAAGTTTCGCCGGCACCACCATGGCAGCCGCTGCGATGCTCCGGAGTCTAGGAACCGGCGCCAGTGCCTGCTCTTAATACTTGCTTAAGCTGTTCTTAAAACTATCCTAAGCAGCCGGCGACGATACACTTCGCGCACCGTGGCTTCCAACAGGCGTCATCATTACCACGTCTACGTCATCGAACTGTCCGATGCGGTATGGAACATCGCGCGGTTTCGCCGGGCCAATCCGGACTACCAACTGGGCAAGCCATTTGTCTATGTCGGCATGACCGGGCTGGACCCCGATGTGCGCTTTGACAAGCACAAGGCCGGCATCCAGGCCAACGGCTTCGCGCGCGACTACGGCGTGCGGCTATTGCCGCGACTCTACGAGATGTACAACCCGATGCCATACGAAGGCGCGCGCGATATGGAGGTGGAGCTCGGCATTGCGCTGCGCGAGGCCGGCTATGGCGTCTGGCAAGCCTGAGGTGAAAGCCCACCCCCGAGTCGCTTCGCTCCTCCCCCTCAAGGGGGCGCCACCAGCGGCCCGGCAAAGCCGGTTCCGCGGTGGCTCCCGCACTGCAATTCAGGAAGCCAGCGCTTCGGTGCGCGAATGCGCTCCCAGCAGCGTGGCGAATTCGTCGGCGGTGATCGGCTTGCTGAAGTGGTAGCCCTGCATCTCGTCACAGGCGCGCGAGCGCAGGAAGGCCTCCTGCTCGGCCGTCTCCACGCCCTCGGCGATGACGGTCAGTGACAGCGTCTTGCCGATGGCGATGATGGCCTCGGTGATGGCGCGGTCTTCCGTGTTGCTCACGATGTCGCGGATG
>DATILI010000017.1:0-8075 GCA_035476635.1 Burkholderiaceae bacterium | reverse complement strand
AAGGTGTCATTGCCACCGGCGGTGGCGCCGTGCTGCGGCCAGCCAATCGCACGCATCTTCGCGCGCGTGGGCAGGTTGTGTACTTGCGCTCCACGCCCGAAGAGGTCTTCCGGCGCCTGCGCCATGACGTTAGCCGGCCGTTGCTCCAGGTGGGTGATCCATTGGCGCGGTTGCGCGACCTGTATGCGACCCGCGATCCGTTGTACCGTGAAACCGCGCATTTCGTGATTGAAACGGGTCGCCCTTCGGTGGCAACGCTGGTCAATATGATCGTGATGCAGTTGGAGTTGAGCGGGCTGTTGCCGCCGCCGCCTTGACGGCTGGATTGCTTCCCGCCCCGATGGCCAGCGCGTGGCCTAAACTTGAGGCCTATGCAAGCCTCCACCACCGCCAAAGATAGCACCAAAGAAGTCGTTCAGATCAGTCTCGGCGAGCGCAGCTACCCGATCGTCATCGGTGCGCAACTGCTGAAGGATCCGTCCACCTGGGCAGGCTTGCCGCTGGCCGCTACGGCTTTGGTCGTGACAAATACCACCGTTGCGCCACTGTATGCGGAGGCCTTGCGCAAAGCATTGCAAGGCCACTACAAAAAGATCCATACCGTGGTGTTGCCCGACGGTGAGGAGCACAAGACCTGGGCGACGCTGAACCATGTCTTTGACGCGCTATTGGAAAACGGCAGCGATCGCAAGACCGTGCTGTTCGCGCTGGGCGGCGGCGTGGTTGGCGACATGACAGGGTTTGCCGCGGCCAGCTACATGCGCGGCGTGCCTTTTGTCCAGGTGCCGACGACGTTGTTGGCCCAGGTGGATTCTTCGGTTGGCGGAAAGACCGCCATCAACCATCCGCTGGGCAAGAACATGATCGGCGCGTTCTACCAGCCCCAATTGGTCGTTTGCGATCTCGCCACCCTGGAAACGCTGCCAGCGCGCGAACTCAGCGCCGGCCTGGCGGAAGTCATCAAGTACGGGCCAATTGCCGACATGGCCTTTCTCGAGTGGATAGAAGCTCATATCGACGCACTGCGTTCGCATGACCCCGCAGCCTTGGCGTATGCGGTCAAGCGCAGTTGCGAGATCAAGGCCTGGGTCGTCGGGCAGGACGAGCGCGAATCCGGCCTGCGCGCGATCCTGAATTTCGGCCACACCTTCGGGCATGCGATCGAAGCCGGGCTTGGCTACGGCGAATGGCTGCACGGCGAAGGCGTGGGCTGTGGCATGGTGATGGCCGCGCACCTGTCGCAGCGGCTCGGCCTGGTGGATATGCGTTTTGTACAGCGCCTGACTGCCCTGATCCAGAAAGCCGGATTGCCGGTGGTGGGCCCTCGGCTTTCCAGTGCCGACAATGCGGGGCGCTATCTGGAGTTGATGCGCGTGGACAAGAAGGCAGAGGCAGGCGAGATCAAGTTCGTGGTGATCGATGCACCGGGCAGTGCCGCCATGCGCGGCGCGCCGGATACGCTGGTGCGGGAAGTGATCGACGCCTGCTGCGCTTGAGAGTCGCCACGCCAAACGCCAACCACGCATGACGCTGGCGCCTTTCGCCTGCCACCCCGAACGCTCCCGCGGCCGGCGCTACGCCGAGCCCGTCGCGCCGACCCGTACGGAATTTCAGCGCGACCGTGATCGCATCGTGCATTCCACGGCATTTCGCCGGCTGGTCTACAAGACGCAGGTGTTTCTGAACCATGAGGGCGACCTGTTTCGCACGCGGCTCACGCATTCACTGGAGGTGGCCCAACTGGGGCGTTCGATCGCAAGATCCCTGGGACTCAATGAAGACTTGGTCGAAGCCATCGCGCTGGCCCACGACCTGGGCCATACGCCCTTCGGCCACGCGGGACAAGATGCGCTCAACGAATGCATGGCCGACCATGGGGGCTTCGAGCACAACCTGCAAAGCTTGCGCGTGGTCGACACACTGGAAGAGCGGTATCCCCAATACGATGGCTTGAACCTGAGTTTCGAAACGCGCGAGGGCATCTTGAAGCACTGCTCGCGTGCCAACGCCGAACAGCTGGTACAGGCCGAGCCCGGCGGCGTGGGCCAGCGCTTTCTGGTGCGTGGCCAGCCCAGCCTCGAAGCGCAGCTATGCAACCTGGCCGACGAGATCGCCTACAACGCACATGACATCGATGATGGCGTTCGCTCTGGGCTGATCACACTCGAGCAATTGGAGGAGGTTGCCTTGTTCGAAGATTTTCGCCTGCAGGCGCTAGCCGAGTACCCCGAACTTCGGGGGCGCCGTCTGCTTTACGAGGCCATCCGGCGCATGCTCAGTGCCCAGGTCTATGAGGTGATCGATGCGACGCGGGCAGCCCTTGCGCGGGCTCAGCCGCAAAGCGTGGAAGCGGTGCGCGGCATGGATCCGCTGGTTCAATTCGGCGCGGCGATGGCGCAGCAGTCTTCGGTTCTCAAGCGATTCCTGCTGCGCAACCTGTACCGGCACCCGCAGGTCATGCACACCACGCACCAGGCACGGCAGGTGGTGCGCGAGTTGTTCGCGGCCTACCTGGCGGCGCCACAGGAAATGCAGGCAGGATTCGCGGGCCGTGGCGACCATGCCCGGGCCGTGGCGGACTACGTGGCCGGCATGACGGACCGCTTTGCCGTGCGCGAGCATGAGCGGCTCACCGGCCAGCGCTTGCTGTTTTGATGGCGCCGGCCGGTGCGAACCATGCGGCGCGTTGATCCCGCTCTGATCGTCATCCTCGCCGGTGTCAGCGCGGCGTTGCACGTAGGCAAGCTGCCGCCCGCGCTGCCGGTGTTGCGCGAAACACTAGGCCTGACGCTGCTGCAAGCCGGCTTCCTGCTCTCGCTGGTGCAGTTGGCGGGCATGACGCTGGGCCTCGCCGTCGGACTGGCGGCGGATGGGCTGGGCCTCAAGCGCAGCATGGTGTCAGGGCTTTTGATACTTTTTGGCGCGGGCGCCCTGGGGGGATGGGCCCTGGACGTACCAGCCATGCTGTCGCTGCGTGCCATTGAAGGATTTGGATTCCTGCTGGCATCCATGCCGGCGCCGAGCTTGATCCGCCTGCTCGTGCCGCCGCAGCGCATGAACGCCATGCTGGGCTTGTGGGGCGCCTATATGCCGTTCGGCACCGCGGTAGCGCTGCTGTGCGGCCCATTCGTCATTGCGGCCGCAGGCTGGCAAACCTGGTGGTGGATCCTCGCCGCGTTGTCGCTGGTGATGGCCCTGTGGATGTGGCTGGCCTTGCCGTCCGACAGCTTGCGCACGGCCGCAGCCCTAGCGCAGCCCACGCAGGGCGGACCGTTCGAGGGCTGGCCGGGGCGCCTGCGCCAGACCTTGTCGTCGCGCGGCCCCTGGCTGGTGGCGTTGACCTTTGCCATGTATTCGGGGCAGTGGCTTGCCGTGATCGGGTTCCTGCCGTCCATCTATGCTCAGGCCGGACTGTCTGCGGGCATCAGCGGCGCGCTTACGGCCCTCGCGGCCCTCGTCAACATGGGCGGCAATATCGTCTCCGGGCGGTTGCTGCAGCGCGGCTGGCAGCCCGAGGTGCTGCTTTGGATCGGTTTCGCCACCATGGGCGCCGCAGGCCTGGCCGCGTTTGCGGTAGTGGGCGGGAGCGCCTTGCCGCTGGTGCCACGGTACTTGGCGGTGCTGCTGTTTTCCATGGTGGGCGGAATGATTCCGGGGACCTTGTTTTCGCTGGCTGTGGCGCTGGCGCCCAGTGGCCGCACCGTTTCCACCACAGTGGGCTGGATGCAGCAGTGGTCGTCGCTGGGGCAGTTTGCCGGGCCACCGCTGGTGGCCTGGGTGGCCGGTCTGGCCGGTGGCTGGCATTGGACCTGGGTGGTCACCGGCGGCTGCGCCCTTGCTGGCGGGGCGCTTGCCCTGGCGATCGGGCGATTGCTGGAGCGGCGCCAGCGCGCTACGGCCGGCGCGAGTCGGCAATTGGGCCGCTAAAATCGCGGCGTCAAACACAGGGATGCCGGAGCGTTTGTGAGCTTTCTGAATCAACTCAAAGTGCAAGCCAGCGCCTTGCAGCGCGAGCGCAGCGTTGAGCAATTCAACCTGGACGCGCATACGGCGCAAACCGAGGCTGCTTGCAAGATCGTGTGGCACTACTTCAGCGATCTGGCCAAGCAACTCGATGTGTTGATGCCGGCTGGTCCGCGATTCACCTTGGACGGCAAGACCCCGTGGCCGGCGATGAAGCTGGAGCGCTTTCGGGCCGATGCGCGCAAGAAGATGCTGCGTAACAAGGAAGTCTTTGACTACGTCGGCATGGGCTGGCAAATCGTTCCACAAATGGGCGCATCTGTTGGTGGATCGGTGACCGTGAATTTCCCGCCAGACCTGGAAAGAGTCGAGTCCCGGCTTGCCATGGGCCTGGTCAGGCATGAGCGCAAGGAGTTGCGGCACCCGGAGAAGAACACGCTGCAAGCGATCCGTTTCGACTACATCGCCGAAACCCGTGGCAACGTGACCGTGACACCAGACCATGACCATGCCACGCTGGCCTTTCGCGTTGTCAACGCGAGCGGCTTTGAGGTTCTGAGCTCCACCTGGCCGGCGGCGAAGGTCCAGAACGGGGTACTGGATGAATTGGCCAAACTGATCGTGGCCCAGCCGAGCCAGTTTGCGCAAGGCTGAACGTGGGCACGATCTCAGCCGCTGAACGCGATACCCGGGCCTGGCTGGAGCGTGCCGTGATCGGCCTGAACCTGTGCCCGTTTGCCAAGGCGGTGCATGTGAAGGGGCAGATCCATTTCGCAATCAGCAAGGCCACGCAAGCGGTTGAACTGCTGGAAGATCTCATTCTGGAGTTGAAGCAGCTTGCCGCAGCGGATCCGTCCGTGCGCGATACCACCCTGCTGATTGCGCCGGCCTGCCTGCCTGACTTTCTCGAATTCAATGATTTCCTGGGTGAAGCCGATATGGTGCTGCGGCGCCTGGATCTTGACGGTGTGATCCAGATCGCAAGTTTTCACCCGGCCTACCAGTTCGCGGGCACCACGCCTGACGACATCACCAACTACACCAACCGCGCGCCCCATCCCACATTGCACCTGCTGCGGGAAGACAGTATCGACAAGGCGGTGGCCGCATTCCCGCAAGCCGAAGACATCTTTGAGCACAACATGCGTACCCTGGAGGCGCTTGGGGAAAGAGGCTGGGCGGCCTTGGGCGTGGGCCCCTCTGCGGCAGGCAAAATCGGGCCATGAAATCCAACAGGAAAACCGCCGTCTCCGAGGCCGGGGCGAGTGGCGTCGCACCCGAGATCCGGCCGGGCCAATCGGTGGAGCTGCTCAAGGAGCTGCACATCTTGACGCGTGACGGCAAGCTGAACCAGGACTCGCGGCGCAAGCTCAAGCAGGTCTATCACCTGTTCCAGTTCATCGAGAAGCTGCTGGTGGAACTGCCGGCGACCGATGCAGGCGGACTCACACTGGCCGACCACGGTGCCGGCAAGTCGTACCTGGGCTTCATCATTTACGACCTGTTTTTCAAGGCACTGCAGGCCGGCACGATCTACGGCATCGAAACTCGGCCGGAACTCGTGGACAAGTCGCGTGAACTCGCCAAGCGCCTCGGTTTCGAACGCATGCGCTTTCTCAACCTGAGCGTCGCCGAATCGGCCGAATCCGAAGAGTTGCCCGAGCGCGTCGACATGGTGACCGCGCTGCACGCCTGCGACACCGCGACAGACGACGCGATTGCCTTCGGCCTTCGCAAGCAAGCGAAGGTCATGGTGCTGGTGCCCTGCTGCCAAGCCGAGGTTGCTGCGTGTCTGCGCCAGAACAAAGCCCTGGCCCTGGCCCGCACGCCACTGGCCGAACTCTGGCGCCATCCGTTGCACACCCGCGAAATGGGCAGCCAGATCACCAATGTGCTGCGTTGTCTCTACCTGGAGGCCTCGGGCTATCAGGTCACCGTGACTGAACTCGTGGGCTGGGAGCACAGCATGAAAAACGAGCTCATCATTGCCCGCTACACAGGACAGAAAAAGCGCAGCGCGGCGGATCGGCTACAGGGCATCCTCAGCGAGTTCGGCCTCGAATCCTTAATGGGGGTCAGATTCCAATTATCATGAGCCGGCATCGCATCCGATCTCATGGCCCGCCTTCCTCGCCTCACCATACCCGGCTATCCCCACCACGTCATCCAGCGCGGCAATAACCGGCAAGCGATTTTTGCGTCGACGGCCGATTACGAGGCGCTGCTGGACCTGCTCGCTGAGAACGCGGAGAAATTCGGCGTTGCGCTGCACGCCTACGTGTTGATGAGCAACCATTTCCATTTGCTGGCAACGCCGGAATCGACCGATGCACTGCCGCAGATGATGCAAGCGGTCGGGCGCCGCTACGTGCGCTATTTCAACGACCGGCAAGGGCGCAGCGGGACCCTCTGGGAGGGCCGATACCGATCGACCTTGATTCAGACCGAGCGCTATCTGCTGGCCTGCATGGCCTATATCGATCTCAATCCAGTGCGCGCCGGGTTGGTCGCCGAGGCGCGCGCCTATCCGTGGTCCAGCCACAGCCACTACGTCGGCTTGCGCAGCGACAAGCGCATCACACCTCCGGCGCTGATCTGGGAGCTGGGAAACACCCCGTTTGCACGTGAAGCGGCCTACGCCGACTTGGTGCGTGCGGGCGTCAGTGCGGAGCAGCAGAAGGCGCTGACGCAGTCGGTACTGAGCGGATGGGCCTTGGGCGAGCCGGATTTTGTCGCGGATCTGCAAAAGCGGACTCAGCGCCGCGTGAGCAAAACACATGCCGGGCGCCCAGTGGTCAGGCCGAATTCGACCTAGCGAATCCGGAAATATGTAGGTGACAAATGCAAACTATGCAGGTTTTGCATGTGCACCAAAATGGGAATGTGTAAAGATTTTCGGATGGGTGTGCGGTTTAACGAGCCCATCTTTGCAAGGCGTAGGAAACACTTGTCGACCCCGTGTCAAGCGTTCCACTGGTCGCCAATGTTTCGGCAAAGTTTTCCAGGTTCCGCCTTGCCTCCTTGGACTTTTTGAAGATGATGGGCTGCCACTACCAAGGAAAGACTATGGCAACCTCACTTCAAATAGCTTGCGAAGTGCTCCCCCATTTCGAGGCAAATGCACTCAATGGGCACACGCGGACTTACGGGTTCTATGCCCAGGCAATTGGCAGAAATCCAGCAAAGGATGCAATGGCCATTGGCAAAGCCATGCACATCATTGGAGCGGCTTGCATCATGGCTGCGGTGCCAGTTGCCCCAATTCATTTTGTCGATCGAGCCGATGGAGAGTGGCGTGGAATTTTCGAGCGCTCAGCCTTAGAGCGCACATACCTTTTGCCGCATTGGGACGTGCTCGTCGTCTCCAGTAGAGCGCACAAGTACACGTCGGACGAGTTCCGAACGATGGCCATTCTCCTGAATGACCGAGTGCCAACGGTCTTTCCAGAGGACATGCAGACGCCGGACAAAATTTGGCAGATCCTCATCCCCATGCGCGACCATAGGGCGAACGGGGAACGTACGCTGCTACAAACCGCCCTCATCCGATACGAACAGATTATTGCGGAGGCAAAAGCCCGTCGCCCAGCCCGAAGCTAGTCTTTCGAAGGGATTTTGTCCTGCGGCGCCTTGTGTGGCTTTGGTGGACTTGTGAGCATTCTCCGCAACACATCATCTGGATTGTTGACGGGTGAGGGTTGCTCGGGCTTCACGGGCTTGGTGGTGGCTGGCATGATGGGGCAGATTATCTGACTCAGCAGGGCGTATGCC
Organism: Burkholderiaceae bacterium; assembly: GCA_035476635.1. Lineage (GTDB taxonomy): Bacteria > Pseudomonadota > Gammaproteobacteria > Burkholderiales > Burkholderiaceae_C > DATILI01. The sequence continues at coordinate 341 of DATILI010000017.1, read as the reverse complement.
AACAAGAGAAGAGTTCATCAGGGAGGTTACTGATTTTTTCAATGCTGAGAAGGCACTTGTTGGCATCGATGAGCCTCTAACTTGGCAGCCCAACAGAGACCCTTCTGAGCATTGCTTGAAAATCCCTATCGAAATAGATGGCGTTCAGTTCGGTCAGCAGTTGGTAATAGTTTCAAGGCCGGGAAGTGCCACCTTAGATTTCTCGTTGGTGGTTATTCATGGTGTCGCTGTTTGTCGGTTGGATTTCGATGAAACCGGTGGGCATACAAATAGTTTTAGTTCGCATATAGATGCGTTGCCGGTGCAAGTTGTGGGTTCGCATTTTCATCGGTGGTCGGTTA
>DATILI010000016.1:0-9455 GCA_035476635.1 Burkholderiaceae bacterium | reverse complement strand
GGTGGACATCTGGGGCAAGGCCGGCGACGAAGTGTCGAAGGTCATGATGGCCCAGCTGGCCAAGGAAAAGACCATCGACCGCCACGGCAACGAAGTGGACCAGGAGTCGTTCAACTCCATCTACATGATGGCCGACTCCGGTGCCCGCGGTTCCGCCGCGCAGATCCGCCAGCTGGCGGGCATGCGGGGCCTGATGGCCAAGCCGGACGGCTCGATCATCGAGACGCCCATCACGGCCAACTTCCGCGAAGGCCTGAACGTGCTGCAGTACTTCATCTCCACCCACGGTGCCCGTAAGGGTCTCGCGGATACGGCGCTGAAGACCGCGAACTCCGGCTACCTCACGCGCCGCCTGGTGGACGTGACCCAGGATCTCGTGGTGACCGAAGAGGATTGCGGCACGCACGACGGTTCGCTGATGCGCGCCATCGTCGAAGGCGGTGAAGTGATCGAATCGCTGCGCGACCGAATCCTCGGCCGTACCGCAGCCGACGACGTGCTGCACCCGGAAAACCGTGCGGTGCTGACCAAGGCCGGCAGCATGCTGGACGAGGACATCATCGAGGAACTCGAAGCGGCAGGCGTCGACGAAGTGCGCGTGCGCACCGCGCTGACCTGCGCAACCCGCTTTGGCATCTGCGCGCGCTGCTACGGCCGCGACCTGGGCCGCGGCGGCCTGATCAACAACGGCGAAGCCGTCGGTGTGATCGCGGCGCAGTCCATCGGCGAACCCGGCACGCAGCTGACGATGCGTACCTTCCACATCGGTGGTGCCGCCTCGCGCGCCGCCATCGCCTCCAGCGTGGAAGCCAAGTCCAACGGCATCATCGGCTTCAACGCCACGATGCGCTACGTGACCAACAGCAAGGGCGAGTTGGTGGTGATTGCCCGTTCCGGCGAAATCGTCATTCACGACGAGCACGGCCGTGAGCGCGAACGCCACAAGGTGCCGTACGGCGCGATCCTGGCCATCAAGGCCGACCAGCAGATCAAGGCCGGCGCGATCCTGGCCAACTGGGATCCGCTGACCCGACCCATCATTACCGAGTTCGCCGGCCAGGTGAAATTCGAGAACGTGGAAGAGGGCCTGACGGTTGCCAAGCAGCTGGACGAAGTGACGGGCCTGTCCACCCTCGTGGTGATCGACCCGAAGCGCCGCGGCTCGATCAAGGTGGTGCGCCCGCAGGTCAAGCTGATCGATGCGACCGGCAACGAAGTGAAGATCCCCGGCACCGACCACTCGGTGACCATCGGCTTCCAGGTCGGTGCGCTGATCCAGGTGCGCGACGGCCAGGACGTGGGCCCCGGCGAAGTGCTGGCCCGTATCCCGGTCGAAGGCCAGAAGACGCGCGACATTACCGGCGGCTTGCCGCGGGTGGCCGAGCTGTTCGAAGCCCGTACCCCGAAGGACAAGGGCACCCTGGCCGAAATGACCGGTACCGTGTCGTTCGGCAAGGAGACCAAGGGCAAGGTACGCCTGCAGATCACCGACCCGGAAGGCAAGGTCTGGGAAGAACTCGTGCCCAAGGAAAAGAACATCCTGGTGCACGAAGGCCAGGTGGTCAACAAGGGCGAGTCGATCGTGGACGGCCCCGCCGATCCGCAGGACATCCTGCGCCTCCTGGGCATCGAAGAGCTGGCGCGCTACATCGTTGACGAAGTGCAGGACGTGTACCGCCTGCAAGGCGTGAAGATCAACGACAAGCACATCGAAGTGATCGTGCGCCAGATGCTGCGCCGCGTGGTCGTCGACAACGTCGGCGAGTCCGGCTACATCGCGGGTGAACAGGTCGAGCGCTCCGAAATGCTCGACACCAACGACGCGCTGCGTGCCGCCGGCAAGATCCCGGCGGTCTACAGCAACCTGTTGCTGGGTATCACCAAGGCCTCGCTGTCCACCGACAGCTTCATCAGCGCCGCATCGTTCCAGGAAACGACGCGCGTGCTGACCGAAGCCGCCATCATGGGCAAGCGCGACGAGCTGCGTGGCCTGAAGGAAAACGTCATCGTCGGCCGCCTGATTCCCGCGGGTACCGGCATGGCGTACCACCAGGCGCGCAAGGCCAAGGACCTGATGGACGACGCCGAGCGCCGCGCCATCGCGGAATCCGAAGCGGCCGAGCTGGCCGGTGCATCTTCCGAAGCTGCGCCGGTTTCCGAAGCCAGCGAAGGAACTGCCTCCGAGTAAGTTCCGGATTGCTATTTACCTAGCAATGCCTCAGGTCCGTGACACATGGCCTGAGGCTTTTTTCTTTTCGTGAGGGCAAGCGCGTGTCGGACTCTTTGATCATGCTTTTGATGGTGGCGCTGCTGGTGTTCTGGACCGTGGGCGCCTACAACCGGCTGGTGCGCCTGCGTTCGCAGGCCCTGCAGGCTTTCGGCGCGCTCGCCGTGCAACTGCGCCGGCATATCGCGCTGGCGCAATCGAGTGCCGCGGCCGCCACCAAGGCAACGCAGGCCCCCGGCACAGCGCCGGCCGGGCTGGAGGCCGCGGCCACGCAATGCCTGGCTTCGCTGAATGCGGCCAAGGCCAAGCCGCTGGACCCCGAATCCATCGCTGCGCTGGCGGCAGCGCGAGGCATTCTCGTCATGGCGTGGCAGCGGCTGGCCAGCGCGCCGCACGACTTGGGCGGCGCGCCTTTGCCCGAGAGCCTGCGTGCCGAGTGGGACCATCTCGTGCTGCAGGTCATGGGCGCTGTGGAAGAATTCAACCAATCCGTGCAGCGCTACAACGCCGCGGTCGGCCAGTTTCCTGCGCTGTTGCTGGCATGGCTGTTCGGCTTCAGGGCGGCGCGGCCGCTATAAGGTCATTGCAATAAAGTGGTTGCGCAGCGTCAAGGCTTAAACCTATAGTGCGCGAGGCATAACAACAACCCCCAGGAGAGCATGATGAAGTTGAACCGGATCGCCGCCACCGCTGCGGCACTCCTCGCCGCAGCGCTGCCGGCCTTGGCGCAAGACAGCAAGGAAGCCCTGTACGTCAAGAGCATGGCCGCTACCTGCGCCAACTGCCACGGCACCAACGGCAAAGCCACGGATGGCTCCAGCGTGGGCAGCCTCGCGGGCATGCCCAAGGACTACATCGTCGCCCAGATCGCCGCGTTCAAGAGTGGCGCCCGCCCCGCGACCATCATGCACCAGCTCGGCAAGGGCTTCAGCGACGCGCAGATCGACCAGATCGCCGGCTACTTCGCGGCACAAAAGAAATAAGGGGAGAAAGCCATGACCATGCAACGCCGTTCCTTTCTCCAGTCTTCCGCTGCCTTGAGTCTGCTGGGCCTTGGCGCCTGCGCCACGCCCGTTCCATCCAAGGCCAAGGTCGTCGTCATCGGTGGCGGCTATGGTGGCGCCACCGCGGCCAAGTATGTGCGCCTGCTGTCGGACTACAAGATCGACGTGGTGCTCATCGAGCCCAACGATGCCTTCATCTCCTGCCCGATCTCCAACCTCGTGCTGGGCGGCAGCAAGCAGATGGCCGACATCACCACGCCGTACACCGGCCTCTCGCGCAACCACGGCGTCACCGTGGTGAAAGACATGGCCAGCGGCATCGACACCGCCAAGAAAACCGTGACCCTGTCGCGCGGCGCCACCATCGCCTACGACAAGCTCATCGTGTCGCCAGGCATCGAGCTGCTGTTCGGTAGCATCGAGGGCCTGCAGGCGGCCAATGCCTCGGGCCAGATCCTGCAGGCCTGGAAGGCCGGGCCAGAAACGGTGGCCCTGCGCCGCCAGCTCGAAGCCATGCCCGATGGCGGCGTCTACGCGCTGACCGTGCCCGAGGCGCCCTACCGCTGCCCGCCCGGCCCCTATGAGCGCGCCTGCCAGGTGGCCTGGTATTTCAAGAACGCCAAGCCCAAGTCCAAGGTGCTGATCCTGGACGCCAACCCCGACGTCACTTCCAAGGGCGCGCTGTTCAAGAAGGTCTGGGCCGAGCAGTACAAGGGCATCGTCGAATTCCGCGGCCAGCACAAGGCCACGGCGGTCGATGCCAAGGCCGGCATCATCAAGTTCGACGTGCAGGAAGACGTGAAGGCCAACGTGATCAATGCCTTGCCCGCCATGCGCGCCGGCACGATCGCGGTGCAGGCCGGCCTGAACAACCAGGCCAACAACCGCTGGTGCGGCGTCAATTACCAGACCTTCGAGTCCACCGTCGCCAAGGACGTGTTCGTGATCGGCGATTCGATCCAGATCGCGCCGGCCATGCCCAAGAGCGGCCACATGGCCAACAGCCACGCCAAGGTGGCGGCCGCCGCCATCGTCGCGCAGCTCGCGGGCTGGGACGTCAACCCGGCGCCGCTGCTCACCAACACCTGCTACAGCTTCGTGGACAACAAGAACGTGGTCCACGTTGCCAGCGTGCACGAGTACGTGGCCGCGGAGAAAACCTTCAAGACCGTGGCCGGCTCTGGCGGCCTGAGCCCCGGCCCCACCGAGCTCGAAGGCGTCTATGCGATGAACTGGGCCTCCAACATCTGGGCTGACACACTGGCGTGACGCAAAACCTGATCCCCCTGTGGCGGCAGCTTCAGGCTGCCGCCGCTGTTTTGGCAGCCATCCGCGCCGGCGAGTCCGGAACCAAGGCCCTGGACGGCGTTGAAAGCGCCTTGCGCCCCGGCGTCCAGTCCATCGTGTTTCGCGTGCTGCGCACGCTCGGCCGCGCAGAAGCCTTGCGGCGTCAGCTGGCCAAGAAGGCGCCGCCGCCGATCGCCGATGCGCTGCTGTGCACCGCGCTGGCACTCGCCTGGCGAGAAGACGACGCACCCTACGACGCCTTCACGCTGGTCGACCAGACCGTGGAAGCGGCCAAGCGCAACCCCGCCACGCGGCAACAATCGAGTTTCATCAACGCCTGCCTGCGGCGTTTCCTGCGCGAGCGCGATGCGCTGGTGGAAGCCTCGGGCAAGGACCCGGTCGCCGTGTGGAACCACCCGCGCTGGTGGATCGCGCGGTTGCGGCAAGACCACCCGCAGAACTGGCAGCAGATCCTGGAGGCCAACAACCGCCAGGCGCCCATGGTGCTGCGCGTGAACGCTCGCAAGGATTCGGCCGCCAGCTACCTGCAGACCCTGGCGGCCGCCGGCATCGATGCCAGCCACATCGGCGATGCCGGCCTCGTTCTGCACAGCCCGCGGCCGGTGCAGGAGATTCCCGGCTTCGCCCAAGGCGTGGTGTCGGTGCAGGACGCGGCGGCGCAATTGGCCGCGCCCTTGCTTCTCGATGGCTTGGCCAACCCCCACCAGCCGCTGCGCATCCTCGATGCCTGTGCCGCACCCGGCGGCAAAACCGCGCACCTGCTGGAGCTGGCCGACGCCGACGTCACCGCGCTGGACATCGACCCCAGCCGCTGCCAGCGCATCCACGAGACCTTGCAGCGCCTCGATTTGCATGCCAACGTTGTCGCGGCCGATGCGGGCCAACCGGCGAGTTGGTGGAACGGCGAACCCTTTGACGCCATCTTGCTCGACGCGCCCTGCACCGCCTCGGGCATCGTTCGGCGCCACCCCGATGTGCGCTGGCTGCGCCGCGAAACTGACATCGCGCAGCTTGCCGCCATCCAGGCCCAGTTGCTCAAAACCCTCTGGCCGCTGGTGAAGCCGGGCGGCCGGCTTTTGTACTGCACCTGCTCGGTGTTCAAGGCCGAAGGGCAAGACCAGATTCAAACGTTTGTTGCGCACAACACAGACGCTGTATTGCGGCCATCGCCAGGCCATTTAATGCCCCAAACAAGGGCAAACCAAGGTGGCGTCCCGGACAATTCGAAGAGTGAGCACGACGGGTTTTTTTACGCATTGCTGGAAAAACGCGCGGTTTGAACTGGCCGCCTGGTTTACCTGCGTCTGCCTGGGGCTGGCACTTGTATTTCCACTGCCCTCCCGTGCGGAAGCCACCACGCCGGAAGTCACGGAAATGCGGCTGGAGCGCAGCGAAGAGGGCGTTTTCCTGTCCGCCAACGTGCGGTTTGAGCTTCCGCCCCTGGTGGAAGACGCCTTGCTCAAGGGCATTCCCATGTTTTTTGTCGCCGAGGCCGAGTTGTACCGGGACCGCTGGTACTGGTATGACAAGAAGCTCGCCGATACCGCGCGGCATATGCGCCTGGCCTACCAGCCGCTCACCCGCCGCTGGCGCCTGAACGTATCGCCCACGCCCATCGGCAATGCCGGCCTGGGCGTGACCCTGACCCAGAATTTCGACTCCCTCACCGATGCGCTGGCCGCCATTCAACGCTTTTCGCGCTGGAAGATCGCTCCCGCCTGGGCGGTAGAGGCCGATTCCAAACACAACGTGGACTTTCGTTTCAGGCTCGATGTGTCGCAACTGCCGCGCCCGTTTCAGATCGGCGCGGTGGGCCAGTCCGACTGGAGCCTGTCCGCCATCAAGAACCAGCGCCTGCCGGTCGAGGCGGCGAAGTGAATCCGCAGCCATGAACCCGCACAAATCGCGCGCGCGGCGCTGGGCCCAGGGGGTTGTCGCCGCGATTGCCGTGGCCATCGGCCTGGTGCTGCTGTTCCTGCTGGCCCAGGCCACCAATAACCGCGAGTTGTACGAGCGCAACTACGCGCGCCTGTTCATCCTCAATGTGGTGGTGGCCTCGCTGCTCAGCCTGGTGCTGGTGTGGATCGTCGTCCGGCTGGCGTTGCGGCTGCGGCGCGGCAAGTTCGGCAGCCGCCTGCTCGTCAAGCTGGCGGCCATCTTTGCGCTGGTCGGCCTGATGCCCGGGCTGCTGATCTATGTGGTGTCCTACCAATTCGTTTCGCGCTCGATTGAAAGCTGGTTCGACGTCAAGGTCGAAGGCGCGCTCGACGCCGGCCTGAACCTGGGCCGGGTCACCCTCGACACACTGGCCAACGACCTTGCCAACAAGACGCGCGGCGCCACGCAGCAGCTGGTGGATGTGCCGGACGCATCGCCCGGCGTGGCGCTGGAGCGCATTCGCGACCAGCTCGGCGCAACCGATGTCGTGCTGTGGAGCGCCAACGGCCAGCTGCTGGCCAGCGCCGGCCAGTCGCGCTTTCTGCTCAACCCCGAACGGCCCACGCACCAGCAGCTGCGCACCGCGCGCAGCCAGCGCGCGTTCGCGGTGATCGAGGGGCTGGACGACCCCGGCCCCACCACGCCGGCGGGCACCCCGAGGATCAAGGCGCTGGCCCAGGTGGCCACCTCCAGCTTCGGCTTGCTGGCCGAGCCGCGCTATCTGCAGGCCACCCAGATCCTGCCGCCCACGCTGGTGGCCAACGCCATCGCCGTGCAGGAGGCCAACCGCGAATACCAGGAGCGCGCCCTGGCCCGCCAGGGCCTGCGCCGCATGTACATCGGCACGCTGACCTTGAGCCTGTTCCTCGCGGTGTTTGGCGCCGTGCTGCTGGCCGTGCTGCTGGGCAACCAGCTGGCGCGCCCGCTGCTCGTGCTGGCCGAAGGCGTGCGCCAGGTGGCAGCGGGCGACCTCTCGCCCAAGGCCGCGCTGCAAGGCAAGGACGAACTCGGCGGCCTGACGCGCTCGTTCGCCCAGATGACCCAGCAGATCGCCGATGCCCGCGCCGCTGTCGAGAAAAGCATGGAGCAAGTCGACGCCGCGCGCGCCAACCTGCAGACCATCCTGGACAACCTCACCGCCGGCGTCATCGTGCTGGACGCAGCCGGCCATGTGCAGTCGTCCAACCCCGGCGCCACGCGCATCCTGCGCATGCCCATGGCCGCCTACGAAGGGCGGCTGCTGTCCGATGTGCCCGGCCTGGAAGACCTCGCCCGCGGCGTGCAGGCGCAGTTTGATGAATTCCTGAGCGACCGCAGCCAGCACGCACTGGACCACTGGCAGCAATCGTATGAGCTCGGCTCCTCGGCGCCCGGCTCGCCGCAGGGCGCCATCAACATGATCGCCCGCGGCGCCGAGCTGCCGGGCGAGCTGCGCCTATTGGTGTTTGACGACATCTCCGAGATCGTCTCCGCGCAGCGCGCCCAGGCCTGGGGCGAGGTGGCGCGCCGGCTCGCGCATGAAATCAAGAACCCGCTGACGCCGATCCAGCTGTCCGCCGAACGCCTGGAGATGAAGCTCGGCGGCAAGGTCGGTGCGCCTGAACAGGCGATCCTCACCAAGTCGGTCAAGACCATCGTCGACCAGGTCGACGCGATGAAGCGGCTGGTCAACGAGTTTCGCGACTACGCGCGCCTGCCGGCCGCCGAACTCAAGGCCCTGGACCTCAACGCGCTGGTGGGCGAGGTGCTGCAGCTGTACGCCAGCGACGATGCCGGCGTGCCGCTGCACACCGAGCTCGACCCGCTGTGCCCGCGCATCCTGGGCGATGAGCATCAGTTGCGCCAGGTGCTGCACAACCTGCTGCAAAACGCGCAAGACGCGACCGAAGGCGCCGAGGTGCGCCAGATCGTCATCCGCACCCAGTGGGTCGAGGCAACCCGTCGCGTGCGGCTGAGCGTGCGCGACACCGGCGCCGGATTCCCCGAGCACATCCTGAAGCGCGCCTTCGAGCCCTACGTCACCACGAAGGTCCGTGGCACCGGGCTGGGGTTGGCCGTCGTCAAGAAAATCGCCGATGAACACGGCGCACGCATCGAGCTTTCCAACCGCGTCCAAGATGGCGTCATTCACGGTGCCCAAGTGTCGCTATCATTCGCCATAGAGAATAGGGTGGCAGAATAGCAACACCCGTTCCATTTCAATTGCGGGATCAGCGCTTCATAAATCATGGCAAACATACTGGTGGTCGACGATGAGCTCGGCATTCGCGACCTGCTCTCGGAAATTCTTAACGATGAGGGCCACAACGTCGAACTCGCTGAGAACGCCGCCCAGGCCCGCACCGCACGCAACCGTGCCCGGCCCGACCTGGTGCTGCTGGACATCTGGATGCCCGACACCGACGGCGTCTCGCTGTTGAAGGAATGGCTCACCGGCGGCCTCTTGAACATGCCCGTCATCATGATGAGCGGCCACGCCACCATCGACACCGCGGTGGAAGCCACGCGCATCGGCGCCCAGGCCTTCCTGGAAAAGCCCATCACGCTGCAGAAACTGCTCAAGGCCGTGGAGCAGGCGCTGACCCGCAACGCCACACGCAAGCCCACGGCGCCCACTGCAAGCGCAATCGCAACCAGCATGGATGGCACAGGCCACAAGGTCGAGCTGCCGGTGATGTCCGGCGGCCCGGCCATCTCCATCGACATGCTCGACGCCAGCGGCCCGCTGGCCCGCCAAAGCTTCGAGCTCGACAAGCCCCTGCGCGAAGCGCGCGACGGCTTCGAGAAAGCGTACTTCGAATTTCACCTGGCGCAGGAAGGCGGCTCCATGACCCGCGTGGCCGAGAAGACCGGCCTGGAGCGCACCCACCTGTACCGCAAGCTCAAGCAACTGGGCGTGGACCTCGCGCGCGGCAAGCGCACGCCGGCGTAGCGCAACGCGCGCGGCCGAAAAGAGGCCGATTCGCAATGCTATAATT
>DATILI010000015.1:0-23285 GCA_035476635.1 Burkholderiaceae bacterium | reverse complement strand
CCATCGTTGGTGGCCTTGAACTGCACCTTGTCGCCGGCCTGCAACTTGTCCAGCATGGCCGCGTCATTGACACCGAACACCATGGTCATGGCGGGCATGTCCAGATTCTTGATGGCGCCATGCTTCAAGGTGATCTTCTTGTTGTCCTTGTCCACCTTGCGCACCTCGGCCTCGGTCATGTCGGCAGCTGGCTTCGTCGCCTGGGCCCAGGCGGGCGTGGACGACACCGCGGTTGCAGCGAGTGCCACTGCGAAAAGAACTTGTTTGAACGAATTCATGATTTGCTTCCTTGTTGCGTAAATGCTCACGTCCATTGCCGGGCGGCCGAGCAGTGGATCAATGCGTGCGCGTGGTGTGCCCATTGCTCATTCCTGTCGCGGCCACCTTGATCTTGCCGACCATGCCCGCCTGGTAGTGCCCGGCAATCAGGCAGGCGAAGTCAAACTCACCGGGCCGATTGAAATTCCAGATCATCTCGGCGGACTTGCCTTGCGGCACGTGCGCCATATAGGGCTCCTCGTGCTCCATCGTCGGGAACTTCACCATGAGCGCGGCATGCTCATCCAGCACCTGCTTGGTTCCAATGACCATCTCGTGCAGCATCTTTCCGTTGTTCCTGATGACGAACCTAACGACGTCACCTTGCTTGACATCGATCCTGTCGGGTGTGAATCGCATGTTGTCGGTCATCGCGATCTGGATGGTTCGATTGACGGCCCTGGCGTCGCCCGCAATGCCCCATTCCTTTTGCTCCTTCCTGGCCGGGCCAACTGCCTTCTTGCTGTGGCCCTCGTCGCCATGTGCCATGGCGCCCAGCGACGTGCCAATCAGGGCTGCAGTCAGTAGCGCATTCAGCGCTGCGCTTGACAGTTTCATTTCCATTTCCATTTCCTTTCGAGCAGTGCTTGTTTGCGAGATTGAGAGTAGATACGCGGATCAGTGGTTGGAGTGGCCACTGGGTTTGCGAACCCGGACCTCCACATCCTTCCTGGGTCTTGCGGTGCTTGGCATCGACCCTGGCCCTTCGGACTTGAAGCGCGAGGGGTCGGGCAGCGTGCCCGTGAATTCGTAGGCCACGGTGCCGGCCGGATGCTGATACCAGTCGGGGTTCTTGTAGTCGCCGCGCTTCTGGTCCGCGCGTACCTTGACCACGGTGAACATGCCGCCCATCTCGACCGAGCCGAACGGGCCCTGGCCGGTCATCATGCGTTCGGTGTTGTCAGGCAGCGGCATGTCCATCTCCGCCATGTCGGCCATGCCGCGCTCGCCCATCACCATGTAGTCGGGCACCAGGTTGGCGATGTCCCTGACCACCTTGCGATGATCCACACCGATCATGGTGGGCACGTCGTGCCCCATCGCGTTCATGGTGTGGTGGCTCTTGTGGCAGTGAAAGGCCCAGTCGCCTTCCTCATCCGCAAGAAATTCGATCTGCCGCATCTGGCCGACCGCCACGTCGGTTGTGACTTCGTGCCAGCGCGTGCTCCTGGGTGTCGGCCCGCCATCGGTGCCAGTTACCAGAAACTCATGGCCGTGCAAGTGGATCGGGTGGTTGGTCATGGTCAGATTGCCGACGCGTATGCGCACCTTGTCGTTCTTTCGCACATTCAGCGAGTCGATGCCCGGGAAAATTCGGCTGTTGAATGTCCACAGGTTGAAGTCCAGCATCGTCATGATCTTGGGCGTGTAGGCCCCCGGGTCGATGTCGTAGGCGTTCAGCAGGAACACGAAGTCGCGGTCAACCTCTTCGATGAGCGGATGCCTGGCTTTCGGGTGCGTGACCCAGAAGCCCATCATGCCCATCGCCATCTGGGTCATCTCGTCGGCGTGCGGGTGGTACATGAAGGTGCCGGGCCGGCGCGCTGCAAACTCATAGACGAAGGTCTTGCCGGGGTCGATCGCCTTCTGGTTCAGGCCGGCGACGCCATCCATGCCGTTCGGCAGGCGCTGGCCATGCCAATGGACGCTGGTGTGCTCGGGCAGCTTGTTGGTGACGAACACCCGTACGCGGTCGCCTTCCACCACTTCGATGGTCGGACCGGGCGACTGGCCGTTGTATCCCCACAGGTGGGCCTTGAAGCCGGGAGACATTTCGCGCACCACGGGCTCGGCGACCAGGTGGAACTCCTTGACGCCGTTGTTCATGCGCCAGGGTAGCGTCCAGCCGTTGAGCGTCACGATCGGGTTGTAGGGGCGACCGGTATTGGGTACCAGCGGCGGCATGGTGTCGGGCTTGGTCTGCATGACCGGTTCGGGCAGTGCGGCCATGGCGACCTTGCTCACCGCTGTTGCGGCAAGAGCACCGGTGATGGCGCCTGCGCCAGAGATAAAGTTGCGTCTGCTTGTCATTTTTGATTCCGAATAGGTGTGCGGGGGCCGTCAATGGCCTTGCCCCTCTGAGCCGCTGCCAGTTCTGGCGGATACCGGCGCGGCGCCCATGGCCATCGGCTTGCCGATCACCGCTGAAGACAGGCCGGCGTCGGCCAGCCAGAACTGCTGCTGGGCATTGATCGCCTGCATCACGCTGGCGATCTGGTCGCGGGTGTCTGCCAGCAACTCAAACACGCCGATCAGCATGCCGTTGTAGCGAAGCACGTTCTCCTCGGCCATGAGCTTGCGCAGCGGGACGATTTCGTCGCGGTAGTGCCGGGCCAGGTCGTAGGCGGTGCGATAGGCCGAGTAGCTCTCGCGCAACTGCGAGGACGCAGAACGCGCGACGCCGTCATAGCGGTGGGCCGCCGCGAGCGACTGCGCGTTCATCGAGGCGCGCTGCGCGCCGCCCCAATCGAAGATCGGCAGGCGGATCGCCAGCTCATAGCCTTTGCGATTGGCCTTCTCCCCGGTGTCGTTCTCAAACACCGTATCGCGCCGGTAGCCGAGTTCGACGTCCACCAGGCTGTTCAGGAGCGTCAGGCCCTGCGCACGGCCGGCGATATCGAGCTGCAGGCGCGCGAGCTGGACGTCCAGCCTTTGTTGCGCCGTGGCCGCTGTGAGCTCTGGTGCCGCGCGCGGCGCCGAGGGCAAATCGGGTAGCCGGTCGGGCAGCTTCAGCTGCGCCGCCTGTGCATCGGTCAGACCGAGCTGGCGCGTGAGGTCTTCTCGCGCCGCGCCCGCGGCATGTTTGGCAGAAGCAAGTTGCGCCGCCGCGTCCGCATAGAAGGCGTGCTGGCGTGCGCGCTGCAGCTTGGTGAAGTTCCCTACCTGTTGCATGCGCCTGGCCAGCTCCGCACTGGCCTGGGCTGTCCGATTCACTTGGTCCGCGTAGTCCAGCAACTGTTGCGCCGCCACTGCGCGCACCCAGGACTGACGCACCTGGCTGACCTGCTCGACGACGTTGGCGCCAAGCTGCGTCTTGGCCTGGGCCACCTGGTTTTGCGAAATCGCCTGGCGCCGCGGCAGTGTCAGCACGTCCAGCAGGCCGATCGACAGCAGCCGGCCCAGCTCCAGTTCGTCCTTGAAGCGCATACGCTCGAAGGTGAAAACTGGATTGGCGATGCGCCCGGCCTGGTCCGCGGCTGCGATGTCGGCCCAGCTCTGGGCCAACAACGTCTGCATGGCCGGGCTGTTGGCCAGCGCAACTTGCACGGCGTCGTCCATGGACAACGGCTTGGCGAGCAACTGGCCGGACAGAGCTTCTCGCGCTTGACGCTGTTGGTCGGTGCGGCTGAGTTCGAGCTTGCCTTGCGTGAACGCTTGCGTGGCCGTATTGGCTTCCTGGACCGCCGTGTCGAAGTCGACACTGGCGCAGCCCGAGAGGATCAGCACGGCCGCGCTGAGGGCAGACCGACGAAGTTTGCGTTGCATGAAGTACTCCCTATGGCTTGCCGTGTCCGGCATGGGGATTGGGCGCACCCGATGCCGCGGGCGCAGTGTTGCCCTGGCTTGCAGGCTCGGCAGCCTCCTTGGCGTAGGCACGCCAACCGCCGACCCTGCCCACGGTGTCGTTGGACTCTTTCCAGGGTTTGATTTTTTCGTCGCGGTACGGCTGGTACCCCTCCAGCGCCGATTGGTAGGTGATCGCAGAAGCAGTAGACGGCGCCGTGGATGTCCCGGAAGGCGATGCAACGGTCTGGGCGTAGACCGTCACTGCCGTCAGGGACCAGAAAATCGCCAGCCACCGGACCGGCTTGAATAGGAACATGGAAACCTCGCGTTGTTCATGGGAGATGCGCTCCTTGGTACAAGGCATGGAGCGAACGAACGGACGCGCCTCGGCGGGCCAGGCAAGCTGGCAGCGAAGGCGCGGTCAGGCGCGAGGGGGTTTGTCCGGAACCGGGGAAGGCCGTGCCTGGATCAGCACGAACGGCTCGACCAGGTCAGCCTGGGGCGCGGGTGCAAAAGCAAGCAGCTGGTGAAATTCTGCAATCGCGACACTGTGGCAGCACGAGGCACAGACACCGCATTTATGCGAAGCATCCGGCAACTTGGCACCGGAGGTGTCAACGCTTTTTTGGGCTTGCTCGGCCGCCACATGGCTGTGCTTGGAGTGGTCGTGCGCGGCAGTTGCTTGGTCGGCGGACTGTTGCGCAGGCGCATGCTGCGCAGCCATTCCGCAAAACAGCATCGACGCAGCCGCCAATCCCTGCAAGGGAATAGCAGCCATGACCAGCCAAGCGAGTAAGGTGCGAAAGCGCGACATGACTTGGGGATTCTACTCACGGCTTACGCAATGCGAAAGGAGCGACCGGGGCGCAGGCCCGCGGTCTTTGCCTTCACGCCGGTGGCAGGCGGCTGGGCAGTGACCACGTGGTCGTGCGCCAGATTCTCCAGAATCGGGCAATCAGGCCTGTCGTCACCGTGGCAGCAATGCACCAGATGCTCCAGCGTCGCCTTCATCGCCTGGAGTTCCTGCAGCTTCTGGTCCAGCTCTTCGATATGCGCCTGTGCCAGCGCCTTTACCTGGCGGCTGGGACGGCGCCGGTTGAGCCATAGCCCAAGAAGCGCGCGGATCTGTTCGATCGAAAACCCCAGGTCACGGGCCTGCCGGATAAAGCCCAGGGTATGTACTTCCTTGCTGGTGTACTGCCGATACCCAGCGTCCGTGCGGCCCGCCTCGGGGAACAGTCCGACCTGCTCGTAGTGGCGGATCATCTTGGCCGAAACGCCAGAGGCCTTCGCCGCTTCGCCAATGTTCATGTAGTCCATGTGTCTTCCTCAAGTTGCCGCAGCGCGGCTGTGCTGTGCCTGGGACGCGCTTGCGGCTTCGCCGGATGACGCCATCCAGCGACGCAAGAGCAATGCGTTGGTCACGACGCTGACGCTGCTCAGCGCCATCGCCGCGCCCGCGATCACCGGATTCAACAACCCGAACGCCGCCAGCGGAATGCCCAGCACGTTGTACGCGAAGGCCCAACCCAGGTTCTGCTTGATCTTCGCGTAGGTGCGGCGCGAAATGTCAATGGCATCCGGTACCAGCCGTGGATCGCCGCGCATCAGCGTCACTCCTGCCGTTTCCATCGCCACATCGGTGCCACCGGCCATCGCAAACCCCACGTCGGCCGCTGCGAGCGCCGGCGCATCGTTGATACCGTCCCCGACCATGGCGACCACCTTGCCGGCCGCGCGCAGCGCCTGCACCACAGCGGCCTTGTCGCCCGGAAGGACCTCGGCGCGCACACTGCGGATGCCCAATGCGTTGGCCACCGCCGCCGCACTGCCCTTGTTGTCGCCCGTTAGCATCACTGTCTCCACGCCAAGCTGGTGCAGCCTTTGCACCGCGTCGCGCGCCGACGCCTTCACCGTGTCGCCAAAGGCCAGCAAGCCGAGCAGCTCGGCCGAGTGGTCGTTCCTGCGGATAAGCCAGGAAATCGTCCGCCCATCGCGCTCCAGGCGGTCAGCCTCCACGGCCAGGGCGCCAGCGTCGGCGGCAAGTTCCTTCAGCAGGCGCGTACTGCCCAGCGCCAGCAGTTGTCCCTGCACGGACGCTTGCAGGCCGCGGCCCGGCAAGGACTTGGCGTCACGCGAATCGGGGACCGACACGCGCTGCGCGCGGGCCTTGTCCATGACCGCGTGCGCCAACGGATGCTCGCTTGTGCGCTGCAAGGCGGCCGACAGGCGCAGCACCGTCTCCATGGTGTGCCCAGGTGCCGCATGGACCGCGACCAGCGAAGGGCGACCTTCGGTCAGCGTTCCGGTCTTGTCGAATGCGACCGTTGTCACCGCATGCGCGACTTCCAGGGCCTCGGCATCCTTGATCAGGATGCCATGGCGCGCGGCAACACCGGTGCCAGCCATGATGGCCGTGGGCGTGGCCAGTCCCAGCGCACAGGGACAGGCGATGACGAGCACCGCCACCGCGTTGATCACCGCCTTCTCCCAGTCTCCGCTGGCAACGACCCAGCCCGCCAGCGTCAGCAGCGCGATACCCAACACCACCGGCACGAATACGGCACTTACGCGGTCAACGATGCGCTGGATCGGCGCCTTGGCGGCCTGCGCCGACTCCACCATGCGGATAATGCGCGCCAGCGTGGTTTCCGTGCCGATTGCCTGCGTCTTCACCGTCAGCGCGCCTTCCGCGTTGATGGAGCCGCCGGTGACCTTGTCGCCGATCACTTTGGCAACCGGCAGGCTTTCGCCGGTGATGAGCGACTCGTCCACATGGGTGCTGCCCTCCAGAACCTCGCCGTCCACTGCGACGCGTTCTCCGGGGCGGATCAGCACCTCATCCCCGAGCACCACCTGACCCACAGGAATCTCGATCTCGACACCGTCGCGACGCACTCGGGCCGTGGCCGGTCGCAGCGCGTTCAACGCGCGGATGGCGTCGGTAGTCTGGCGCTTGGCGCGTGCTTCGAGCCATTTGCCCAGCAGCACCAGCGTGATGACTGCGGACGAAGCCTCGAAGTACAAATGCGGCATGCCATGGCTTGCATGCTTGAAGAGCAGGTATACCGACAGGCCGTAGGCGGCCGAAGTGCCCAGCGCGACCAGCAGGTCCATGTTTCCGGCACCGACCCGCATCGCCTTCCAGCCCGCAAGATAAAAGCGCCAACCCAGCCAGAACTGCACGGGCGTGGCGAGCAGCAGCTGCACCCAGCCGCTGAGCATCCAGTCGATCCCGAACACTTGCATCAGCATCGGGGCGACGAGAGGGATCGTCAGCGCCGCGCCCAGCGCGACAGGCCACCATGCAGGCAGGCGAGGGACCTGTTCGGGCTGTGCCTCCTGGACTTCTTTCGCCGTGTAGCCTGCCTTCTCCACGGCCGCTTGAAGAGCCTCAACGGTCACGGCCGATAGCGCTTGTACAGTTGCCTTCTCGGTCGCGAGGTTGACTGAGGCGGCCGAGACGCCGGGCACCTTCAAAAGCGCCTTCTCGACGCGCGCCACGCAGGACGCGCAGGTCATGCCGGAAACCTGCAAGCGAATGCCTTCTGGAGTGCCGAGCGTGGCGACGTTGTTCATTTCCCAGTTCCTTCTCGTGTCGTTGGGGTGCTTGCAATCTTCAAGGTTCCAACGATAGGAAGGTCAAGAGGATTTCACCAAACTACTAAAGTTATTATGGGTATTGCGGCACCACGCTTGACCTTCCAACGGTGAGAAGCCTGAGAGTCATGGTCCTCAGCCACTTTTCCTTCAGGAGAACCTCCATGATTGCCTTCCAAGTCAACGACATGACCTGTGGCCACTGCGCCAGCCTCATCACCCGCGCGGTCAAAGGCGCCGACCGCGACGCGAAAGTCCACGTCGACATTGCCAGGCACCGCGTGGAAATCGAATCCAATGGCGCGAATGCCCAGGAAATGAGCGACGCCATCAAGGAAGCCGGATACACCCCGGTGGCAGCCTAGGACGGCCTGGGCGGCCGGCCATCAGCTGCGCTTGTCGCGTTGTTGCTTTCTCATTTCTTCGGCGATCTGCCGCCCGGCCTTTTGCCAGCCCTCCGAGCCGCCCACCATCTTGACGATGCGAACCACAGCCCATGCGATGAACGCGAAGAGTGCAGGCGTTGTGAAGGGCTGCAGCACCGGCAGGAAGGCCGCGGCGATCTCCAGCGCAATGTAGGCGAACACCGGCAGCCGCAAGGCCTTCCACAGATCGGCGGGCTGCGGCACCGCCGAAACAGGCGCGGCCGTGGCGTTGGAGATGAACGGTGGATCGGCAGCGCCGCTGCGGCCTTTGCGTGCCGCGGCAGCGCGCTGAGCCGTCGCCACGGCGGCGGCATTCTTGGCGCCGACGCTGCCGGGCGGCGGCGCCGGTGTGGTCGCAGGGGCGGGAGGCGCCGGACCGACCGCTCCGGGGGCCGTCATCTCGCTGGGCGCTGATTGCTGCGGCGACTGGCGTGAGAGTTCTTCGATGTAGCGCGCGAAATCGCCGCCAGGCGGCGTGTCCCATTTGCTCATTTTCAGCCTCCAGGTAATGCGGTCTTGCCGAAGCTTGGGCGATCTCGGCGACGGTTGTCCGATCCAGCTTGCATTCTGCCGGCAGTCGTCATCCGCCGAAAGCTCTTTGCGTGCGGTCCCCTGAAGAGCGAACACGGCTTGCTGACGCGATGGCGATGGCGATGGCGATGGCGATGGCGACCAGAGCCGTGGCGACGGCGAACGTGGTGCGCATGCCGGCCACCACAGCCTCCGGGCGCGCTGCCGCCATGTTGTTGGCCGCAGATCCGAGCGCAAACACAGCGCCCATCACGGATGCGCCGGTCATGAGCCCGAGATTGCGTGACAGGCCCAGCATGCCGGACAGGACACCCCGCTGATCCGGCGCAACATCCGCCATCACGGCGGTGTTGTTGGCCGCCTGGAACAGCGCAAATCCGGCGGTGATGATGACCAGCGGGCCGATGTAGCCGGGGACGCCGAATCCCGTCGGCAGCATCGGCAGGATGACGCAGCCGGCTGCCATGGCGATCAGCCCGGCGATGGTCATTGGGTATGCGCCGAACCGGTCGACCAGGCGGCCGCCCGGCACGCCCGCCAGCGCGGCGACGACCGGGCCGGCAGACATGACGAGGCCAAGCTGGGCGGGGGCCAGCGCAAGCGCACCGGAGAGATAGAACGGGCCGATCACCAAAGTCGCCATCACCACGGTGGTCACCAGAGTGCTCATGGCAAAGCCCGCGCCCAGTACCGGATTGCGCAACGTCGACAACCGGACCAGCGGTGATGCGGCTTTCGCTTCGACGCGCACGAAGAGGCAAAGGCCCAGGACGGCCGCGAACAGCAGGGCGGCGTTGAGCAGGCCGAAACTGCCGCGTCCCCAGGTCATGGCAAGCGCATACGCCGCGAGCGTCACTGCAAGCAGCAGCGTGCCCAGGTAGTCGAAACGGGCGTGGTCGGTACTCCGCCCCTTGCGATCGACAGGCAAGTAGCGGTAGGCGAGAAGAATCGCCAGTGCGCCCAGCGGCAGGTTGATCAAGAAGATGGTCCGCCAGCCGAAACCGGCAATCATGAGGCCGCCAAGTGAAGGGCCGAGCGCGGTGCCGATGGCCGACATCGTGCCGAGCAGCCCCATGGCGCTCCCGGTCTTGCCCTTGGGCACCGTCTCGCTGACGAATGCCATGGCCAGGGCCATCATGATGGCGGCTCCGAGACCCTGCAGGGCGCGGGCGGCGACCAGCACCCAGAGCGTGGGCGCGACGGCGCACAGGACCGAAGCCGCCGTGAACGAGACGAGTCCGGCCAGCATCAGCCGGCGGCGCCCCATCACGTCGCCGAGCCGCCCGGCACCGACGATTAGCGTGGTGATGGCCAGCAGGTACGCCAGAACAACCCATTGAACCTCCTGGAAAGTGGCGCCGAACGCCTGTGCCAGGCTCGGCAAGCCGACATTGGCGATGCTGGTGCCAAGGGAGGACAACAACATGGAGAGCGAAAGGCTGGCCAGCGCCCACCTCACCGCGGGCTGCGTTCTTGCGTATTGCATGGGGATGTGTGAAGTAGTCGAGATCCAACGGATCGTATGGATCCGAGTGGAAAAGCGGAAGGCGCGTCGCTTGCACTTTGTTCGTGCGCCTGACGCCATGTCAACTTCGATCCCTGCTATGGTTGGCACATGACAACGCCTGATCTCAACTTGCTGGCCACGCTGGATGTGCTGCTCGCGGAAGGCAACGTTGCACGCGCGGCGCAGCGCCTGCGGCTGAGTCCGTCGGCCATGAGTCGGGCGCTGGCGCGATTGCGCGAGGCGACCGGCGACCCGTTGCTGGTAAGGGCCGGTCGCGGTCTCGTTCCCACACCGCGGGCGCTGGAACTGCGCGAGCGGGTCGGCCAGCTGGTGCAGGAAGCCCAGGCGGTTCTGCGCCCCGCCGAGAAGCTCAACCTCAGGCAGCTCGTTCGCACGTTCACGCTGCGGACCAGCGATGGCTTTGTCGAAAACTTCGGGCCGGGCCTGATCGCTCGCGTCAGCGAGGAGGCTCCTGGCGTGCGGCTGCGCTTCGTGCAGAAACTGGACAAGGACAGCACGCCGCTGCGCGACGGAACCGTCGACCTGGAAACTGGCGTCGTCGGGGACACGACGAGCCCGGAGGTGCGCACGCGCGCCTTGTTCAATGACCGCTTCATCGGCGTCGTGCGCGCGGGACACGCGCTGAGCCACGGCCAGCTCACGCCATTGCGCTATGCGTCCGGCAGGCACATCCTTGTCTCGCGCCGGGGGCTGGACAAGGGGCCGATAGATGAAGCCCTGAAGGCACTTGGACTGGAGCGGGAGATCGCCACGACCGTCGGTGGCTTTTCAGCGGCACTGGCGCTGGCCAGGTCTTCTGACCTGATCGCCACGGTTCCCGAACAGCACAGCAGAAACCTGCGCACCGGGATGCATGGTTTTCCCCTTCCGGTCGTGACGCCGGAGATCACGGTTGCGATGCTCTGGCACCCGCGCATGGATGCCGATTCAGCGCACCAGTGGTTGCGCGCGTGTGTTCGAGGCGTTTGCGCGGAACAACTTGACCATCATTCGGCAGCGCTCCCAGTCATACCGGCCCAATCCCGGCATTCGGGTCCGGAAACAGCCCGCGCATCCCGAGATAAATCAGCAAAAGTCCGAGTGCCGCCAGAAACAACACACCCACCTGCGCGGCGATGAAGCGCAAGGCCTCCCAGAAGGTGCCGGCGCTGGACACGGTGAATTCGCGCTGCGACTCGCTGGCGAAGAAGTCGCGGATGGCCGGGTAGTCTCTGCTGAAGCGCTGCTGCGTGTAGCCGCGATCGACCGGGCCTGCCGCGGTGTCGAAGACCAGCCGTTTGGATGTATTGGTGCGAGAGGTGGAGTCGGGCGCGCCTGCGCTCACCACGGATACCGATCGGATGCCGTCTATGCGCTCGCTGGCAATCGGGATCAGGCCGAACAGGCGTTCTTCAAAGTCCGCGCGGACTATCAGCACCGTCGCTGCCGCTGCATCACCTGTGCGCGTGAGGTGCAGGGTCGCGGTCGCGGAAAACCAGGCCAGTATGGCGGCACCGGCGAGGAGTACGATGCCGAGCGCAACGAGCAGCGGGGGCGGGGCGTTGGTTTGCAGAGTCATGGTCAACGTGGCGTGCCAGGAATTGTGCACTCAAATCAAGCCATCGAAGTACCAAACCCTCTGGGATCCCCTGTCGCCATGAAATGAAGGACTCTGACATGACAAACCCCGAACGAATGGAGCCATTGCGTCGCATCGAGGCCGGCGCGCTGGAAATCGCGTACTTCGAAGCCGGCCCGGTCGACGGGCCCCCGGTGTTCCTCATGCACGGTTTTCCGTACGACATCCATGCGTATGCCAATGTGGTGCCTCAACTTGCTGCCGCCGGTTGCCGCGTGCTTGTTCCCTATCTGCGCGGCTACGGGCCAACGCGGTTCCTGCGTGGTGGCACGCCGCGCTCGGGCGAACAGGCCGCGCTTGGTGCGGACCTGCTCGCATTGATGGATGCGCTCGCCATACCGCGCGCCGTGCTCGCCGGCTACGACTGGGGCGGTCGCGCGGCATGCGTGGTGGCTGCGCTATGGCCTGAGCGATGCGCCGGACTGCTGTCGTTCAACAGCTACAACATCCAGGACATTGCCCGCGCCATGGTGCCGGACACACCCGAGAACGAGCACAGCCTGTGGTACCAATACTACTTTCACAGCGAGCGCGGGCGCGCCGGCCTGGTGGCCGATCGCCGCGCACTGACCCGGCTGCTTTGGAAGCTCTGGTCCCCGACATGGCAGTTTGACGATGCCACGTTTGAGCGTAGCGCCATGGCATTCGAAAATCCTGATTTCGTGGATGTCGTGATCCAGTCGTATCGCCACCGCTTCGCGCTCGCCGACGGCGACCCTGCCTATGCCGCAATCGAGCAGCGGCTCGCAGCGCAACCCGCGATCACCGTTCCCAGCATTACCTTTGACGGAATGGACGACGGTGTGCGCCCACCAACCGATGCTTCGGTCCACGCCCACCGTTTCACCGGCCCGCGTTCGCATCGGCAGGTCCCTGGCGTGGGCCACAACATGCCACAGGAGGTGCCACAAGTATTTGCCCAGGCGGTACTCGAACTCGTTCCGCGTCTTCGTGCAAAGGAGCCAGCGAAATGATGGCCACGGACTCCCTGCTCATGGTTGTCACGCTCGGCGCCATCGTTGCCGGGTTCGTGCAGGGCTTGTCCGGCTTTGCCTTCGGCATGGTCGCCATGTCGTTCTGGGCATGGACGGTCGACCCGCGGCTTGCGGCGGGAATGGCGGTTTTCGGTGCGCTGACAGGGCAGTTGGTCGCGGCGTTCTCAGTGCGAAGGGCCTTTGACGCGAAGCTGCTGCTGCCGTTCGTGATCGGAGGCGCCGTCGGCATACCGATCGGCGTGGCCGTTCTCCCCTTGTTGAACGTCGATTTGTTCAAGGCCTTGCTGGGCGGCTTCCTGGTGCTGTGGTGTCCGGTCATGTTGATATCCGGCAGCCTGCCGCGGATCGCGCGCGGTGGGCGCTTCGCCGATGGCGTCGTCGGCGCCCTGGGCGGCGTGATGGGCGGCATTGGCGGTTTTACCGGGGTCCTGCCTACGCTGTGGTGCACGCTACGGGGGTTCGACAAGGACCTGCAGCGATCCGTGATCCAGAATTTCAATCTCATTGCGCTGGCGATCACGATGGGTATTTATGTCGGCACCGGCGTGGTCACTGCGCAGGCGCTGCCCATGCTCGCCATCGTTGCGCCGGCCGTGCTGGTCTCCAGCTTCATCGGTGCGCGCGTCTATGTGGGCATCAGCCAGACGGCGTTTCGCCGGATCGTGCTGGGCCTGTTGACAGCCTCGGGGGTGGCGCTGCTGGCTTCGTCGCTGCCTCGGCTGGTCACTTCTAGTCAGGCCTGATGCCGCGCTCGCGGATCAATTGGCCATAGCGCGCATGTTCGGCCGCAACCAGCACCGTGAACGATTGCTGCGTGCCGCCAATGGACTGAAACCCCAGCTCGTTGAGGCGGGTTGTCACATCCGGCGATTGCATGGCCTTGGCGATCTCCTGGCACAGGCGCCTGGCAATGTCTTGCGGCGTTCCGACTGGGGCAAAAATGCCTTGCCAGCCATCGGTGTCAAAGCCTGCGAAGGTCTGTGCAATGGTCGGCACACCGGGCAATACATCGTAGGTCGTCGGCCCGCCCAGGGCGATGGCGCGGACTTTGCCGGCGCGGATTTGCGGGATCGCGGTAAGTGTGGTGTCAAAGGCCATCTCGACCCGGCCACCGATCAAATCGTGCATCGCCGGCGCTGCGCCGCGATAAGGCACGTGGGTGATGAACAGGCCGGCGCGGACCTTGAGCAGCTCCATCGCGAGATGGGTGCCGGAGCCGTTTCCATAGCTGGCATAACTGAACTTGCCCGGATTCTTCCTGGCGACCTCCAGGAACTCGGGGAAGGTCCTGGCGGGAAAGGATGGATTCACCAACAACACGTAGGACCCGGCGATGGTTTGCGACAGGGGTAGCAGGTCGATTGCCGGATCAATGGGCGCCTTCTGCAGCCAGGGGGTGATGACAATCGCCGAGGTGGCGGAAAGCAGCGTGTAGCCATCCGCGGGTGCGCGCGCCACGAACTCGGCAGCAATGTTGCCGGCGGCTCCGGGCTTGTGCTCGAGCACGACTGGCTGGCCGAGACCGGCCTGCAATTTGCTGGCCAGCATGCGGCTCACAAGGTCGCCCGCGGAACCGGGCGGAAATGGAACGACCAGCTTGACCGGCCGGTTTGGATACGGCCCGCTTTGCGCAAGGCTCCAGGACGGCCAGATCGGTGCAGCCAGCATGGCTGCGGTGAATCGGCGCCGCTTCATCATCAGGCATTTCTCCTTTTGCGGTCGGTGGCCGGGCTATCGACATGCGCCCGACTCGCTGCCACACTGTGCGCGATCGGTCCGGGATGCGTCAAGACCAGTCGCCGTGATCTGCGAAACCGATGCCTAAAATGCCTGTCTATGCGCCGAGCACCTGAATTGCCGTGCAGCCTGAAGCGTCGGGTCGCCCTGTGGCTCGCGGTGGCTGTGAGCCTGTGCCTCTGGGCGCCCTCAAGCGAATGAAGCCATGCGCATCCGAACTCAGCTGCTCGTCGCGATTGCCGTTTCACTGAGCCTGGCGCTGGTCGCTGTATTGCTGGTGGTCAGCGCGGCCCGGGACGAGGGCCGGGCCAGCGAAACGCTGTCGCGTGCGCAGAGCACGTCGCACGCGGTGTCGGGCCTGCTCGTGCTGACGCAGGAATACGCGCGGCATGCGGAGCGGCGCGTGGCGCAGCAATGGCACCAGAGCCATGGCGCGATCGCGGCCACGCTGCGCACTGAGGCATCGTCGCGAGCGGCCAGTCCAGCGCTCGAGGAACTGCAGGCGGCGACGCAAGCCCTGCCGCAGCTGTTCACGCGGCTGGAAGAAATCGGCAAGGGCGGCGATCCCTTTTCGCAGCGTCGCAAGGAAGTGTTGCTCGACCAGTTGCTGAAGAGCACACAGGCCATGAGCGACTACGCCTACCAGTGGTCTCAGGACGCGGCCCTGGTGCGCGGCAAGACTGAACGCGAATTCCAGTTGGCTGCCCTCGCCATGCCTGTCTGCATGCTGGTGCTGCTGGTTGTGCTGGCCCTGGTGGTGCGCCAGCGTGTGCTGCTCCCGATGGCGAGGCTCGACGAAGCCGCCGCCGCCATTGGCCGGGGCGATCTGTCGGGACGCATTGCCAGCCATGCGCCAGACGAGCTGGGCGACCTTTCGCGCCGATTCGACCAGATGGCCGCGGCCCTGGCCCAAACCAGCGAACAGGCGCGCCAGTCCGAACGATTCGTGCGCCTGATCGCGGACAACCTGCCCACGCTCATCGCCTATGTCGACCGGAACGAGCGTTACCGCTTCGCCAATGCGCACTACCAGGGGTTGCTGAACATAGCCCCCGCTTCCCTGATTGGCGGCACGGTGGCCGAGGGGCTGCGCTCCGATACCTATGCGGTGCTGCGGCCCTACATCGATGGCGCCTTGCGTGGCCGGCGCCAGCAGTTTGAACGCCTCAGCGTGATCGGCGGAAAGCCCACCTACCTGCGGACAGACTACCTGCCGGATCGCGCCGAGGATGGCAGCGTGGTGGGCCTGGTTTCCATGGTGCTGGACATCACGGAACTCAAGGAGGCACAGCTTGCGCATGCGCGGGAAGAGGAGCGTGTGCGAAGCATTCTTACGCACGCACCGGATGCCTTCATCAGCATCGACGCGGGTGGCAGGATACGCGAATGGAACCGCCAGGCGGAACTGAGCTTTGGCTGGCAACGCGAAGAAGTTCTAGGCTGTCTCATCGCCGACGTGCTGTTCCCCGCGGCGCATCACCAGCCCTACAGCGCCGGTGCGGCGCACTTTGCCGTCAATGCGCAAGGGGCCACTCCCAATCGACGCGTTGAGACGACGGCCCTGCACAGGAACGGGCGCGAAATTCCCATTGAACTTTCGGTCGCTCCCGTGCGCGAGGGCGATCTGTATTCGGCCAATGCCTTTTTGCGAGACATCACGGAGCGCAAGCAGGCGGAGAAGCAACTGCAGGAGAGCGAGCAGCGCTTGCGCGACATCACGAACAACATCCCCGCCATGGTGGGGCACTTCGACGCGCAGGAGCGCTGCCTGTTTGCCAATGACACGGTGTTGCACCAGCTCGGCTTGAAGTTCGAAGACATTCCGCGCCTGACCCTTCGCGCGGGGATCGGCGAGGCCAATTACGCGCTGCACGAACCCCATGTCCGCAGGGTGCTGCAAGGCGAGGCATGCAATTTCGAGGGCCACATTCAGCACAAGGGCCGCGACGCCCACTACCAGGCGCACCTGGTGCCCGATCGAACCAGCGATGGCGTTGTGCGGGGCTTTTACCTGATGAGCTTCGACGTGACGGCGCAGCGCCTGGCCGACCTGGCGCGCGCCCGCAGCGAGCAACGCCTGCGCCAGATCACGGACAACCTGCCGGTGCTGATTTCCTACCTCGACAAGGAGCAGCGCCTGCAATTCGCAAATGCAACCTACAACACCTGGCTGGGCATCGATCCGCGCCTGGTGATTGGCCGGTACAGCCGTGAGGTATTCGGGCCGACGCTCTACGAAATGCGCCGACCGTATATCGAACGGGCCTTGAGTGGGGAGCGGGTGGAGTTCGAGGACGAGGCCGCGGTCAATGGCGTGCTGCGCATTACCAGTGTCTGCTACATCCCCGATATCGACATCGACGGCAGCGTCAAGGGCATCTACGCGCTGACGACCGACGTGACCGAACTCAAGACCGTCGAACGGCGACTGCATGCCCAGGCGCGTTTTGACACGCTCACAGGCTTGCCCAATCGGCTTCAATACAACGAAAAGCTGCCCGAGGTGCTGGCGCGCGCCGCCCGCGCCAAGGACGCGGTCGCGTTGATGTTTCTCGATATCGATCACTTCAAGACGATCAACGATACGCTGGGCCATGCTGCCGGCGACGCGGTACTGAAGGCGTTCGCCAAGCGCTTGGCAAGCAGCGTGCGATTGACCGATACCGTGGCCCGCCTGGCCGGCGACGAATTCGTCGTGATCCTCGAAAGCCTGCACAACGAGGACGAACCGCAGTTCGTGGCCCGCAAGATCGTCGCGATGGTCAACCAGCCCTTCGAGATCGAAGGCCACTGGCTCGATGTCACCACCAGCATAGGCATCGCCTACCACGACGGTTCGATGCCGCCCACGACCGCCTCCAAGCTGCTCGCCAAGGCCGACGAGGCCTTGTACCTGGCGAAGGCAGCGGGCCGGAACACCTACCGCGTGGCGATGTCGGATGCAAGTGCGACGAGCGCTGCGAGCACTCTCGCAATTCGGCCCGGGCTGCACTGAGCCGGCACGGCTTGGATGGCCTTCGGTGTTGCGGGAGGCCGCGCCCGGCGCGGTCAGCCCGGTGCGGTAGCCGCTATACCTCGGCTTGCGCGCGCAGCGCGTTCAACGCACGGTAAAAGTCGTCGACCTGGCCTTGCGCGGTTTCGCGCATTGCCAGATTGCGGCGCTCGCAGGTTTCGGGGTCTTCCTGTGCCCCCGCCTCACCGACCTTGCGCGATGCGTCCTGCACGAACCTGCACATCGGATAGCGGCGCTGGCCGAAGGCGTGCAGCGTCGCGTCCAACGGGGCGCCTTCTGCCGGCAAGTCGGCCAGCAAGTCGGCCAGCACCACGGCGTCTTGCACCGCCATCGCGCCGCCCTGTCCCATGAACGGGGTCGACGCATGTGCGGCATCGCCGATCAACAGCACGCGGCCGGCATGCCAGGGCAGCGGCGCTGCCACCTCTTCGACCGCCGTGTAGAGCACCTCGGCGTCGGCGCCCAGGTCATCGAGGAACTGGCGGGCCGGGCCGCCGAACTCGGCAAAGCTGGCGCGCATCTGATCGGGCCAGCCTTCGCGTGGATACCAGCACCCCGGCGGCGCGCCGACCGTGCCGAAAAGGTAGAGCTTGTTCTGGCTGATCGGCATGATTCCCAGGCGCTTGCCGATGCCCATCATCATGATCTTCGCGTCCAGCGTGCGCGGCCGGTCGTGCACGCTGCGCCAGACGCCGAAGCCGGTGTAGCGCGGCGTCATCGGGCCAGCCACGGCCTCGCGCAGCTGCGAGCGTATGCCGTCGGCACCGATGATGAGGTCAAAGCCTTGCGTTGAGCCATCGGATAGGCTGACGTGCGCAAGCTCGCCATTCTTGCGTGCATCACCTGGCGCATGGATGCGCGCCAGCGTGGTGTCCAGCCGGATGTCTGCGCCCAGGCCAGCGAGGCGATCAGCCAGGATGCGGTGCATCTCTGCGCGCTTGATGCCCAGGATGGGTGGCACGCCAGCGCCCGATGCGGGATAGAAGACATCTACGATGGGCATGCCGCGATGGTCCAGGTAGACATTCCTGCCATCCGCGATCGCGAAGCCGGCTTCGAGGATCTGCGGCAGCACCCCGACCTTGCGCAGGGCTTCCAGCCCATTGCTGTAGATGAAGATGCCGGAGCTCTGGAAGCGCCAGACGGCCTGCTTCTCGATCAACGTGACCTGCACGCCTCGTTCCGCCAGGGCGACGGCGGCCGAGCAGCCCGCAATGCCCGCGCCGACGATCAGCACATTCCTGATTTGCCTTGTCACTTTTTTGTTGGCTCCGAAGTTCAATTGGGTGAATGGCTCAGAGCTTGGTCCGCATGGACCAGAGCTCGGGGAAAAAGCGGTGATCGACGATGCTGCGCAGCCAGCCCACGCCGGCGGAGCCACCGGTGCCCGGCTTGAAGCCGAGAATGCGTTCGACCGACACGAAATGACGCCAGCGGTATTGCGAGAACACGTCGGCGATGTCCATCAGCGCTTCGCCAAGGCGGTACAGATCGTTCTCCGGCGCGGGATCGGAATAGACCCGCAACCAGGCTTCCTCGACACCGGGGCTGGCGGCGTACGGCGTCGACCAGTCGCGCTGCAGCGCACCGGGCGGCATGGTGATGCCGCGGCGGTGCAGCAGTGCCAGCACGTCGTCATAGAGGCTGGGCGAATGCAGGGCGCGCTCCATGTAGGGCCAGACGTCCGGGTTGTTCGCATGGGCGCGCGCCAGCGGCACCGACTTGTTGCCCAGGATGAACTCCACATGCCGGTACATATAGGACTGCTGGCCTGATGCGATGCCCAGCGTGTTGCGGAACTGGTTGAACTCGTTCGGCGTGATCGTCGAGAGCACGTCCCAGGTCTTGCCCAGGAACTCCAGCAGCGCGCGCACGCGCGGCACCAGCTGCAGCGCGCCGGCCACGTCATCGGCCTGGATGCGGGTTTGCATGTTGAGAAGTTCGTAGTGCAGGGCCTTGAAGGTCAGCTCCTTGCAGTGCGTGATGCACATGAAAACCATCTCGTCGTGGCCTTCGCTGCGCATGTGCTGGATGCTCAGCAGCAGGTCGTTGCGCTGGTGCTCGAGATAGGGATTGCTGCGGCCTTCGAACTGCAGCAGCGGTTCGCCTTCGGTGTCCCGGGCCATGGTTTCGCGCTGCTGGTTGTCGCCCGCCGCAATCGACTTGACGAGGGACAGTTCCAGCGCGGGGTTGCGCACTTCGGGGAGCACCCGTTTTCGTGTGATGGCCATGGCCGATTGTTCGACACGCGCACAGCGGGCTCAACCTCCGGGACGCCGGATTTGGGCACCGATCGTCCGCCGCTTGCGGCGTTCAGGTGGCGGCCGGATTGGCGTGCTGGCGGCTGTAGGCGCTTGGCGTCATGCCGGTCCAACGCTGGAATGCGCGCGCGAACGCCTTTTCGGATTCATAGCCCACGGCCTCGGCCACCGCGTGCAGGCTGAGCTGCCGGTTCTTGAGCTTCTCGGCCGCGAGCGTCATGCGGCAGGAGCCCAGATAGTGCATGGGCGTGACACCCACCAGTTCGCGAAACCGCGCGCTGAAGACCGTGCGCGAGAGGTAGCTGGCCTCGGCCAGGCTGGCGACCGACCACGGGTGCTGCGGCCGTTCGTGCATCAGCGACATGGCGCGGGCGATGCTTTCGTCGTCCAAGCCGCGCAGCCGGCCGGTCTTCATCTGCGGATCGGCGTACAGGTGCTCGCACAGGATATGCACCAGCAGCAGGTCGGCCATCCGTGCGGCAGACAGCTGCCAGCCCGGACGCTGGGCGATGGTTTCGTTGACCAGCGACTGCATCGCCAGTGCCAGCGGTGCGGTCGCGGGAATCTGTTTTTGCCGCAGCACGATCAGTGACGGCAGGCTGCTGATGATCGACCCCAGCCCCAAGGCTGGCATCCACAGGTGCAGGGAAAAAAGCTCGGTGACTGGCCCGCCCGCGCCGTGCGAGAAGACGATCGGATGGTCGCCATGCCTGCCCACCGAGTGGGCTGCGATGAGGTCGCGAAATGGCGTGGGCTCCAGTGCGGGCGAGGAGGAAATGGTATGCGCGCTGCCATGCGGGAGCATCGCAATATCGTGTGCGGCAAACGGCACCGATTCGCCTTCGCCGACCTTGATCCAGTACGGCGCGCCGGTGCACACCCGGATCAATGGGCCATCGACGCCTGTCGAATGCAACGCCCACGGCGAAGACAACGAGAAACGGGCCGTCACCGCCCTTTCGGACTTGTACGTGGCCAGCACATTGCTGAGTATGTCGCCGCTTTGCATGAGTGCTTGCGCAGCGTCAGCGCCGCAGCGCCTTCCTGGCGGCTTCCATGGCTTCGTGTTCGAACGCAGGCGCGAAATCCTCCAACTCTTCGGTACGCAGGCCCACCCCGGCGCCAAGTGCCTCGGCGCGCCAAGCGCCAACGGCCGCAACCACCTGCGCAAGCACCCGCATCGCTTCGGCTTCGGCGAGGCTGAAGTACGCGGCTTCTTGCAGCAGCATGGCCAGCGAGACGATCGGGCCGGTGTCCGGTGAGAGCCAGGTTTTCGACTCCCGGTCTTTGTCGGGAAACGGGTTCACGTCGAAGGCCGGTGCGAGCCGCCACTGCTTGCCGCCCGCATACAGAAAACCATGGTTTTGCAGATGGTCGTCCACGTTGGTGATGAGCAGGTTGAAGACCATCCGGCGCCACAGTTGCCGGACGTCCTGGGTCGGAGAGACGCAGTGCGAGCGAACGGCGTCCGCGATTTCGGCATACGAGCGATCCTCCTCGCGCGAGGCTTGCAGCATCGAGGCTGCCGATAGATAGTGGATTCGAGCGTATTCGGGCGTCCGGTCGAAGCGCTCGATGACCGCCACCGCTGTGCCGTTCAGCACCACGATGCGCGCGGGCGCCACCTCGATGCCGGCTTTGCGCGCGAGACGCAGGGCCAGCACCTCGCCCCGGGTGACGCTTCGGGCGTCATGGATGCTGGGGAACTTCCCGATGGCCAGCATTCCGTTCTCGTCCAGCACGGTGCATTTGGGCCGCATGCCGCCCAGAGACGTGCCCTTGCCCTGCAGGTACTTGAGGTCCTCGGCCGTCTCCTGGTTTTTCTCGACCGCGCGGCTGGCGTTGTACATGTGCTCCAGTTCGACAAGCGGGGGAGTCGGTCGCTTGCCGTTCTCGACGCTGCCCAGGAATTGTCCGTTTGCATCCCGAAGCCGCAGCGCGCCAATGCGGCTGAAGTCGTCGACGGCGGTCAGGTAGTCCATTTCGGACAAGGCCGGCAGACTCGGGTCGTCCCTGCGTTGCTTGGCATGCGCCCGGGCGATGACACGGCGTCCCCAGGCATCGGGGGTGGAGTCCGCAAGGGCGAAATGAAAAACCGAGTCCATCCTGGTGGATGCCCTGCGAGGCTGGTGTCCCGCCACCAAGGGCAGGTCCGGCGACACCTCCAGGCGGATGGTGCTTTCGAGCCAACTCGCGTCGTACGCGAAGCTTGTGTTCTCACGCTGGCCCTGTTTCACATAGGTCAGGTGGCCCACCAGCGTGCCCGCTTTTCCGATGCAGACGTCGACTTTGTGTTTGACGCTCAAGGCGGGTTTCATAGCGCGCCCTGATCAGCCGTCGATTTGCGCGCCCGGATACGCCGAGGCAGCTGCTCATCCATGAGCGCCAGGCCGATGGCGTCCTCGCCGGTGTCCAACAACTGGGCCAAGCGCTCAATCTCGCCGAAAACATGCAGTGCCCGCGCAATGAAGTGAAGTGGCACCCGCATGTCGCCAGATTCCATGCGCTTGACTGTCGACAAGGAGGCGCCGATGCGCTCGGCAAGAGAGAGTTGCGAAATGCGCCGACGCCTGCGGGCGAGGCCTATGTCTGCGCCGAGCTTCGCGATGGCTCGTACCACGGGAAGAGGTGTGGGCGATTCTTTGGATTTACGGCTCTTGTAGGGGCCTTTTGATTTATTAATGGATTCCATGAGGTCCATTATTTGACAAGTAGTTCTTCTTGTCAAAATTTCAAGAATAATGGCCTCTATAGGATCCTTAAAGCTTTTTAAAGCACACCCGGAAGGTGCACTGAGCCGGTTCTGTCGGGCATCGTTTGTGCGCATGGTCCTACGCCGCGCGGGGCGTTTTCAGGCCAACATGGCTGAAAGTGAACCGATGAAAACCTGACATGCTGGACGACAAGGTGAAGACTTTCGCGCGCCGCCGTGGCTTGCTTCGAGCCAGTGCGGGCCTTGCAGCGGGCCTGGTTCTGGCACCCTGGGCGGCTGTGTCGCATGCAGGCGATGCCGCCGACCTGCGGGCCACTTACGATGCCATGGCCGGCCGGCTGGCGGCCGGCGCGTTGGGCCTGCCGATCGTGATCGATTCGGTCGAGTCCGCAGCCCAGTTGAGCGGCTCGGTGTTTGCCATCAGCAAACACCCGTTTGCGACGGTGGCCGCATCGTTCGCACGCCCCCAGGTGTGGTGCGATGTGATGCTGCTTCCCTTCAATTCAAGAAGCTGCCAACTCGACAATAACCAAGCAGGGCCGGAACTGCTGTTGACCCTCACCCGCAAGAATGCCGACGATGCCAGCCAGGGCCACCCACTGCGCCTGGATTGGCGCAAGACCTCCTCCGATCCGGATTACCTGGAGGTCCACCTGGGCAGCGAATCCGGCCCGCTTGGCACGGCCAACTACATGATCGTGCTGCGCGCCATCAGCCTGCCGCAAAACCGCAGCTTCATGCATTTCACCTTCGCCTTGCGCTTTGGCACCGCAGCGCGCCTGGCGACGCAGGCCTATCTCGCCACCGCGGGCAGGAGCAAGGTCGGCTTCAGCGTTGTCGGGTCGCCGGCTGGTGAGCAACTGGTGGGCGGCATGCGCGGCATTGTGGAGCGCAACGCCATGCGCCACTTCCTGGGGATCGAGGCCTGGCTGAATTCTTCGCGCCTGCCTGCTGCGCAGCAACTGGATGCGCGCCAGGAGAACTGGTTCGACGCAACCGAGCGCTACCCGCGGCAACTTCACGAGATGGACAAAGCGAC
>DATILI010000014.1:0-8128 GCA_035476635.1 Burkholderiaceae bacterium | reverse complement strand
GTGCGCTGCGGCAAGCCATTCGGCACGCTCAAGGCGATCGAGGCGATGCTGGGCAAGCTTTCCGGCCACGCGATGTTCCAGGGTGCGGCGCTGGAGCGCCTCAAGATGTGCGGCGACTGCAGGGTCATCGACATCTATTCGGCGCAGGACGAAACCAAGATCACAGATATCTGAGCCCCAAGTCACCATGAGCTCCATGCCAACACAGTCCTCCGCGCTCGACGAGGAAACCGCCCGGGCCGAGGTCTACGGCCTGCTCGCGCAGCTGTTCTACGCAGCGCCCGCGCCCGAGTTGCTGCAGGCGCTGCGCGTGGCCGTGACCGAGGCGCCGGCCGCCGGCGGCTTTCTGGAAGAGCCCTGGCGCGCACTGGTGGGCATCGCGCGCGCCATGGACGATGGGCAAATAGCCAAGGAATACGACGCGCTGTTCGGCGGCGTCGGCAAGCCCGAGGTCTATCTTTTCGGTTCACATTACCTGAGCGGCTTTCTCAACGAGAAGCCGCTGGCCGCCCTGCGTGGCGAACTGGCCGCGCTGGGCCTGGCGCGCGACGAGAGCATGCCCGAGACCGAAGACCACATCGCCTATCTCTGCGAGGTCATGCGCTACCTGATCGCCGGCGACGACGTGGCCGTCGCCAACCTCACGCGCCAGAGCAGCTTCTTCGCTGACCACCTGCAGCCCTGGTTTCCCATGCTGTGCGACGCCGTGGCGGCGCATCCCAAGGCGCGGTTCTACGCCGTGCTGTGCGCGTTCACACGCGCATTCGTGAGCGTGGAGGCGCAGGGCTTCGACATGCTCGCCTGAGTGCGTCTGTGTTGCGACGCAGCATAGTTACGTATGAGAGCGGTGTGGTTAATTCGCTATGCATGCTTAGAAACCCGGCACAGCCTTGGTCATCCCTCTTGCGCAAGGCTGTAGCGCTGGCTACATTCAAAAGGATATGCAAACCAGTTCCTAAGCGGGACATCAGGAGACATGCATGAGCCAGCCTTCGAGCAAGCCACTGAGCAAGATGTCGCGCCGCAACCTGTTTGCAGGTGCCGGCACCGTGGGGGCCGCTGCCGCCGCAGTGAGCCTGATACCCGCCGTGCGGGATGTCTCCGCGCCCGCGGCGCAACCCAAGGAACCGCCTGCAAGGGGCGGCGGCTACAGCCTGACGGAACACGTCAAGCAGTATTACAAGACCACGCTCGTTTAACTCTCAGCTAGAGGAGAGTCTCATGTTGTTGACCAAAAAAACCGGTACCGCCGAGGGTGCGGTGCGTTCGCCTTTCGTGCACAGCCTGCGCCGCGGCCTCACGCAGGCCTTGCCGACCATGGACCGCCGCGCGTTCCTGCGTCGCTCCGGCCTTGGCGTCGGCGTCGGCATCGCCGCCTCGCAGTTGAGCCTGGTGAAGAAGGCGGTCGCCGCCGATGGCAAGGCCGTCGCCGTCGGCACCGGCAAGATCGAGGTCAAGCGCACGGTGTGCACGCACTGCTCGGTGGGCTGCGCCATCGATGCGGTGGTGGAAAACGGCGTCTGGGTGCGCCAGGAGCCGGTGTTCGATTCCCCGATCAACCTCGGTGCGCACTGCGCCAAGGGCGCGGCGATCCGCGAGCATGGCCACGGCGAGTTCCGCCTGCGCTATCCGATGAAGCTGGTCAACGGCAAGTACGAGCGCATCAGCTGGGATACGGCCCTGAACGAGATCAGCGCCAAGCTGCTGGATTTGCGCAAGGCCAGCGGCCCCGATTCGATCTACTGGATCGGCTCGTCCAAGCACAACAATGAGCAGGCGTATCTGATGCGCAAGTTCGTGAGCTTCTGGGGCAGCAACAACTGCGACCACCAGGCCCGCATCTGCCACTCCACCACGGTGGCCGGTGTTGCCAACACCTGGGGCTATGGTGCGATGACCAATTCGTACAACGACATGCAGAACAGCAAGTGCGCGTTGTACATCGGTTCGAACGCCGCCGAGGCGCATCCGGTCAGCCTGCTGCACATGCTGCATGCCAAGGAAACCGGCTGCAAGATGATCGTGGTGGATCCGCGCTTCACGCGCACCGCCGCCAAGGCCGACGAGTACATCCGCATCCGCTCCGGCTCGGACATCCCGTTCCTGTTCGGCATGCTGTATCACATCTTCAAGAACGGCTGGGAAGACAAGCAGTACATCAACGACCGCGTCTACGGCATGGACAAGGTCAAGGAAGACGTGCTGGCCAAGTGGACGCCCGACAAGGTGCAGGAAGCCTGCGGCGTCGACGAAGCCACGGTGTTCAAGGCCGCCGAGATGATGGCCAAGAACCGGCCCTCCACCCTGGTGTGGTGCATGGGGCAGACGCAGCACTCCATCGGCAACGCCATGGTGCGCGCCTCCTGCATCGTGCAACTGGCGTTGGGCAACATTGGTGTCTCGGGCGGCGGCGCCAACATTTTCCGCGGCCACGACAACGTGCAGGGCGCGACCGACGTCGGCCCCAACCCGGATTCGCTGCCGGGCTACTACGGCATCGCAGAAGGCTCGTGGAAGCACTTCGCCAAGACCTGGGGCGTGGAGTTCGACTGGATCAAGGGGCGCTTCGCGTCGCCCGCGATGATGGGCAAGTCCGGCCTGACCGTCTCGCGCTGGATCGATGGCGTGCTGGAAAAGAACGAGCTGATCGACCAGGATTCCAATTTGCGCGGCGTGGTGTTCTGGGGCCATGCGCCGAACTCGCAGACGCGCGGCCTGGAAATGAAGCGCGCCATGGACAAGCTGGACCTGCTCGTGGTGGTGGACCCGTACCCTTCGGCGACCGCGGCCATGGCCGCGATGCCCGGCCGTGCGGAAGACCTGAACGCGAATCGCGCGGTGTACCTGCTGCCGGCGGCCACGCAGTTTGAAACCAGCGGCTCCTGCACGGCCTCCAACCGCTCGATCCAATGGCGCGAGAAAGTCATTGATCCGCTGTGGGAGTCGCGCAGCGACCACATGATCATGCACCAGCTGGCCGACAAGCTCGGCTTTGCCAAGGAGCTGTCCAAGAACTACAAGATGCAGAAGATCAAGGGCCTGGAAGAACCCATGCCCGAAGACATCCTGCGCGAGATCAACAAGAGTTGCTGGACCATCGGCTACACCGGCCAGAGCCCGGAGCGGCTGAAGGCCCACATGCGCAACATGAACGTGTTCGATGTCAAGACGCTCAAATCCAGGGGCGGCAAGGACAAGGAAACCGGCTACGACCTCGCCGGCGACTACTTCGGCCTGCCCTGGCCCTGCTACGGAACACCCGAACTCAAGCACCCGGGCTCGCCCAACCTGTACGACACCTCCAAGCATGTGATGGAAGGCGGCGGCAATTTCCGCGCGAACTTCGGCGTGGAGCGCGCCGGGGTGAACCTGCTGGCCGAGGACGGCTCCGCTTCCAAGGGCGCGGAGATCCAGACCGGCTACCCGGAATTCGACCATGTGCTGCTGAAGAAGCTGGGCTGGTGGGATGAACTCAGCGATGTCGAAAAGACCGCGGCCGAGGGCAAGAACTGGAAGACCGACCCCTCGGGCGGCATCATCCGCGTCACCATGCAAAACCACGGCTGCCATATCTTCGGCAATGCCAAGGCGCGGGCCGTGGTCTGGAACTTCCCCGACGCGATCCCGCAGCATCGCGAGCCGCTGTACAGCACCCGCCCCGACCTGGTGGCCAAGTACCCCACGCACGACGACAAAAAGGCCTTCTGGCGCATGCCGACGCTGTACAAGACGGTGCAGGACAAGAACGTGGCCGACAAGGTGCACGAGAAGTTCCCGCTGATCATGACCTCGGGCCGCCTGGTCGAGTATGAAGGCGGCGGCGAGGAAACCCGTTCCAACCCCTGGCTGGCCGAGTTGCAGCAGGAGATGTTCGTCGAGATCAATCCCAAGGCGGCGGCGGACCGCGGCATCCGCAATGGCGAGCGAGTCTGGGTCAGCACGCCGACCGGCGCGCGGCTGAATGTGCAGGCGCTGGTGACCGAGCGCGTGGGCGCCGACACGGTCTTCATGCCCTTCCACTTCTCCGGCCGCTGGCAAGGCGCCGACATGGTCGCCTACTACCCGGGCGGTGCGGCGCCGGTGGTGCGCGGCGAAGCGATCAACACCGCGACCACCTACGGGTACGACAGCGTGACGATGATGCAAGAGACCAAGACCACCGTTTGCAACGTGGAAAGAGCAGCTTAAGGAGATCGACATGGCAAGAATGAAGTTTGTCTGCGACGCCGAACGCTGCATCGAATGCAACGGCTGCGTCACGGCCTGCAAGAACGAGCATGAGGTGCCATGGGGCGTGAATCGGCGCCGCGTGGTCACCTTGAATGACGGCATCCCGGGTGAGAAGTCGATCTCCGTGGCCTGTATGCATTGCTCTGACGCGCCCTGCATGGCGGTGTGCCCGGTCAACTGCTTCTATCGCACCGACGAAGGCGTGGTGCTGCACGACAAGGACGTATGCATCGGCTGCGGCTACTGCTCCTATGCCTGCCCGTTCGGCGCGCCGCAGTTCCCCTCGGCCGGCACCTTCGGCGTGCGCGGCAAGATGGACAAGTGCACCTTTTGCGCCGGCGGCCCCGAGGCCAACGGCAGCCAGGCCGAGTTCGAGAAATACGGCCGCAATCGCCTGGCCGAGGGCAAGCTTCCGGCCTGTGCCGAAATGTGCTCGACCAAGGCGCTTCTGGCCGGCGATGGCGACGTCGTGGCCGACATCTTCCGCAACCGCGTGGTCAAGCGCGGCAAGGGCGCGGAAGTCTGGGGCTGGGGCACGGCCTATGGCACCAAGCCCGCCGCACAGGGAGCCAAGTCATGATGAAAAGCCTGATAGTGGCGGCCGCGGCCGTCATGGTGCTTTCGGCCTGCGGGGAAAAGCCGCAGGGCCTGGGCGGCGTCAAGCAGGATGCAGCGCCTTTCAGTGGCACTGGGGAAAGCAAATTTGCCGAGCCGGGCTGGAAAGCCGGTGACAAGGCCAGCTGGGAACAGCATTTGCGCACGCGGGCGCAAAACGGCCAGAACGACTACGCGCGCACCAATTGAAGCAAAGGACGCCCTCCATGTCTGCATGCCGAAATCTGGTTGCGACGGCCCTGGTGTCGCTGGGCTTGTGTTCAGCAGCTCTTGCACAACAAGACAAGTTGCAGGTGCAGCCGCCGGCGCCGGCCGCATCGGCAGCGGCAGCGGCAGCGGCACCGGAAGCTCCGGGCGGTATCAAGAGCGCCAATATTTTCGAGATCCGGCCTGACGCCAGCACCGACCCGAACTACGCAAGCCAAGGCAATGCCGAGCGCGGCAAGGTGCAGCCCGGCAACAACGCGCCGGTATGGCGTGCCGTGGGGGCCGGGGCCACCGGTTACTCGAGCCTGCCGGCAAGCCAGGCGCCCGAGGCGGGCAACCTGATTCAGCGGTTTGTGCAGTACCCCGGTTCGGGCATGACGAATGCGGGCGAGGCCTGGCGCCAGGTGCGCAACAACTGGATCATCCCCTACGGCGGCGCGCTGTTCCTGATCATCCTGGGCGCCATCGCGCTGTTCTATTTCGGCAAGGGGCCGCTCGGCACGCACGGTGCACCGACCGGCCGCCGGATCGAGCGCTTCACGCCGTTCGAGCGCTCCGCCCACTGGAGCAATGCCATCGCGTTTTCCGTGCTCGCGATCTCCGGGCTGGTCATGGCCTTCGGCAAGTTTGTCCTGCTGCCGATCATGGGCGGCACCTTGTTCGGCTGGCTCACCTATGCCTTGAAGACGGCGCACAACTTTGCCGGCCCCGTATTCGCCGTATCGCTGGTGATCGTGTTCTTCACCTTCCTGCGCGACAACTGGCCGCAGCGCGGCGACTTGCAATGGCTGCTCAAGGGCGGTGGCCTGCTGTCGGGCAAGGAGGTTCCTTCCAACCGGTTCAATGCCGGAGAAAAAGTCGTCTTCTGGGCTGGCGTGTTCTTTCTCGGCGTCACGGTGGTGAGTTCGGGCCTGGTGCTGGACAAGCTCGTGCCGGGCCTGGTCTATGAGCGCGGCACGATGCAGGTCGCCCATATGGTGCACGCGGCGGCGGCAGTGCTGATGTTGTGCCTGTTCCTCGGCCATATCTACATCGGCACCCTCGGCATGCGCGGCGCCTACTCGGCCATGCGCACCGGCTATGTGGATGAGACCTGGGCCAGGGAGCACCACGAATACTGGTATGACGATGTGAAGGCGGGCAAGATCGCGGCGCAGCGCAGCACCGCGGCGGCAGACCCGGGCCCAGGCCCCACGGCGCGGGCATGAAGCAATAGAAAAGAGGACGGACACCATGAATAAGCTGTGGATCGCACCGGTCTTGTTCGCCGCCTGCGGCATCGCCTTGGCGAAACTCCCGCCCGTGAGCGACGAGGCCAAGGCCAAGGCCGCGGAAGCCGCTGCCAAGACCGCGTGGACCGGCAAGGTCGACAACTACCTGCTGTGCAAGTCGCAGGACAAGGTGGCCGCCGCCTACCAAAAGACAGCCAAGGCCGCGGGCAAGGAGATCAAGCCGCCCAAGGAAACCCCGGCTTGCGGCGACCCCGGGCCCTTCGCCTATACGCCGCCCGACGCCAAGCCGGCGGAAGCTGCCGGTGCCCACTCACCACCGGGCACAGCCGCCAGCCCGCCCAGCACCAAGACGCCGGCGGCCGAGATGGCACCGGCGAAGAAGTCCTGAGCTGCCCCTGAGACCGCAACCGTGTCATGACCAAAAGGGCCGCGCCGCGAGGCGGCGGCCCTTTTTGCTGTAGCCTTGCCTGCATGCCCCTTGCTCCCGTGCTTCCCTTCCTGACGCAGGCCAGCGCGCCGCTGACCCGCGAGATCGACGTGATCAACGAACACGGCGAACACGAGACCATTTCGATTCCGGCCGAGCGCGCGCTCACGGTCTATGTCGACAAGCGCGAACTGGTCACCTTGATGACCCTGGGCGCGCGGCCCGAGCTGCTGGTGCTGGGCTTCCTGCGCAACCAGCGCCTGGTGCGCTCGGCAGCGGACATCGACTCGATCACCGTGGATTGGGAGGTGGGCGCCGCCGCAGTCAAGACGCGCGCGGGCATCGCCGACATCGCCGAGCGCACGTCCAAGCGCGTGGTGACCACCGGCTGCGGCCAGGGCAGCGTATTCGGCGACCTGATGGACGAGATCGACAGCGTGGCGCTGCCGCAGGCCTGCATCACGCAGGCCGACCTGTACGGCGTGCTCAACGCCATCCGGCTACAGGAGAGCACCTACAAGTCGGCCGGCTCGGTGCATGGCTGTGCCTTGTTTCGCGGCCAGGAGATGCTGCTGTTCGTCGAAGACGTGGGCCGGCACAACGCCATCGACACCATCGCCGGCTGGATGTGGCTGCAGGACGATGAATCCATGCACGGCGACGACAAGCTGTTCTACACCACGGGCCGCCTCACCAGCGAGATGGTCATCAAGTCGGCGCAAATGGGCGTTCCCATCGTGGTCTCGCGCAGCGGCATCACGCAGATGGGCCACGCCATCGCCGAGCGCCTGGGCCTGTGCGCGATCGGCCGCGCGACCAACAAGCACTTTCTTTGCTACACGGCGC
This sequence comes from Burkholderiaceae bacterium, assembly GCA_035476635.1. Lineage (GTDB taxonomy): Bacteria > Pseudomonadota > Gammaproteobacteria > Burkholderiales > Burkholderiaceae_C > DATILI01. The sequence continues at coordinate 571 of DATILI010000014.1, read as the reverse complement.
CCGAACGGCTCAAGCTGCAGCCTGAGCTTGCGCGCCGCGTACCGGTCTAGGCAAGCCGGCCCTCTGTCACCTCATGCTGAAGTTGATCGAGGACAAAAACCACAAGATCAGCGTTGGAATGATCACCGGCAGCCCAAGCAACAGGAACACCACCAGCGTCATGCCAAATGCGGAGAGTTCGTTCCACAATTCCAGCAGCAGGATCCGCAGATCCACTTCCCAAAAACGCTGTTGCTTCATCGGCTTCTCCAGCGGCAGCGGTGCTTGGCCAAGGTCCTGAGTTACCGCGCCCAGCATGATTGTCCTCCTGGACCCGGGCAAGTGCCAGAGGGGTCCGATGGCATGATGCGCGCATGGATGCAACCGATGACGCGACCAATGACGCGACCAATGACGCGACCAATGACGCGACCAATGACGCGACCGATGTTCTTTCCACTTGGGACTGGATTCGAGAAGGCCTGCGCGCCGGCCTGCTTTTGCGGCCACGCGTTGCGGGCCAGCAGCCAGCTCCGGGGCAAATGCTGTCCCTGTTGCTGCTGCTCTCGGCGCTCGAGATCGGCATGGAGCG
>DATILI010000013.1:0-22478 GCA_035476635.1 Burkholderiaceae bacterium | reverse complement strand
GCCCGCGAACAGATCGCCTTGATCAACGCCCAGTTCCAGGGCCTGCTGCCCGGCGGGCTCGCCTCCCGCCCCAGCCGCCTAGGCTGACGAGCGGCCCGGTGCATCGACCGGGAACCTGATCGCCGATCTGGCTTTGGCCTTGGCGGCCTCGACTTCGCGGTTCCGCGGCTCGGCAGTCGTGACCAGCGACGCGATCAGCACCCTCGCAACCGCCGCCACTTCCTCGACCGCCCGGTCGAAGGCTTGTTCATTGGCCTTCGCCGGCACACTGAAGCCGCTCAGCTTGCGAACGAACTGCAGGGACGCGTCGCGAATCTCCAGCTCGGTCGCGGGCGGCTCGAAATTGAACAGGGTCTTGATGTTGCGGCACATGGTTGCTACCGGTTGCACCGCCCAGTTTAGGAGTTTTTCAATCCGCACGCATCGCGGGAGCCGGCTCGAAGAGGGCCACGAGGGTCGAGTCCGGCTCGAGGAGTTCGACTGCCACCACATGGCGCCGCGGGTCGGTGCCAGGCGGCGCGACGCGAAGCACGCGGCCGACAACGCAGTCCATCGCGGACGCGGTCTGAGAGTGGAACGTCATGACGACAACCGAACCCGCCTTGAGCTCGGCAGCGCCGGAAATGACGATATCGCCCGCGCTGGGGTCGTTGGGGCACGCCCGCATCTGGTTCGTCACCGCATCGACCACCACAGGAATCCAGAGCGCGGAGGGAAGCCGGGCGCGCTTGCCGAGCGGACTCACCCGCAGCACCTCCAGCCCGGCACGCATCCGCGCCTGGCAGGCCAGGCGATGGCTGGGCGGCGACAGGCCCAGGAGGTCGAGGACGCCGCACTCGTCCGGTTGCGCCGGCAGCAGCTGGTCGGTGCCCTCGAGCACCGCGATGCGGCAGGTTCCGCAGTTGCCGCGGCGGCAATGAAAGGGAACGGGTGCATCGGCCGCGTCGCAAAGGGCGATCAGCGCGCCGCCCTCGGGCGCCTGCGCCGTCTGCGGCTGCCCGAGGGGGCCGACGAAAACTACGGTCGGCATGCCGCCACCCCGCTTGCGGTTGCCTGGCTCATCTTCACTCGCGCTCGAACTGCCGCGGCGCGCGGCGGGCGTCGAGATGGTCGTACTGGGCGACCTTGAACTTGCGCAGGTCCGACGGATGGGCCACCGCCTCGGTCGTGAAGGGGCGGTCGCCCTTGATCGTGACGCGCTCCATCAGGCGGCGTTGGGGATAGTAGTCGTGTACCGCGGCGTGCTGCACCGACCGGTTGTCCCAGAACACCAGCTGGTTCGGCTCCCAGCGGTGGCGGTACTGGTGCTCCAGTACCGACGTGGCCCGGAACAGCGTATCCAGCAGCGCCCTGCTTTCGCGCTCTTCCATGCCCTTGATGTAGCGGGTGTAGTGAGGATTGACGAACAGGGCCTTCCGGCCGCTCACGGGGTGCACCCGCACGACCGGATGGGAGGCCGGTGGGTACATCTCCTCGCTGCGCCGCAGCTGGCGCTTGCCTTCCTCGGTTTGCGGGAACAGGTACTTGAACGAGGCGAAGTCGTGGACCGCTTCCAGGCCGGAAATGAATCGCTGCATCCGGTCGGAGAGCGCGTCGTAGGCGGCGGTCATGCTGGTGAAGCATGTGTCGCCCCCGATGTCCGGCACCACCTTGGAATACAGCATGGTGCCCAGGGGCGGGCATTCGCGGTAGGTTTCGTCGGAGTGCCAGCGGTCCGTGAGCACCGGCGGGTTGCCTTCCTTGTAGTCGAAGACGATCAGTTCGGGGACCTTCTCGGCGTTCTCCGCGAATGGATGGACCGTCAACTCGCCAAAACAGGCGCCGACCCGCAGCAAGTCTTCGCTGGACAGGCTTTGGCCCGGAAAGACCAGCACCTCGTGTTCCGCCAGGGAGTCGGAGATGGCCTGGATACAGGACGCATCGAGCGGCCGGCTCAAGTCGACGCCGGTCACTTCCGCGAAAAGGAAACGCCCGCGCCGGCGGACGGCGATGGGCGAGTCGTGCACTGCTGATAACGTGGCGCTTGGCATGTTTGGTATTGCTCCTGTGAAATTTGGATGGGGGTGTGCGGGCCGGCTAGATGGTCCCGGCGGCACGCAGGGCCGCGATGGCAGTCCTCTCGTAGCCCAGCAGGCCCGACAGGATTTCCTCGGTGTGCTCGCCGTGCCCGGGCGCAGCCGAACGCACTTCGGCGCGCCCTCCGGCGCCTTCGAGATGAAGCGGCTGGCCCAGCAGGTGGAGCGGACCGAGGCGCGGATGCTCGATTGCATGCGTCATCCGTAGCGACTGCATCTGCGGGTCGTTCATCGCCTCGTCGATGCTGTACAGCGGCCCGCACGGGATGCCGTGCGAATTGAGCTGCTCGATCAGGGCGGCACTGGTGCGCGCGCTGGTCTGGGCCGCGAGCATCGCGCACAGCTGCTGGCGGCGCGACGAACGCTGCGCGACGGTCCGGTAGTCCGGGTCCTCGGCCAGTTCCGGCAGACCGAGGATCTCGCACAAGGCCTTGAACTTCGGGTCTTCCGCCGCGGCGATGTTGACATGGCCGTCCGCGGTGGGAAAAAGGCCGGTCGGCATGAGCGTGGGATGGTCGTTGCCGGCCTGCGTCGGCGTGTCGCCCGTGCTCAGCCAGCGCGCCACCTGGAAGTCGAGCAGCGACACCAGTGACTCGAGCAGCGACGTGTGGACCCATTGGCCCTCGCCCGTGCGTTCCCGCTGGTAGAGCGCCATCAGGACGGCCTGTGCGAGAACCATGCCGGCGCTCATGTCCGCCACCGCGGCGCCCGCCCGCACCGGCCCCTGCCCGGCAAAGCCCGTCACCGACATGAGGCCGGCCATGCCCTGGATGATCTGGTCCACGGCGGGGCGCGCCCGGTACGGGCCGTCCTGCCCGAAACCCGAAATGCTCCCGCAGATGATGCGCGGATTGATCTCCCGCAGGCAGTCGTAGTCGGCGCCCAGCCGGAACTTCACGTCGGGGCGAAAACTCTCCAGGACCACGTCGGCCCGGCGGGCGAGCTGGTGCAGCAGCGCCCGCCCCTCGGCGGCCTTCAGGTTCAGGGTCAGGCTCTGCTTGTTGCGATGCAGGTTCTGGTAGTCGAAACCCTCCCGGGAGCCGCCCATGCTGTCGCCTGCATCCCAAGGCTGCTCGATCTTGATGACGCGCGCGCCCCAGTCCGCGAACAGCCGCGATGCGATCGGGCCTGCGCGATGGCGCGTGAGGTCCAGCACCAGGAGGTCGCCCATTGGCAAGGAAGAGGGACGCGTCATAGCGGGAACACCAGCGAGTCCGGCATGACGCGGGCGTCGATCACGCACAGCCTGTGCTTGAACCTGAGCGCGCCGCCTTCGCGGACGATCACGTCCATCGACCGGCCGCAGGCGAGCAGCCGGCTCGGCTCGTCGCCCACGCTCTCGTACACGACGAACGACGCGCACGCCTCGATGCCGTCCCTGTCCAGGCCGTCGAAGGTCTTCAGGCGCAGGCCGCTCACGATGCGCCGCTGGAACCTGCGCCTGTGGAAGACCGTGCGCTGGAGTGCCGCGGCCCGGTCGCGCAGCATCGCCTGCCCCTCGCAGAGCACGAAGCACAGCGGCAGGCCGCGGTCCAGGTTCTCGCGGGTGGTGATGCGGTAGCTGCACTCCTGGGTGAAGAAGCCCGGCCAGCGATCGGTATCGGCATCGTCGAGGGACTCGCAATAGTCGGTGTACAGCAGTTCGACATCAGCGGCGAGTTCGCGCTGTTCCTGCGTTCTAGTCATCGGTCGGCTCGCCCATGATGGATCGGTAATATTGGTGAAACCCGCGGATGGCCGACTCGGTGACCATGTGGCCGGCGTCGCCCGTGCCTTCGCCGGCTTCGAGCACGGCGGCCGCATGCGGCGAGGTGGCGGCACCCGCCTGCAGCAGCGCCAGCACCTCGTTGTCGTCGATGGTGACCAGCCCGCTCGGGCCGAGCATGTTGGCTTGCGCCAGGCGCTTTTGCAGCAGTTCCGGCGTATCGCCCTCGTACCCGAAGAACGTCCAGGTCTTGACGCAGGCGTCCGGGCCATCGGGCCGGACGTGGCGCATCGCGAGGCAGTTCAGCTGCTGCAGGATGATCAGGTTGGGCCAGATCGTGAGGATGGCGCCGGTCCCGTGCTCGTACTCGCGTTCATGGGCGATGAGCCGCGTGTCTTCCAGGCCGATGCCGGACCCGGCGGGCGGCGCTTCGTCCTCCTCGCCGGCCGCCGCCCGCTTGAAGCTGGCGGTCGAAACGAGCACGCTGCTGCGGCCCAGGGCATCGACCTTCACCTGCGTCTCCTGGTCGGACCGCCAGATGCCGAAGGTGACGAAGAACGAGTGCAGCAGCGCGGCGTGGAAAGGATCCTTCAGGTTCTCGATCTGGAGTTTCCAGTTCGCGTGGACCCGGTGCCGCATCGTGCCGATGACGCGCAGCGGCCTGCCGTCGCAGACCCGGTCGAAGTACGACAGGATGGCGGGGCCGAAGTACTCATCCAGCGGCTCCACGTCCTGCGCATGGCTGGCGAAGACGACGCCCCCGCGCTGCGCCACCTTGAGCTGCTCCAGCCCGTGCCGCGCCGCGTCGAAGCAAGGCGCCATCCCGCCTTCGCCTTTGATGCCGCGGCGAAACGGGATGCCCACGAGGCTTCCCTCGAGATTGAACGACCAGTGATGGTAGGGACAAGTGAACAGCTTCGCGTTGCCGCGCTCCTCCTGGCAAACCTGCGCGCCGCGATGGGTGCACCGGTTCACGAACACACGCAGCGCGTCCTGCCGATCGCGCACCAGGATCACGGGGACCTCACCGACGTAGGTCCGCACGAAATCGCCCGGCTTGGCGACCTCCGAGGCCAGGCCGACGTAGTTCCATGAGCGGCCGCGGAAGATCCGTTGCTGCTCCCGGTCGTAGGTCGATCGGTCGGTGTAGACGGTGAGCGGTACCCGGCGCAGCCCTTCAGACGGCCACGAGAGCTTCGGCATCGCTGTCTTCCTGTTCGCCCTGCGCGGCGTCCGCCCCCGAATGGTGGACCACGAGGTCCGCGATCCGCCCCATGACCGTCGTCAGCATGGCCCAGCCCTGGCGCTGGATATGGAACAGCGGCTGCCCGTCCTCGAGCGGAAGCTTGCGAAGGAAGGCATAGCCCATTTCGACGTGGCCGTCGTCGGCGATGTTGTGGGTATCGAAGTGCTTGCCGGTATCCGTCGCCGCCATGACAGGCTGGATGTGCTTGTAGAAGAACGTCGCCGACGCCTCGACGACGAGGTGGGTGAGGACCACCTTTTCGGCATCGCCGATCAGCCCGGTCTTCCACGGGAACCAGGCACAGGAGGCCTCGAGCACCGGGTCGAACACGGGCTGCAGGTTGGCCCGGCTCTTGGCCAGGTCGCGGTTGTGGCCGAGTTCCTCGACCAGGTGCAGCCAGGCCAGGTCCTCGAACATCGGGTGCTGCAGCGTCATCACGCGGGCCAGCACCATCTTCTGGAAATGATTGGACCAGACCTGGAAGCAGTCGAGAAACCTCCTTCGTGCTTCGGGCTTGTCCAGCAGGCCGTTGCGCACCAGCGCGAAAAGCCGGTGCTTGTCGAACCGTTCGGCATACTCCTCGTTCTTCCTGAACAGCTGTTCGGCGATGCTGCCTTCGCCGGGCTGCGCAGGCTGGTCCTCGGCAAGGAAGCTCGCCCAAGGGTCTTCGATGTTCTCGTAGAGCCCGCGCGAGTCGAACTGCAGCGACAGCCCCCAGAAGCCGTTGGGCGGCATCCCGATGAAGCCGTGGGGCCTGCCCTGCGGCACGAGCAGCACGTCCCCCGCGTTCATCACTTCCCGCACGTCCCCGAGGGTGCGCGAGCCGCCTTCGCACATGAGGATCATCGAGTCGACCGGGTGAATGTGCTCGTCCAGCCGCTCCCCGGCCTCAAGGCGCACCCACGCCATCGAGATGCGGTTGTCCTTCGGCAGGAAGTCGACCAGCGCGGCATTGCGCGTGAAGTCCTTCACGTGGCCGAGCCAATGCTCGACTCCGTCCACCACGATCGTCCTCATGGACGGCACGTCGTCTCGCCGCACCAACGCGACAGACTTGTCAATCTTCATAAATCCTCCTTGAATTTCGAGGCCCATGCCTCGGTCACGATGGGAAAGGGGCTGCTCAGGATGACGATTCCGGAGCCCCGCGCTGCAACACGCCCTCAGCCGGAGCGAAGGGCCTTCTGTCGACCTCCTGGCGCACCCCGCGGTCGGCCTCGACCCACGCGGTGACCGACGCCGGAAAGGCGGGAGAGACGAGTTCCGAGCCGTGGGCCGTACGCGCCTCGTCGTTGTGCACGATGCCCTTGCGCCCGACGATGGCCCCCTTCAGGTAGCCCGCCGCGGTCGTCCTGCCGCCCTGCAGGAACTCGAAATGCATGTAGCTCCAGCGGTCGTCCCAGCACGTCATGGTCATGCGCAGGGTGAAGCGCCGCAGCGGCAGCAGGCTGTGCCGGAACGAGATGATCGCGCCGCCCATCAGCGGGCGCCAGCCGTTGCGAAGGCATACCGCGAGGAAGCCGGCCCGGGTGACGTACTCGATCATCGCCAGGTCGGTCACCGTCATCGTGCGCCCGCTGTTCATGTGCCCGTTGACGTCGACGTCGTTGGGCCACACGCGCATCTTCATCTCTATGGTGTCGCCCAGGCGGATCGGCGGCTTCCACCACCGGGCGAGCAGCCATGTCACGAGCAAACGCAAATACAGGTTCACGAAGCTGCCCTTTCGAGTGACGGCATGGGATCGGCCTGGCCGGCGGCGAGCCGTTGCGCGTCCAGGGCGCGCAGCGCACGGCGCAGGATCTTGCCCGCGGCGCTCCGGGGGATCGCGTCGCACAGCACGACGTCCGCGAGCCGTTTGTGAGCCGCGACGCGCGCGGCGACCCAGCCCATGATTTCCTCGGCCGTCGCCGCGGTGGCCCTGCCGTTCCTGGGAACGACGCAGGCCACCGGAAGTTCGCCGGCTCGCGGATCGGGCCTTCCGATCACCGCCGCATCGGCTATCGCCGGGTGCGTCAGCAGAAGCGCCTCCAGTTCGGCCGGCGCAACCTGGAAGCCCTTGACCTTCATGATCTCCTTGAGTCGGTCGGTGATGTACAGGTAGCCGTCCTCGTCGAAGAACCCGAAGTCGCCGGTGCGCACCCATCCGTCGCCGGTGATCGTCTCCCGGGTCGCGGCCGGCTGCCCGCGATACCCGGCGAAGGCTTGCGGACCGCGGAACCAGATCTCGCCCGCCTCGCCGCACGCGGCGTCCGCGCGCGTCTCGGCATCCACCACGCGGGCCTGCGTGCCGGGCAACAGGCGGCCGCTCGAGCCGGGGCGGACCCGGTTGGGCGGCGATACCGTGATGCAGCCGCACGACTCGGTCATGCCGAACCCCTGGCCGACTTCGCACTTCAGCCGCCGCGCCACGTCCTCTTCCAGCGCCGCGCCCAGCGGAGCGGCACCGCAACCCACCAGCTCCAGCGAAGAGAGGTCGTAGGCATCCACCAGCGGATGGCGCGCAAGGAAATGCATCACCGGGGGCACCGTGTTCAGGCGCGACACCCGATGGCGCGAGATGGCCCCCAGGAACGTGTCCGGTTCAAAGCGCGGAACCGTCACGATCCTGGCGCCCATCGCGAGCCCGGACAGCGTCACCACCGTGAAGCCGGTGATGTGGTACATCGGCAGGAACGCCAGGACGACCGCGCTTGCCGGCGCCGGCAGGGCCTGGGTGTACTGGCAGATGTTGGAGACCAGCGCCCGGTGGGTGAGCATCACGCCCTTGGGCAGCCCCGTGGTGCCCGACGAATAGGGCAGCGCGGCGAGCATGTCCGGCTGCACCGGCCCCGGTTCCGGGTCCTCGCAGGCCAGGAGGCCCGCCAGGCTCAGCGTGTCGTGCACCCCGTCCGCGATGACGGTGACGGTGCGCCCAGCCGCCAACGCCGCCTGCCACACGTGGGCCAGCAGCGAAGGAACGGTGAACACGAAGCTCGCCCCGGAGCTGCGAATCTGCGTCGCCAGCTCGGCGACGCCGTCCATGGGGTTCGCACCGCTGGCCACGCCGCCCGCCGCCATCGCGCCGAGCGCTGCGATCGGCCACTCGGGCGAGTTCGGCGCATACATCAGCATGACGTCGCCGGCCTTGAAGCCACGCGCGGCCAAACCGGCGGCGCAGCGGCCGATCTGGCGGTCCAGCATGCCGTAGGTGACCGCAACCCCGGAGGTGCCGTCAACGAGCGCCACGTCGCCGGGGTGGCGCCTGCACCGCATGCGTATGAAGTCTGGCAGGCTCTGCGGCGGGATGCCGCCCGCGAGGGCCGGCCCTTCCATGATGCCGGGACCGCGGCTGAGCGTCTTGCTTCCCATGTCAGGCATCGCGGATCCATTGGCCCGGCGCGGTGAGCTTGAGCGTGGCGGCGCGCTTTCCGAAGGGCGCCGGCGTCACTCCATGCGCGAGGTTCCAAAGTTCGATGCGCTCGACTTCGACCTTGACGAACACCGCATCGGGATCGCTCGGGCCGGCGGGGAACACCGTGTTCCAGTCCGCGTTCCAGCGGTTGGCCAGGTCGGCCCGGCCTTCGACGATCTCCGCGCGTCCGGCCAGCACCGCATAGGCACTGTCGGCGTCGTGCTGGAAGCCCAGCGTGACCCAGGCATCGGCCCGGATGTCCGCCGCCTTGCGCGAGCCGTTGCTGGTCAGGAACCAGACCGTCCAGTCCGCGTCCTGCGCCACCCCGGGGATGGGCGACACGACGCGCGCATTCGGCACGCCGCCGGCGCCCATCGTGACGATCCAGCAGTTCTTGACCTTCGCGACCGTGTCACGGGCGGCCGCGAGGAATTCGTCCACCCGCGCGCTGCCGCCCCCCTCGTCCTGCCGTGCGCTCATCGGCGTGCCCCGCTGCCCTGGCCGGCGTTCTGCTCGCACAGCACGGCGGCGAATTTGGCAAAGGCGTATTCGACCGCACGATCCTTGGCATGCGGCCCGCCGAAGGTGGCGACGCACTCGTCGTTGCCGCTGTCGCTTCCCACGGTCTGGATCGTCCACATGCCCGGGCGATCCGGGCACTCGGACACGGCGGCGGCGGTCTCGACGCGCGAAAGCTCACCGGCGCCGGGCGCGTTTTTCTGGGGGGTTGCGTGGGACATGGTTGTCGATCCTCAAGTGTTGAAGTGGCGTGTTTGTCGGGCGGGCGGGGCTCGACCATGAAAGAACATGGCCCTGCTCAGGGCGCGCACCCCGGTCCAGCAGGTCGCGGTATACGCGGGACACCGATGCCGGGCCGCTGACGCGGACGATGTCCAGATGCCGGGCTGCCATCTCGGCAAGCTGCTCCCAGGCTGCATCGAGGCGCCGCCGGAATTCCTCCGCACCCCATTCCTGTACGCGCTTGTGGCTCTGCGCCGGCGCAAAGAACAGGGCCGGCGCCGCGCCGGGCAATGCCTCTTCCCGGGCCGGCTTGTTCCAATGGGTCAGGCCCACCCTGCAGCTGTATTTCAGTTCCCCGGCCAGGTGGTGATGGACCGCACTCGCCACCTCCCCGTTGCCCGCCATGTCGACGAACACCGCCGGGTGGCCCCGGGGGATGGCGTCCAGGCTTTCGTAGGCGAGTACGGCGTCGAAGAAGCCTGTGCGCTTCACGAACGCCATGTTGGCGCCGGCCGTCAGGCCGACGATCTCGAACGGCCGGTCCTTCCTGCGCGACAGCAGAAAGGCAAGCCCCAGGGCGGTCTTGCTGGAAGCGCTGGAGATGACCAGAGTCCGCGCCCCGAAGTACCCGTTGTCGGCCAGGAAGTCGTCCAGCAGCCACGAGGTGGTGAACAGCGGCCTGAGCACGACGTGAAGATCGTCCCTGAGCGGATCGGCCCGGCCGTTGCGGGCGCTCCGCGTGTAGCGGTTGTAGACCGCGGGCAGCGCCGAGCGATGCGCCGAGGTCTCGACGAACAATTCGCCTGCAGCTGGCCCGAATTCCGCCACGTGATGGGTGGAGATGGGAAAGTAGCCGTAGATGCGGTCGCCTTCCTCGATCTGCGCGTGCCTCGTCTTCATGACGCGGCCGAAACCCCAGGCCGGGATGCGGCCCCACCCATCCTCGGCCGGAAAGTACTTCCAATAGCCCAGGGACTCGCCCAGCACTGCATAAGTAATGTTGTTGGAGCTCAGGCCGAATTTGGATATTTCCATCAGCACCTGGCCTGGGCGCAGTTCCTGGCGCCCGGGCGGCGTCGCAGCCACCAGCTTGCAGTCGGCCAGGTCGTTCCTGTTCACCAGGAAGTCCAGGGCCTGGTCCTCCGTGCCGGTCGCTTCAATCACACGAGATCCTTTTCCGGAACGGGCGAGTCCAGGCGGTACCCGCCGCCCAGCCCCAGCGCGTGCTTGGTGTTGACCCAGGCCGCACGCGCGATGGCTGCCGGCGCCATGAACTGCATCAGGCTGGTGTTGCGGCTGCCGAACGCGACGATGTGGGACGCGCACACCGGGTCCCGCGCGCCGGCCGAATTCATGAGCGTCTCGATGTGGTTGTAGCGACGCCCGGAACAGTAGTCCTTCATGACGAACTCGTGCCCGCCCAGCCGCTTCTTGTGTTGCCGCGCATAGAACGACAGCCCCCGCGCCAGGCTCTCCTGCCCATCCAGCGCCGGGCTCACGGCGTCGAAGAGCCATTCGGCGGTCTGGAAGGCGAAGCCGCAACCCACGCCCCACAACGGGTCCGCCGTCATGGCTGCATCGCCGATGAATGCGATGCCCGAGTGGACCGGCGGGCGGGACATCATCGGCATCTTCAGCATGCCCAGGAATGGCGACACGCGGGTCCCCTTCCGCGGCGACGGCGCCGTGGGAATGGCGTCGAAGTACTTCAGGAACTGCTCCTCGATGTTGCCTTTCCAGGAAGGCAGCTTGTCGGCCGTCGGCATGGCGCCCAGCATCACGAGGCCGTCATCGGTGCGCAGGACCGATGCCCAATCGGGATCCAGGAAGTAGATCTGCGAGGTGCTCGACTTCGGCATCGGCAGGTCCTTGTAGTAGGCCGAATACGTGAAGCGCGCGTTGGGCGTGACCTTGGTCTTGGCGCCGGCCAGCTGCGCCAGCGTGGAGTTGCGCCCGTCGGCCGCGACGACCAGCCGAGCCAGGATCTGGCGGGGCGCCTCGGACTGGCTGGTGGTTTCGACACCCACCGCGACGCGGTCCTTCATCACCAGGGCCTTCACGGAATGTCCCTGGATGAAGTCGACCCCTTGGGTATCGGCCGCCATCCTGCGCACCATCGGGTCCAGTTTTTCGCGGCGAAGGTTGTACCCATACGCCGGCCGGTCAGCCGGCTCCTGCGTGTCGCCTATCCATCCCCACGACGTCCAGATGTCCAGGACCTGCCGCACGCCGCCCGCCGCCTCGATCGGCCCGGCCAGGCCCAGCCGCTGGAGAGTGGGTGTCGCGCTGGACTGGATGAGGTGGGTGCATATCTTCTTGTAGGCGGACGGGTCCGTGTCGCGCTCGATCAGCGCCACCTTCAGGCCATGCCGCCCGAAGAAGATGGCGGCGGCGCAGCCGGACAGGCTGGCTCCGACGATGGCTACGTCGTATTGCTCGTTTGCAGGCATTTTTCTCTCCTTGTGAACCAATTTGTTGACGGTCAGTTGGCGACGGCGGGTCGGCGCGTCGCGATACATAGCGCGGCGGCAAGCAGTGCGCCGATCGAACAGGTCATCAGCGTCAGGGGCAGGCCCATCGGCAGCGGGAAGAAGCCCAGCAGCGCGATGCCGCAGGAGGACCCCGTCGACTGGAAGAAGCCGTTCAGCGCGGCCGCGGTCCCCGCGTTGTGTGGAAACGGCTCCATGGCGGCCGCTGTCGCCACCGGATTCACGATGCCGATGCCGGGCAGGTAGAGGACAAGGGGCAGCAGCACCTCCATCCAGCCGACCTCACGGGCGAGGAAGAGCACCGACATGCCCGCGCCGCCCGCTACCATCAGCAGCGCCGCGATGAGGATCGCGCCATTCGCGCCGAACCGCCGCCGCAGCCCTGCGGATGCGGCGCCCCCCGCGAACAGGGCGAAGACGAGCACGGCCGGCACGACGCCGAACAGGGCCGGAGAAACGCCCAGGTGCGCGATGAAGATGGTGGGCGCGCTGGCGAAGAAGGCGAACAGCCCACCGACGCCCAGGCTGGTGGCCAGCGTCGGGCCGAGAAACTCCGGCGTGGTCGCGATGCGCCGGTAATCCGAGAGCAGGCGTCGCACCGACAGTGGCGCGGCCCGCGCCACATTGCTCTCGGGGATCGATCGCCACGTGAGCACGATCGCGCAGGCGCCAACCAGGGCCAGGAGAACGAAGTCGGCACGCCACCCCAAGGTCATCTCGATGATCCCGCCCAGCAGGGGCGAGAAACCCGGCGCCGCGGTCATCAGCGTCAGGATGATCGCCAGGGCACGGGCCAGCTCGGCGCCTTTGTACCAGTCGCGCGCAATGGCGCGCACCAGCACTGACGCCGCGCACGCGCCGACTCCCTGCAACGCGCGCGCCACCAGCAGGAACTCGAGGTTCGGCGCGACTGAACAGGCGGCGCTCGCCAGCGTGTAGAGGACCACGCCGGCCATCAGCACCGGACGCCGTCCCCAGCGGTCCGACACCGGGCCCCAGAAAAGGTGCGCCACAGCGAAGGCCGCCAGGAACGCGGTCAGGCTCGCGCGGGCGCCGCCGGCATCGGCGCCGAACTCCGCGGCAATGCCGGGCAGCGACGGCAGGTAGAGGTTGGTCGCGAGCGTGGCCAGCATGACCAGCACGGTCAGCGACACCAGCAGTCCCTTGGGTGCCACGGCCGCGCCGTGGACACGTTCGTGTCTGCTCATTGCGGCTGGCCCTCCGGGCCGCGGATCAGGTGCTCGAGCTTCCCGGACACCCGGGCCCATCGATCGGCTTCGGGCAAGGCCGGTTTGGCCCGGTCGATCGGGGGCCAGACTTTGGCCAGGGTGGCATTGAGCTGCGCGTAGTGAAAGGTGTCCTGCGTCAGGTCGCTCTTCGCCCGGATCGCCCCGACCGGGCATTCGATCTCGCACAAGCCGCAGTCCACGCACTCGTCGGGATCGATCACGAGAAAATTCTCGCCTTCGCGAAAACAATCGACCGGGCACACCGGCACGCAGCTGGTGTGCTTGCAGCCAATGCACATCTCTGTGACGACATAGGTCATGGAATGCTTCCTCCCGGTGGCGTCAGGCGGCGAGGCCGCCGTCGATCACGAAGGTCTGCCCCGTCATGTAGGCGCCATCGGCCGACGCCAGGAACAGGCACAGCGCGGCGACCTCCTTGACAGTGCCGAAGCGGCGCAGAGGGATGCCTCTCTTGATGGACGTCTGCTGTGCCTCCGGGATCTGGTCGACCATTTCGGTGGCAATGAAACCGGGGACGACGGCATTGACCCGGACGTTGAAGCGCGCCAGTTCGAGGGCGAGCGACTTCGTCATGCCGATCATGCCGGCCTTGCTGGCCCCATAGTTGGTCTGGCCGGCGTTGCCCTTGATCCCCGTCACCGAACTCATCTGCAGGATCACGCCATCACCCTGCTCGACCATCGCACCCACGAAGCCGCGCGTGACGAAGAATGCGGAGTTCAAATTCGTTTCCAGCACGCCGCGCCATTGGCCGCCGGTCATGCGCATGAGCGCGACATCCTGGGCGATCCCAGCATTGTTGATGACCGCATAGGGCGCCCCACGCCTGGAGAGAAGTCCTTCGGCCAGCGACTGCACCGCCGCCTCGTCGGTGCAGTCGCAGCGAAAGCCATGGGCTTTTCCGCCCGCCGTTTCGACCATCTGCTCCAGGGCCTGTGCGGCCTCGTCCGACCTCTGGTAGACAAAGACCGTGTCGTAGCCGGCTGCGGCGAACGCCTCGACGATGCCGCGCCCGATGCCCCGGCTTCCGCCGGTGACGAGTACCCAGCGCTTGCCCGCGCCTGCTGACGGGTTCATGCGGTCTCCTTCGCTTCTTCGTGCCGGGACGGCGCGCGCGCCGCCGGCGCCGCCGAAGCCGTCCACTGTTTGGCTTTCATCTCGGCGTAGCCGAATGCCGCCTCATAGCTGGGGCCGGCCACCCAGGCACTCAGGAAGTGCACGCCCTTGACAGGGAACTGCCGATGGAAGGCGTGTCCCGACATGTCCAGCCCGACCATCGCCCCGTACCCGGCGCCGTCGGTGTTGTTGGTGAACCGCTGGTAGGTGCGCGGGGACGACAGCTCGCAATAGGCGACGTGCCCCTCGAGCTGCGGCTTGGCCGCGAAGAGCCGGCCGAGCATCGCGTCGATCGCACGCTGCTTCTTCGCCTTGTAGGTTGCGGCCCTGCGTTCGGGCCAATGGCCGATCGAGTCCAGCACGTTGAGGCAAACCACGTTGCCCCCGGCGGGGTCGAGCAGGTTGTAGTTGGTAACTTCCATCGGAGAGCTGTGCCAGAAGGCGTGCTCGCAGAGCGCCTGGTCCTCGGGGGCCGCGTGTGCCCGCGCTCGCTCTGCGAGGGAACTCTGGTGCGTGCCGGCGAAGATCATGGTCTCGCAACTGGCCAGGCCGAGCTCGGAGGGCCGCTGGTCGCAGGTGAGGTACACCGTCGTGGTCGAGCGGGAGGGCTTGAGCGCTCGCAGCTTCGCATCCACGGCCCCCATCTTCGCGCTGGCCGCGAACAGGTTCCTCATCGCGTAATGGGGCGATGCATTGACGTAGACCCGGTTCGACAGGAAGCGGCCCTGCGCGGTGTCCACCCCGACCGCGTTGCCGTCGGCGTCCTCGACGATCCGCTGCACCGCCGTGTCGAGCATCACCGCCCCGCCCGCGTCGGTGACGCGCCGGGCCAGGCTGTTCGACAGCGCCTGCGATGCGCCCTGCACGTAGGCGTTGCTCTTGCACAGGGTCGCGTAGACGACGTGCAGGAAATACAGGTAGCTCAGGTCCTCGGGGAAGCCGCCCACGTAGACCGCCGTGGCGCCGATGATCTCGCGCAGCAGGCCATCCTGGAATCGCGCGGCCAACGCGTCGCTGACCGAGACATGCTTCAGGTGGCGGTGCGCATGGCGTAGCTCGGCGAAGTCGGCTTCATAGGTCCCCTCCATCATCTGGAACTGGTAGTAGCCGTGCCGGCCGTAGGTGTTGACTTCCCTGAAAAAGTCGACGATCGCCTGCCGCTCGGCCGGGAACCGCTCGACCAGGGCGCGTTCGGCGGCCGGGTGGCTGTTGCCCAGGACGAAGCTGCCCTCGGGCAGGCAGGCCTCGAAATACGTGGACGGCGTGACGAGCGTCAGCTCCCTGTCCAGCCCCAGCGACTCGAACATCCTGCGCAAATTGCCGCCCTCACCCATGCCGCTCAGCTTGTGCAGGCTGCAGTCGAACACGCCGGGCGCCTTGGGCCGCTCGAACACGCTCGCGTAGCCGCCGGCGACGCTGTGCTTGTCGATCACCAGGATCCGCGTGGCAGGCCGGCGCGCGATCAGATGGGCGCAGAACGCCAGGCTCGTGATCCCCGCGCCGACACAGATGGCGTCCCATTGCGCCGGAGGTTTCAAAGAACCTCCAGCTTTTTTAGCCACGCGTTCAAGGGCGCGAACCGCTTCTCGTTCAATGCGGTATTGCCGGCCGAGCCGCGCACCTCGGCGATCCTTGCCTCATCGCCGCCGCCTATCGGGAACTCGAAGGAGAGGTGTTCGCTGACCTCCGGGTTGTAGGTGAACTGGGGGATCAGCACGGACATCAGGCCGCGCACCACGCCGCGCAGCTGCTGCGCCTGCGGCGGCGCGGCCTGCTCCAGGTACGACTCGGTCACCCAGCGGCCGAAGGCGATGTGCCGCGCCTCCTCGACGTGGTGCTCGTAGAACATCTTGCGCGTGAGCGGTTCGATGTCGTCGTGCTGCGAAGCGTGCATCGCGCCCAGTTCGGCAACCCACTCGAGGATGAGCGTGCAGCACACACCGATCTCCGGCGCCATGGCCGGCAATTGAACGGTCAGCAGCTGCCGCAGGTTCTCCGGCGAACGGTACAGCGGCAGGCCGGCCAGCTTCATGTAGCGCTGGAACATCAGCGTGTGCACGATCTCCTCTTTCGAGAAGAGCATCAGGTACTCGCGGACGTCGTCGGACAGGTCAGCGTGCTTGTTCACGTATCCCATGTACAGCGGCGGCAGCGTCTGCTCGAGGTTGATGAACATCGACACGTCGCGTGCGGTCTCCTGCCACAGGAGCTCGTGCTTCTGCTCCTCGGTGAGGTGCGCCAGGTAGGGCGTGCCGGCGATCCAGCATTGCTCGGGGCGCTTGGGCAGCAGTTTCCGGTCCACGCCCTGGCCCCAGGGCAGGACGCTGGCCAGATCCATCTGTTGATCGTGGGATTTGGCGATCAGGTTCGCCACCCCGCGCTGGGCGCTTTCGTTGAGGGATACGACTGACATGGACATTCCTGTGAAACGGGTAGATGGGATGCGGGGGATGGGCCGTGCTACTCGGCCGTCGCCAGCGCGGCGGCCTGCTGCTCTTCGATGTACCGGCAAAGGTCGCCGAGCGTGCGGATCTTTCCGGACTGGAACAGCTCGGGGTCGACGCTCACGCCGAAGTTCTTCTTGATGCCCACCTGGATCTCGACATAGTCGAGGCTGTCCAGATCGAGCTCCTCGATCACCGCTTCGGGAACGAGTTCGGCTTCGTCAATGTCCTTGAGCTCAAGGACCATCGTGCGGAGAAATTCATCGGCTTTCATGGAGACTCCTTCAAGTTAATCGGTGGCTGTCCTGGCCAGCAGGCCAATCTCAACAAGCATCACCAGCTTCTCGCGCCGGGTGACCGCCAGGGACACCGAGCCGGCGATTCCGCCCTGGCTCGTGACCATCTCGGGGGCGGCCATCGCGTACGAGAGTTCGCCGCAGTCGAACGGCAACGGGCCGGGCCCGCCGAGTTCCTGCGTATCGACCAGGACCGTGTGGCTTGCTTGCATGAGTACCTCTTTCCCCTCCGGGGTGGCGGTGCCTGCGCGTTCGCGCTGCGCCGCCCGGGACAGGGTCTTCAATTTGGTGCGGATGAAATCGGAAAAAACGATCGCGTCGAGGGCGATCCATCCGGGCCGCACATGCGGATAGACGCTGCGGAAACGCTCCGCTTCGGCAGCTTCGACCACCGAGAAGGTTTGCCGATCGAGGGGATGCGAATCGAGCCACGCGCCCTGGTCGGCGGCGGGGCCCCAACTTCCGCGAAAGCGCTCCTGGCCGGTATCGGCTGCGTGTACGCGGAAATCCAGGCCTTGACCCTTGGCGTCCCGATACGTCATTTCGCTGGATGACTCGTGCGGAACCGGGCTGCGAAACAGTGCCCGGAACTTCATCCACCGGCTCCGCGGCGCGCCGGAGTCATGTGCGGCGTCAACCAGGGCGGCCTTGACCGGCAACAATGCAAGCATCCCGTGGACCACCAGGCCGCCCAGGCCCGCGCTCCTCGCGTAATGCGGATCGAAATGGATGGGATTGAAGTCGTTGGAAAACTTCGCCCATGCGCTGACTTCGGGCAAACCGAAGGACATCCGGGCCACGTTGGGCTCAATGAGATCGTTCATGCGTTCAACCTGCGGTGGCGCGGGCTCGGCTCAGACGCGCTCGAGTACGAGGGCGCAGTTGGCGCCGCCGAAGCCGAAACTCAGGTTCAGCGCAGTCTTCACGCTGCCCAGCAGGTTGTGCCGGTTCGGCGTGTAGTTGAGGTCGCAGGAAGGGTCCGGCTCGTCCAGGTGGATCGCGGCGGGAACCAGGCCGGTTTCCATGGCCTTCAGGCAGAAGATCGCCTCGAGCGAGCCGGCCGCACCGATCAGGTGGCCGGTGTAGGACTTCGTGCTCGACATGGGGATGGCATAGGCTGCATCGCCCAGCGCCGCCTTCAGCGAGTCGGTTTCGTTGATGTCGTTCATCGGCGTCGAGGTGCCGTGCAGGTTGACGTAGTCAAGCTGGTTCGCGCGCCTGGAGGCCATGGCCAGTGACGCTTCGATGGCATGCCGGCGCGCCTGCAGGTCTGCCGCCGGCGCCGTCATGTCGTAGGAGTCGGAGAAGTTCGCGTAGCCGGTGATTTCGCCCAGAATCCGCGCGCCGCGCGCCACGGCGTGGTCGTAAGACTCGAGGCACAGCACGGCCGCCCCTTCGGAGAGGACGAAGCCGCTGCGGCGCAGGCTGAACGGGCAGCACGCCAGCCGCGGATCGTCCTGCTCCTTGCTCAGCGCCTGCATGATGTCGATGGACCAGACGTTGAACTGCTCCTTCAGCGACTCGCTGCCGCCCGCGAGCATGACCTTCGCGCGTCCCGAGCGGATGACCTCGTAGGCGTCGCCTATCGCCATCGTTCCGGTGGCGCAAGCCGCTACCGGGGTGTTCTGGTAGCCCCGAATGTTCCAGTTCAGCGACACCGCCGCGGTGGCGACGCTGTGCATCGACATCAGGGTGGAAAACGAGGACGCCAGGCCCGACTGCCGGTAGTCATTGTTGTTGTAGTTCACCGCGTCCACGCCGCCCCAGCCGGTGCCGACGATGGCGCCGATATCGAATGGGGACACCGCATGGTGCAGCTGTTCGGTCGACCCGAACGCCATCGTGATGGCTTCGCGCGAAGCCACGAGGGCATACCGGGCGAACTCCGGCAGCATTTTCAGGATGGGCTTGGGGAAGCCCTCGTAGCGCTTCTTGTTCGCCGCGATGAAGCCGAAGAAGCGCGCCTTGATCGACTTGTCGGCGAACTCGTGCTTCGCATAGCCGACCCGATAGTTGACGATGCCGTCCCAGATGTCGGGCAGGTTCTCGCCGAGCGCGCATATCGCGCCATAGCCGGTGACGACCACTCGTTGACCACTCATTTACCGTCCCTTCACCATTTGCATTGATGGACGGAATTTAGGGCAAAGAGACGCACTTCGCACCGTCTGTAGTAACCAAATGATGAATTAATAAAACTGACGATGTACGTAAAAACATCGATTAGTTAGTCATTCGCATGGTTGAAGACGCCGAAACTGTCAATGCTCGCAAGTGCCTGAGTGACGCCACGTTGTCGGAGGCCTGACCGGCTTTTTCACTCTAGAAAATCGGCCACGACTCACCACGGAACCTGTCAACTCTGACAGTGTGCAGTGCACCATTTTTGGCTGATCAGTTGGTTACAAAGCTATTTAGTCGATGGCGTTGAACGACACACCGAAACCGCATCAGTGAATATATTTTTGCATGAGACATATTTTTATGAATCTCCATTTGTCCATCTATGAACATGGTGCGAGTAGTTCTCGTGATCAAACACGATTTATATGAAATCAACATTTCTTGCACTTCTTGAGAATTGCAATTTCAAACGATAGAAAAATAGAGCGCCACGCATTCGATTTAAGCGATTCTCATTGCTACACTGCAGCGATGAAAACGCTTCAAAACATCTCCGAATTGCTCTTGCTCGCGGGTGAAGAAGTCGCCGTGAGCGACTGGATCACGATCTCCCAGGAGCAGGTGAATCTTTTCGCCCAAGCGACCGGCGACCACCAATGGATTCATGTGGATGTCGACAGAGCCAGGACCGGCCCCTTCGGTGTGCCCATTGCGCACGGGTATCTCACGCTGTCGCTGATCTCGAAATTCTTCGAAAGCTCGATGGAACTTCGCGAGCCCGGCATGGGCGTGAACTACGGGCTGAACAAGGTGCGCTTCCCTTCGCCCGTGCCGGTGGGCAGTCGGGTTCGGGGGCACATGAAGTTGCTGTCCTGCGAATCCCTTGGCAACGGGGGCATGCAGATGGCCTGGCTGGTCACCATCGAGCGCGAAGGTTCGGACAAGCCGGCTTGCGTGGCGGAAGCGCTGACGCGGCGCTATCCATAGGGCTGTTTTCGCGGCGGCTCATTGCAGCCGCCAGATCTTTCGCAACGCCGGCCGCTCGATCAACCAGCTCGCCGCCACACCGAAAATCAGGCCCCAGAACGGCGCTCCGATGTGAAGAATGGTCACACCGGACAGTGTGACGAGAAAAGCGATGAGCGCTCCGAAGCTCAGCTCGCTGACGAACGCGGCGGTCATCCAGGCTTGCAGCACCCGGACGATGGCCAGGCCACCCAGAACCCCGATGAAGGCGACCGGCAAAGTCACCCCCAGCGCCACCACCATTGGCGCGGCGAGACCAAACAGGAGCATGAGCAGCCCGTAGAGCATCCCGGCCAGGAAGCGCTGGTCCTTGCGGCCACTCGAGCACATGATGGCGTTGGAGGGGCCCGTGACGCAGGTGGACACCGAGCCCACGGCGGCCGCCAGCAGGCTGCCGACGCCGCAGGCGAGCGTCAATGCATTGACGGGCGGCTTGTAGTCGGCGGTGACCAGCACGGCGATGCCCTGGGGATTGTGGATGCCGACGACAGTCACCATGAGGGGGATGGCGAGCTCGAAGAACGCCCGCATCGTGAAGACCGGTTCGAAAAACTTCGGTTGCACCAACTCGAAGTGGATCGCTCCCGCCGGCACACCCTGCCCGCTGATGACGACGGCCGCGATGCCGGCCAGCAATGCGGCAAGCATGGGAGGGATCGCCTTGCCGAAAGCGGGCCATGCGCTGGCAAGGAAATAGGCGCAGACGACCGGCAAGGCGATCCAGAAGCCGTCCTGGAACCCGGTGACGATCTTGAGCCCGAACGGGAGGAAGACGCCGCACACCATGCCCATCACGATCGGCATCGGCGTGAACTCCATCACTTTGCGCACCCACCCCGTGATCCCGAGCAGGGTGATCAACAGGCCCGCCCCGATGTACGCGCCGATCACCTCGGGGAAACTCAGGTGGTCGAGCGCCGGCCCGATCAGCAGCGCGCCGGGGATGGTCCAGGCCATGCCGATCGGTTGCCGGTAGAGGTAGCTCATCAGAATGGCAAAAACCCCGCCGACGGCGTAAGCGCCGAAGATCCAGGATGCGATGTCGTGGTTCGAGAGCTGGGCCTTGCCGGCCACGGTGAGCAGGATGGCGAGCGGCCCGGTGATGGCGAACAGCCAGGCGATCAGGGCATTCGCCGTCACGTGGCGATTGAACGCGGCCACGCCCTCGATCCAGCGCGGCCAGGGCCGCATGGTTGGCTCGAGGATCGCCAGTTTTGCGGCTTCCCTTTTCTTCATATGGCCCGAGTGTCGGCGCGCGACCCCTCGGGTAGCAATTCATGAAAAGCGATTTTCGTTATCGTGCTTTCTTATAATCCGGCGAACTGCGGGAAGATATGGAACGACGCGTCGCACTGGATCAACTGGACTTCCGATTGCTCAACGCCTTCGTCGCGGTCTATCGGGAGCGGCATGTCGGCCGTGCCGCGGACGCCCTGGGCATGTCGCAGCCCACCGTGTCCACGCTGCTGGCACGGCTGCGCCACGTCGCGGGGGACCCCCTCTTCATCCGCAGCGCACAAGGCATGCAGCCCACCGCCCTGGCACGCGAGTGGGCCGAGCCGGTAGCCACCGCCCTGGCGGCCTTCGCGGCGGCACTCAACGCGCCCTCCGGCTTCGACCCCGCGTCATCGCGGCGGGTCTTCGTGATCTACATGACGGACGTCGGGCAGTCGTTGATCCTCAACCAACTGGTGGCCCAGGTGGAAGCCGCCGCGCCGGGCGTTCGCATCCGCGTCGTGAGCAGCTGGGACGGCACCCTGGCCGACCGCCTGGACGATGGGGCCATCGACATCGCGTTCGGCTGGATCCCGCAGCTCAAGGCCCGCAAGACCAGCACACCCCTCTTCAAGGACAGGTATGTGGGTTTGCAGGACGCGGCGAGGTCGGCGGGACGCGGCGCGGCCGAAGCGCCACGCTATGCCGTGGCCTGGGTCGCCAATTCAGCACACCAGATCGTGAGCGAGCGATTCCAGTTGCACGACATCCGGCCGGCCGTGACCGTTCCCAGTTTCTTCATGCTGCCCGAAGTGCTGATGGGCACTTCGCTGACCGGTGTCGTCCCCGAGCGGCTGGCCGGCATGCTCCTCGAGAAGCGTCGGGCCACGCTGCGCGTTGTCGAACTGCCCTTCAAGCTGCCCGCGCTCGGGATTCGCCTGCATTGGTCCGCCGGCACGTGGCGCGACGAAGGCATCGAATGGCTGCGCAGCCAGGTGCTGGCCTGCGTCAAGGAGTACCTCTCGGCTGGCGCCAGCGCGCCCGCGCGGCGTCGCCATCCGTAGTCGGGGAACCGAGGCGAGGGGCGGGCTAACGGCTCGGAGCCCTTGGCTCGACGCCGGTTACATCGACGATCTTCCGCCTCGGCCGCACAACCGAATCCGCCTACGCCGCGGCCACAGCTCGGCCGTAGGTCACTGCTTCTCGCACCTCAGGCGGCGCCGCCTCCGCAACCTGCGCGTCCGGCTCGACCCCGAGCGCGTCGTTGACGGTCGAGAACGCCATGCGGAAAGCCACGAAAACCGTGGCCTCGAAAATTTCCTGGTCCGAAAGTCCGGCGGCGCGCAGCGTATCGACA
>DATILI010000012.1:0-23324 GCA_035476635.1 Burkholderiaceae bacterium | reverse complement strand
TCGACTTCAACACCTGGCTACCCGACGCCATACAGACCGGCTTGCTGCTGGCCGTGCGCGCGGGCGCTGGTGAAACTTCTTGCGGAGATCCTTCATGACCAAGTCCTTTGCCCAACGCCTGCTGTCCGCGTGGTCCGGCATCAGCCGGCTGCTTGACAGTGCGCAGCCCCCGGCCGCGCTCGCGGCGCGCCTGTACGTGGCGCAAGTGTTCTTCCTGTCGGGGCTGACCAAGACGCGTGACTGGGAAACCACCGTCGCCCTGTTCACCGACGAATACAAGGTGCCGTTGTTGCCGCCGGCCCTGGCCGCCCTGATGGGAACGGCCGGCGAATTGGCGCTGCCGGTGTTGCTGGTACTGGGCCTGGGCGGCCGCTTTGCGGCATTGGGTCTGTTCGTGGTCAACGCCGTCGCGGTGATCTCCCTCAGCGAGATCGCGCCGGCCGCGTTGCAGCAGCACATTCTTTGGGGCGCCCTGTTGGCCGGCCTGGCCATTTACGGCTGCGGTGCATGGTCGCTGGACCGGATCGCGGCGCCGCGCCTGGCGCGCCAGCTACCCGGTTTCAGGTTCTAGGTTTCGTCGCGATGCAGCTACCAGGTTGCTTCCCGCTCCGGCGTGGCGCCAATGCGGTGTATCGACAAGTCCGCGCCGGCGTGTTCTTCTTCCTGGCTTAGCCGCAGGCCCATGGTGGCCTTGAGCACGCCATAGACGACAAAGCCGCTGGCCAACGCCCAGGTTATACCCAGGGCCGAACCCATGAACTGTGCGCCCAGGCTGACGCCGCCCATGCCACCCAGGGCCTTGCTGCCGAAAATGCCCGCGGCCACGCCGCCCCATGCGCCGCACAGGCCATGCAGGGGCCAGACGCCGAGCACGTCGTCAATCTTCCATTTGTTCTGCGTGAGCGTGAACATCGCAACAAAGATCGCGCCGGCCACCGCGCCCACCACCAATGCGCCCAGCGGGTGCATCAGGTCCGAGCCGGCGCAAACCGCCACCAGGCCGGCCAACGGGCCGTTGTGCACAAAGCCCGGGTCGTTGCGACCCAGGGCCAGCGCGGCCAAGGTGCCGCCCACCATGGCCATCAGCGAGTTGACGGCCACCAGGCCGGAGATCTTGTCGATGGTCTGGGCGCTCATCACATTGAAGCCGAACCAGCCCACCGTCAGCACCCAGGCGCCGAGCGCCAGGAACGGAATGTTCGATGGCGGGTGCGCGCTGATGGCGCCGTCCTTGCGGTAGCGATTGCTGCGCGCGCCGAGCAAAATCACGGCCGGCAGCGCGAGCCACCCGCCCACCGCATGCACCACGATGGAGCCGGCAAAATCATGGAACTCCTCGCCGGTGGCGCTCTTGATCCAGGCCTGCACGCCAAAACCCTGGTTCCAGGCGATTCCTTCGAACACCGGGTACACAAAACCCACGATGACTGCGGTTGCCAGCAGCTGCGGCCAAAAGCGCGCCCGCTCCGCAATGCCGCCGGAGATGATGGCCGGAATGGCCGCGGCGAAGGTCAGCAGAAAGAAGAACTTCACCAGCTCGTAGCCATTCTTCGCGGCGAGTTGTTCGGCGCCCACAAAAAAGCTCGTGCCGTACGCCACGCCGTAGCCGACCAGGAAATAGGCGACCGTGGAGACCGAAAAGTCCACCAGGATCTTGACCAGCGCATTGACCTGGTTCTTTTTGCGGACCGTGCCGAGCTCGAGAAAGGCGAAACCCGCATGCATGGCGAGCACCATGATGCCGCCGAGCAAGATGAACAGCGCGTCAGAGCCCTGTTTTAGTGCTTCCATGTAGCTCTCTTTGGATGAATTGCTTGTTATTGGTGCGAAATCTCGTGGCTTTTCACGAGCGCACCAAAAGAAAGCAATAAGTGCGCCAGAAGTGTGCGGCGCGTTAGCTCCGGTAAAATGCCGCGCAGTCTTGGGGAGTGGCCGCCTTTTCGAATTCGAGAAAGCGTGGTTCATCAATTCCGGCCTGGACTCTCATGCATGGAAGCCTTCCTTTTCTCCACCGGACTCGTCGCGCTCGCCGAAATGGGCGACAAGACGCAGCTTCTCGCGCTCGTACTCGCGGCGCGCTTTCGCAAGCCCTGGCCCATCGTGCTCGGCATCCTCGTCGCGACCCTGGCCAACCACGGGCTGGCGGGCGCCTTGGGCGCCGGTGTCACCAAGGCGCTCGGGCCCGCTCTATTGCGCTGGGTGCTGGCCATCTCGTTCATCGCCATGGCCGCCTGGATGCTGATTCCCGACAAACTGGACGACCAGGAGAGCCAACGGGCGCCGCGCTTCGGTGTTTTCGGCACCACGCTGGTGGCGTTCTTCCTGGCGGAAATGGGCGACAAGACGCAGATCGCCACCGTCATGCTGGCGGCACGGTACGACGCCTACTTCGCGGTCGTGGGCGGCACCACCTTGGGCATGCTGCTGGCCAACGCACCGGTGGTCTGGCTCGGCGAACGGATGATGCGCGTGGTGCCGGTGCGCGCTGTGCATATCGTCTCGGCGCTGGTCTTCGCGGCGCTGGGCGTGTTCGCGCTCCTGGCCTAGAGCGGATTGCTATACTTCCCCAACGCGCCGATTTGCTCCAGCTTGCGGGCGCTTAACAAGTACTGCTAAAGACGGACCGACACCCGACCCGGCCTCGTTTTCAGCGACGCCGGGTTTTCCTTTTATGTCGATCATTGCCACGCCACAGTCGATGCCTTTCGAAGCCGCCTTGCCCTTGCAAAGCGGCGCGACCTTGAGCAACTACCAGCTTAGCTACGAAACCTACGGCACGCTCAACACGGCCAAGTCCAACGCCGTGCTGATCTGCCACGCGCTCAACGCCTCGCACCATGTGGCCGGCGTCTATGCGGGCCAGGACAAATCCGAAGGCTGGTGGGACAACATGATCGGCCCCGGCAAACCGGTGGACACCGACCGCTTTTTCGTCATCGGCGTCAACAACCTTGGATCGTGCTTTGGCTCCACCGGGCCGATGCACGCCAATGCGGCCACGGGCAAGGTCTATGGTGCGGATTTCCCTGTGGTAACGGTGGAAGACTGGGTCGACGCCCAGGCGCGCCTTCTTGATGCCATGGGCATCCGCACGCTGGCTGCCGTGATGGGCGGCAGCCTGGGCGGCATGCAGGCGCTGAGCTGGACCTTGCAATACCCCGAGCGCGTGCGCCACGCCGTGGTGGTGGCCAGCGCCCCCAACCTCACGGCCGAGAACATCGCCTTCAACGAAGTCGCGCGCCGCGCCATCGTGACCGACCCCGACTTCCACGGCGGCCACTTCTACGAGCACGGTGTGATCCCCAAGCGCGGCCTGCGCATCGCACGCATGATCGGCCACATCACCTATCTGTCCGACGACGTGATGAACGAGAAGTTCGGCCGGAGTCTCAGAGCCTCCACGCTCCCCGCTACGCGTGGTTCGCTGCCCCCCGAAGGGGCGGGTCCGGCTAGGGGCGGCCCGTCGCCGGACCTGCGCGACTACTTGTACTCCACGCAGGATGTCGAATTCCAGATCGAAAGCTACCTGCGCTACCAGGGCGACAAGTTCAGCGAATACTTCGACGCCAACACTTATCTGCTGATCACCCGGGCGCTCGACTACTTCGACCCGGCGCGGGCCTTTGACGGCAACCTGGCCAAGGCATTGGCGCGGGCAACGGCCAAGTTCCTGCTCGTGAGCTTCACCACCGACTGGCGGTTCTCGCCCAAGCGCAGCCGCGAAATCGTCAAGGCCCTGCTGGACAACGGCCGCGACGTGGCCTATGCCGAGATCGATGCGCCGCACGGCCACGACGCCTTCTTGCTGGACGACGCGCGCTACATGAGCCTGGCGCGTACTTATTTCGAGCGCATCGCCAGCGAAGTGAGCGCAGAAGGAGAGTTTCGATGAGTGACAAGGCCACTCTGCAATCGATCGCGCGCCAGGTTAAGCCCGGCTCGCGCGTGCTCGACCTCGGCTGCGGCGACGGCGCGCTGCTTGACCTCTTGCAGCGCGAGCGTGGCTGCAGCGGCTACGGCATCGAGATCGCCGACGCCAACGTGCTGGCCTGCGTGCAGCGCGGTGTCAACGTCATCCAGCTCAACCTGGACGAAGGCCTGTCGATGTTTGACGACGGCTCGTTTGACGTGGTGCTTCAGATCGATACGCTGCAGCACCTGCGCAACGCCGAGACCATGCTGCGCGAAACGGCGCGCGTGGGGCGCACCGGCATCGTCGCCTTTCCCAATTTTGCGCATTGGCCCAACCGGCTGAGCATCTTGCGCGGCCGCATGCCGGTGACCAAGCGCCTGCCCTACCAGTGGTATGACACGCCCAACATCCGAGTTGGCACCTTCAAGGACTTCGAGGTGCTGGCCACCAAGAATCAACTGCAAATCATCGACGCCTACGGCCTGCAGGAAGGCCGGGAAGTACGCCGCCTGCCGAACGTGCTGGCCGGCACGGCGGTGTTCAGGTTCGAGCGCGGCTAAAACGGATCCCGCCGCCGCTCGGTGGCTCAGTGCGCCATGCGGTTGCGCCACCAGCCGTTGTAGTCCTTGTCGGTCATGAGGGTCCACAGGGCCAGCGCCATCACCACCAGGCCGGTGATGACCGCGCTCAGCATCGCGTCGCGAAGCATGCTGAACCCGAGTACCCATGGAGAAATGACCAGCCATAGCCCCAATGCGCCTTCCGTCCATTCTTCCCAGGCCCGTGGAACAAAAATGGCTCCCAGGGCGGCCGCGACGAGGGCGACCCCGATGACAACCGCGTTGGCCATGGCCAGCGTGCTGCCCGAGAAGCCCAGCGCCCACGGCGAGAGAAGGACCCATACGCCCAATAGGGCGTTGACGGCGTCCTGCCAATGCTTGAGTTGCTTCATGGTTGCATCTCCTATAGCCGGGTACACGCCAGCTATTCGATTTGGACCCGGCGCACGCGGTTTTGTTCCGGCGCGCCAGGGCAGTGCTACCATGCCCGCACCGGGACTACAGCCTCCCGAATCTTCACAGATAGACGGTGTCCCGTCCAAGCGCTGGCAATGCTATTGGAGTATTCCGTGGACACCGTTGCCGCAAACGAAAAACCCGATCCTGTTTCCTTGGGCGAAGCCCTGCGCTTTTGGCTCAAACTTGGCTTCATCAGCTTTGGCGGCCCGGCCGGGCAGATTGCCATCATGCACCGCGAACTGGTCGAGCAAAGGCGCTGGATCAGCGAGAAGCGCTTCCTGCATGCCCTGAACTATTGCATGCTGCTGCCAGGCCCCGAAGCGCAGCAGCTCGCCACCTACATCGGCTGGTTGCTGCACCGCACCCGGGGCGGGATCGCGGCGGGCGCCCTGTTCGTGCTGCCGTCACTGTTCATCCTGATCGCGTTGAGCTGGATCTACCTCGCTTTCGGCGACGTACCGCTGGTGGCTGGCTTGTTCTACGGCATCAAGCCGGCGGTTGCGGCCATCGTGCTGCATGCGGTGCACCGCATCGGCGGCAAGGCCTTGCGGCATCCGGCCAAGGCGCCGGTTCCCTGGCTCGTGGCTGCGGCCAGCTTCATTGCCATCGCGTTTCTCAAAGTGCCCTTTCCCTGGATCGTGCTGGGCGCCGCGATCGTGGGCTTGCTCTGCGCGCGCTTTGCCCCCGGGCAGTTCGGTGCGGGCGGCGGCCATGGCGAATCCCGTGCGCGCTACGGCGCCGCGCTGATCGATGACGACACACCCACGCCGGAGCACGCGCGTTTCAAGCCGGCGCGTCTGGCCGCCGTCGTGGTGGTGGGTGCGCTGCTGTGGTTACTCCCCATGCTTGCGCTGGTGGCGGTGCTGGGTTGGCCGCAGATGCTGGACCATACCTTGACGCAGATGGGCTGGTTCTTCACCAAGGCGGCCTTGCTGACGTTCGGCGGCGCCTATGCGGTGCTGCCCTATGTGTACCAGGGCGCGGTCGAGCAGTTCCAGTGGCTCAGCGGTCCGCAGATGATCGACGGCCTGGCCCTGGGCGAAACCACGCCCGGGCCGCTGATCATGGTCGTGGCATTCGTCGGATTCGTCGGCGGCTGGAGCAAGCAGGTGCTCGGGCCTGAGGCCTTGTTCCTTGGCGCGGCGCTGGCGGCCACGCTGGTCACCTGGTTCACCTTCCTGCCTTCGTTCCTCTTCATTCTGGCGGGTGGGCCGCTGGTCGAGTCCACCCACGGCAAGCAGCATTTCACCGCGCCGCTGGCCGCCATCACCGCGGCGGTGGTTGGTGTCATTGCGAGCCTGGCCCTGTTTTTCCTCGCCCACATCGCTTTCAAGGCAGGCGCAAGTGGCGGCTTGCTTTCGCAAGTGGATTGGGCGGCACTGCTGCTGGCCATGGCCGCCACGGTGGCGCTGGTGCGCTACAAGTTCGGCGTGATTTCCGTGATTGCGGCTTGCGGGCTGACCGGCCTGGCCATCCGCCTGCTTGGCCTGGGGTGAGCCACGCGCCGCCGCCAGCGCGGCAATGCGGGTAAACAAGCAGCGGCTACCCGCCCGCCTGGCGCTATCCTTGTCGTACCAATCCCGTTTTTTGTATGACAAATCAGTTCTCGCCTGTTTCAAGCGGCGCCCGCCTGTCCGACCAGGTTGCGCAGCAGCTCGCCGCTGAAATCAAGGCTGGCCGCCTGGGCCCCGGCGCCAAACTGCCGCCCGAGGCGCGGCTGGTGGAGCAGTTCCAGGTGAGCCGAACGGTGGTGCGCGAAGCGGTGTCGCGCCTGAAGTCGCTCGCGCTGGTCGATTCGCGCCAGGGCAGCGGCGTCTACGTCAACGCCACCCTGCCCTTCGCGCCGCTGAACTTCGATGCGCGGCATGCCGAATCGAAGGAAGCGGTGGTGCAGATGGTCGAAGTGCGCCGCGCGCTCGAAGCCGAGGTGGCGGCGCTTGCGGCGCAGCGGCGCGGCGCCGCCGATATCCGCTCGATCAAGCAGGCGGTCAAGGCGCTGGACAAGGCGGTCAAGGCGGGCGGCGACGGCGTCGAGGAAGACGTGAAATTCCATAGCGCCATCGCCGATGCAGCAGCCAATCCATTCCTGATGGGAACCCTGAACTACCTGGGCCAGTTCCTGCGGGGCGCCACGCGGGTCACGCGCGCCAATGAAGCCCGTCGCAGCGACTTTGCCGCCCAGGTGCGCGAAGAGCACGCCCGCATCGTGAGCGCGATCGAGGCAGGTGATGCCAAGGCGGCGCGCGAAGCCGCGGCGCGCCACATGAACAACGCGATCCGCCGGATCGAAAGCGCCGACCCCGCGTTCTGGAGCCAGGAGGGCGCACGGCTGGCGCAGCCCCTGGTCAACGGCCGCGCGGGCTCCTGAGGGCGTTTCGCCGGTCGCTGAAGTGTGTTGTCGAAACACCAAAAGTTGTATGATAACCATATGAATGTTGGCAACCAAGAGGGCAATATGGGCAACCAGGTCGGTGTAATCGGGTTGGGCGCGATGGGCAGCGGCATGGCGCAATCGCTGCGCCGCGCGGGCCATGCGGTGTGTGTGTTCGACGTGCGCGCTGAGGCGGCCCAGGCCTTTGCACAAGACGGCGGCATCGCCTGCGCCACGCCTGCCGCGCTGGCGGCGCAGTGCGACGTGGTGGTGTCGGTCGTCGTCAACGCCGCGCAGACTGAGAGCGTGCTGTTCGGCAAGGGCGACGGTGACAGCGGCTGCGCAGCGGCGATGCGGCCCGGCAGCGTGTTCGTGATGTGCTCCACGGTCGACCCGAACTGGTCAGCCGCGCTGGAGACACGCCTGGCCGAGCGCGGCCTGCTGTATCTTGACGCGCCGATCTCCGGCGGCGCCGCCAAGGCCGCCAGCGGCCAGATGACGATGATGACCGCAGGCCGGCCCGAGGCGTATGCGAAGGCGGGAGCCTTCCTCGACGCGATGGCGGCCAAGGTTTACCGCCTGGGCGAACAGGCCGGCGCCGGCAGCAAGGTCAAGATCATCAATCAACTGCTCGCGGGCGTGCACATCGCCGCCGCCGCCGAGGCCATGGCGCTGGGCCTGCGCGAGGGCGTAGACGCCGCGGCGCTGTACGAAGTCATCACGCACAGCGCGGGCAACAGCTGGATGTTCGAAAACCGCATGGCCCATGTGCTCGCCGGCGACTACACGCCGCTGTCGGCAGTGGACATCTTCGTGAAGGACCTGGGACTGGTGCTGGACCTGGCGCGCGCCAGCAAATTCCCGCTGCCACTTTCGTCCACCGCGCACCAGATGTTCATGCAGGCCTCCACCGCGGGCTTCGCCAAGGAAGATGACAGCGCGGTCATCAAGATCTTTCCCGGCATCGAGTTGCCGAACAAGCCGCAAGGCACGAGCTGACCTATGGGCATGGTGCTGGGCTGCATAGCCGACGACTTCACGGGCGCCACCGATCTGGCGAACAACCTGGTGCGCAGCGGCATGCGCGTGGTGCAGGCCATCGGCGTCCCCGCCGGGCCCCTGGACACGGATGCCGACGCCGTGGTGGTGGCGCTGAAATCGCGCACCATTGCGCCGGCCGAGGCCGTGCAGCAATCGCTGGCTGCGCTGCGCTGGCTGAAGAACCAGGGCGCGCAGCAGATCTACTTCAAGTACTGCTCGACCTTTGACAGCACACCGCAAGGCAATATCGGCCCGGTGGCCGAAGCGCTGATGGACGCGCTGCAAACAGACTTCACGATTGCAACGCCCGCATTCCCCGACAACCAGCGAACCGTGTTCAAGGGCAACCTGTTTGTCGGCGACCTGCTGCTCAATGAGAGCGGCATGCAGCACCACCCGCTCACGCCCATGACCGACCCGAATCTGGTGCGTGTGCTGCAGGCGCAAGTCGCAGGGCGCAAGGTCGGGCTGATCGACTACACCGTGGTTGCGCGTGGCGCCCAGGCCGTTGCCGCACGCATCGCCGTGTTGCGTGCCGAAGGCGTCGGCATCGCCGTGGTGGACGCGATATCCAATGATGATCTGCTGCGCCTGGGGTCCGCGCTCAAGGGCATGCCGCTGGTCACTGCCGGCTCGGGCGTGGCGATCGGCTTGCCGCCGAATTTCGGCATCGCGCCATCGCCGCGCGCGGCTGCATTGCCGAGCGCGCAAGGCCTGCAAGCCATCGTGTCGGGCAGCTGCTCGCTCGCGACGAATCGGCAGGTGCAAGCCTTCATCCAGTCCGGCAAGCCGGCACTGGCGATCGATCCGCTGCGGATCGCGCAACAACCAGCCGCTGGCGGGGACGTGGTGGCTGAGGCGCTGGCCTGGGCCGGGCCGCTGCTGGCCAGCGGCCCGGTGCTCATCTATTCCACGGCCGATGCCGGCGCGGTCAAGGCCGTGCAGGGCCAATTGGGCGTGGAAGATGCCGGAACGCTGGTGGAGCGCACCCTGGCAAGCATCGCGCGCGGCCTGGTGCAGCGCGGCGTACGCCGGCTGATCGTCGCGGGTGGCGAAACCTCGGGTGCCTGCGTGCAGGCGCTGGGCGTGACGCAAATGCAGATCGGCCCGCAGATCGACCCCGGCGTACCCTGGTGCCATGCATTCTCCGAAGCTGCACCAGGCCCTGGCTTGCACCTTGCGCTGAAGTCCGGCAACTTCGGCACCGACGACTTTTTCAGCAAGGCCTTCAGCGCTTGAGGCTACAGTTGCCGCAGGACTGAAACCCGCATGGACGAAAACCACATGAACGAAACGCAGGCCCGCGAGGAAATCTGCCGTGTTGGCAAGAGCCTGTTCGACCGTGGCTATGTGCACGCCACGGCGGGCAACATCAGCATCCGCCTGGATGACGCGTACGGCGGCGGCTTCTTGATCACACCCACCGATGCCTGCCTCGGGTTCCTGGACCCCGCCACGCTTGCGCGGCTGGACTCCCGCATGCAGCAAGTCAGTGGAGACCGCGCCAGCAAGACCATCGCGCTGCATGCCCGCATCTACGAGGCGGCCCGCCGGTTCGATGCGCAGACGCGCTGCGTGATCCATACCCACAGCACCCATTGCGTGGCCTTGAGCTTGCAGGCAGCGGGCGCGGCGGAGCTGCTGCCAGCGCTCACACCCTACTTCGTGATGAAGGTCGGCCATGTGCCGCTCATTCCCTACCACCGCCCTGGCGACCCGCAGGCCGCCGAGGCCGCGGCGCAGGCCATCGCACGCCATGGCGAACGCGGCACGCCGATCCGTGCCGTGATGCTCGAGCGCCTGGGCCCCAACGTATGGCACGACACGCCGGCTGCGGCAATGGCCACGCTTGAAGAATTGGAAGAAACCGCGCGGCTGTGGTTCCTGGCCCGGCAAGCAGGGCCCACGGGCCCGTTGCCGGCCCCCTTGACCGAAGACCAGATCAACGCGCTGCGCCAGACTTTCGGTGCCCGTTGGTGAACGCATTTCCCTGCTCTTGAGCCCCGAGGACGACTCATGCTGAAATTCGCCGCCAACCTTTCCATGATGTACCCCGAGCTCTCTTTTCTCGACCGCTTCGAGGCGGCTGCGAAAGATGGCTTCAAGGCCGTGGAGTACCTGTTTCCCTACACCTATGAAGCCCCGGAGCTGGCCGCGCGCCTGAAGGCCAACGGCCTGCAGCAGGTACTGTTCAACGGCCCGCCTGGCGACTGGGACCAGGGTGAACGCGGCATCGCCTGCCTGCCCGGTCGCGAGGCCGAGTTTCAAGCCGGCATCGCCAAGGCCCTGCAATACGCCGCCGCGCTGAAATGCCCGCGGATTCACGTCATGGCCGGCCTCGTGCCGGCCGGCACCGAGCGCGAAACCCTGCGCCCGACCTATGTGCGCAACTTGCGCTGGGCCGCCGCCGAAGCGGCGAAGCAGGG
This sequence comes from Burkholderiaceae bacterium, assembly GCA_035476635.1. Classification (GTDB taxonomy): domain Bacteria; phylum Pseudomonadota; class Gammaproteobacteria; order Burkholderiales; family Burkholderiaceae_C; genus DATILI01. Next base: position 12,554 of record DATILI010000012.1, on the reverse strand, counting down.
CGTTGACCTATTGCTTGAACCGATCAACACGCGTGACATTCCGCGCTTCTTTTTGAACCGGCAAGACCATGCGCACGAGCTCATTGCGGAAATCGACGCACCCAACGTGAAGGTGCAGTTCGACCTTTACCACTGCCAGATCGTCGAAGGCGACGTGGCCATGAAGATCCGCGAATACCTGCCTACCGGCCGCGTCGGCCACTTCCAGATCGCCGGCGTACCCGAGCGCCACGAGCCGGACATCGGCGAGATGAACTACCCCTACCTTTTTTCGGTGATCGACGAAGTCAGCGCGCAGTGCGGCTGGAATGGCTGGGTCGGCTGCGAGTACCGCCCGCGCCAGGGCGGGCAGCCCGGCGGCACCTCCGCCGGTCTGGGCTGGTTCGCGCCCTGGCGTTGATCGGGGGGCCTAGCGCACGCTCACTGACTGGTGCTTCCAGGCCGCATCCTGCCAGCGCTGGAACGCGCCGAGCAGGTTCGGGTCGCCGGCCTGGCGTTCTGCGGCCAGCGTGCTCAGGCGCAGCAGTTCGTAGTTGCGCCGGTACTTGCCTTCGCCGCGTGCTTCCCGTGCCACCAGCATCTGCAGTCCCCCAGGGACCCAGCCTGCGAATTCGGCATAGCCCAGCTCGGGCACGGTGGCCGCAGGCGGCAGCACCTCGATGACCCAGCCGCCTGCCTCCTTGCGAAACACCCAGAGTTCGCGCCAGGCCTCCATCGGCTGCACCGCCAGCGCGAGCGCCGTGCCTTCGCGGTTGACGCTGGCCGAGGCGAGCCACACGAGCGCATGGGTGCAGCGCCGCGCCAGAGGCTTCGCAACATCGTTCTTCGCGTCCACCAATGCCACACAGGTCTCGCCCGGCTGGCCCGGAGCGCTGACGAGCCCCAGGCCTCTTGTCGTGGCAACCGGACTTGTCGATACGGCGGGCAGCGCCGCCCAGCGCGATGCATTCGTCCGCATCGCGGCATCGTTGTAGCCCGGGACATCTTCCTCCGCCAACTCGGATTTGTTCACCGCCGCCAGCGCCGCCAGCGCGCGCTCGGCCGCCGGCTGCGCGGCCTCACCGAGGCGGGCGCGCTGGTAGGCCAGGCTGCTCCAGACACCGGCGCGGCGCAATTGCACGCGATTCATCAGGTAGCCGGGCAAGGCTGCAGGGTCGACGCGGTCCAGCACCTCGGCGCGCCACTCTTGCCCGGTCTTTTGTTCCAGTGGGCGCAGTGCGGGGTCCAGGCATTCGGGCCGGGTCAGGGCCAACGCGGCGCGGGCGCGTGGCTCGGCGCCCGAGTTCATGGCGAGAACGCGGCGAAACGCTTCGCCGTCGTAGCAGACCTGCATGCGCCCTTCGCGCTCGTAGGTGTGGAAGCGCACGCCGTAGCGCGCCGCCACGTCCAGGTGCGCGGACAACGTGGCCTCGGCGCCTTTGCTCAGGCTCGCGCTGGATGAGGCGCGACGCGCCAGCCGGTCGGCCGCTGTGCCCAAGGCATCGAACGCCTCGACGCCGCCCTGGCCCTGCAGTGCCTGGACCGGCGCGGCCTTCAGGTATGCCGCGGCAAGGCCGATCCCCAACGCTTCCGAGCCAGGCGTGTCGCGCACAAAGCGCAGCACCGCCAGGAGGTCCGGCGCCTCGCTGGCTTCAAGCGCGGTGCGCCGCACATCGCTGGCACGGACAAAGCCACCGCGCTCGCGTTGATGGTCCCAGACTTGCAGGTAGTCCTGCCGCTCGCCGCGAATCTCGACGACCTCGCCCTGGCGCAGCTGTGCCTGCTGCAGGGCCGAGTCGCGCGGCGCGGCGCGCAGTGCGGTCTGGTCGGTGGTGATGATGGCGGTGCTCATGGCCGCTGCGCCGACGACCGATGCGATGGCTGTGCCGAGCATGATCAGTCCTCCTCTTTCGCATTGGCAGCGGCCTGTTCTTCAGCTGGCGCGCCGGTGCGCTTGATGCCGCCCAGGAGCGTGTTGCCGATGAAGCTGCCATCGGACGGTGGCGGCGCGATGATGACCTGGATCTTGTCGGAGAGCTTGTCGGCCAGCGTCTTCTGGATCAACAGGGGGTGCCGGCTGACCAGCGCGCCCTCGCGGGCCATCTGCTCGGCATTGGCCTTGCCCACGCGCTCCAGGCGAAACGCCTCGGCTTCGGCCAGCTTCTGGCGCGCATCGGCCTCGCCATTGGCTTCGATCCGGCGGGCCTGGGCATTGCCCTCGGCGGAGCGGATACGGGCCTGCTTTTCGGCTTCGGCCTCCAGTTGGCGTTGTTCGATCTGGCGCTGCTTGAAGGGCAGCACATGCTTCATCGCTTCTTCCTGGCCTCGGGCCGCAATCACCTGGACGCGCGCCGCCGCCTCGGCCTGCACTTCGCGGCGCACCTTCTCGGCCGCGGCGTCGAGCTCGGTTTCTTTCACGCGCTTGTCCTTGAGCTCCAGCGTGTAGCGCATCTTCTGCGTCTCCAGCTCTTCGGCCAGAAGGCCTTCCATGCCGCGCCGGTAGTCGGCCGGCAAATCAACCTTGCCGATCTGCACCGCGCGCAGGATCAGGCCGTCGGCGGCCAGGCGCGGCCGCAGTTCGCTCTCGATGGCTTGCTGGATTTCCGCGCGCTTGGCTGAAAACGCCTCGCGCACCGTGTAGCGTGCGAACACCGGATAGACCACGCCGTGCACCGCGGGCTCGACGACATCGCCACCCAGGTTCTCCGGCAGGCTGCGCGAAGTGTTGGCCAGCCGCGTCGGGTCGAGCGCGTAGCGCACGGTGATATCCACGCCGAACGACAGGCCTTCGATCGATTGCAGCGGCGCCGGCCCGGTTGCCTGCTGCATCTGCACGGACCGCCAGGTCTGGTCGCGCAACGAGAACAGGCGCAAGTCGTGCAGGCCGGGCAGCACCAGCACGCTGCCGTCGCGCCATTGGCTGACCGAGCCGGTGAGCTGGTTGGTACGCACGCCCACGTCACCCGCGCCGACCGAGCGCAGGGGCGGATTCTTGTACAGGCCATAGCCGGCGGCACCCAGCACGGTGAGCAGGATCAGCCCGTTGCGGGCGCGGCCCAGCGTGGCCATGGTGGCCTGGGCGCTGAAAGGGATGGCGGGGTCGGCGTCGTCGGCGCGGGCCGGTGCGCGCTGAAACTGGTGGCGAACGGCCTGGGCGATGGATTGGAGGCGGTGCAGCATGGCGTTTTCCTGAAAGGGTTTGTGAAAGGAATGGATCGGGGTGCGCAGGTGGGCCTGGTGTCCGGGCTCAACAGCCCTGCGCGCTCAGCGTCGCCGTGGGCTGGTTCAGGCCGGGCCTTGCGCGCGTGGACAGCAGCAGGAATTCGTCGGAGCGGTTGCTGCCGCCCACGTGCACGATGAAGTCCGGTTTGCCATCACCATCCAGGTCGGCTACGGCCTGGACGATCGAGTCCCAGCCAAACTCGCCCAGCAGGTAGGTGTAGGTTGCGCCGCCATACGTCACCACGTACTGCGCACCCTGGCCATAGGCTACGCCGGCCTTGCTGCGCAGGCCGTTGTGCACGGTCAGCGTGAACGACGTGTCGCCGAGTTGCAGCGCATAAGGGTGGCCGAGCCTGGGGCGCAGCGCCGTGTTGGAGAACCTGACCGTGGGCACGTGGCCTTCGGTGAGCCTGGCGCCGGGAACGCGGATGTATTGCGTGTCGATCGCTTCGGCCGCGTCGGCCACCATGTCTTGCACGGACGGGTCAGTCACCTGTACCGCGATGTCGTGCAGGAAGCCCGGCAAGCCCTGCGCCGGCTTCTTCACGGCGCGCACATCCAGCAGGCCGGTCTTGTGCGTCACGCGGTACCAGCCATCCAGCGGCCAGTGCTGCGGTTGGCCCTGCAATCCGGCAGGAAGCAGGTAGCTGCCGACATCCTGGCGCCATTCGCCGGGACGCAGCAACAGGCCCTCTTCCGAGCGCGGTTCGGCGGCGCAGGAGGCCGCGGCCAGCAAGCTGCCGGCGGCGACCACAGCAAACCAGCCCAGCGCATGGCTGGCGTGCGTGCCGGCCCGGGGCAGAGCGCGGCGGATCGAGGTAGCGAAGGCGTTGAGCGAATGCGACATGGTGGGTTCTCCAGAGAAGTTGCTTGGGTTCGCTCATTCTTCGCACAAGCCGCGGAAGCAACAATGCGCGAGCAGGGCCAATGCGGTCACGGCGCGGCGACGAACACTCCGGCCCCGGAAGAAACCTTCACACCGCGCGGCGCAGGGGCCACAGATAATCGGCGCAGAAACGTAGCCCGACCAGCCAGGCCCGACACGGGTCCTCTGCGAAGAAAGACCACAGCCCATGACCAAAGTCGCCGTCATCGAGGACGACCTGCCCACCAGCAACCAGCTGGCCGGGTGGATCCGCGCCGCGCGACCCGGCATCGAGGTCGAGCAGTGGTTCAACCGCGACGATGCCGAAGGCGCGCTGGCGCGCGAGCGCTACGACGTGGTCGTGCTGGACATCGAGCTGGGCCGCGAGCGGCATGCCGGCGTGGCGCTCATCAACGCCATCAACAAGCGCCACCAGGGAACGCCGGTGCTGGTGGTCTCGGCCATGCCAGCGGCCATCTACCGCAGCATCATGAAGGCGCTGGACGCCTGGGACTACCTGCAGAAAACCACGTTCGAAGAGGCCGATTTCATCGACACCTTTCTGGATATCCTGCGCGTGGCCAAGACCGCCCAGGCCGACAGCACCAACACCGCCGCCGCGCCGGCCGAGCTTTCGCTGGACCCGCTGTGGCAACGCACCCCCACCTGGCGCGGCGAGCGCATCAACCTGCCGCTGACGGCGCAGCGCATCCTGGCTACGCTGTACCAGCGCGCGGGCGAGGTGGTGTCGTATGACGAGCTGTTCGAGGTGGTGAAAAGCGGCCGCAACCGCGACAACGTGCGCAAGCACGTCAGCACCATCCGCGATGCCTTTCGCGAGATCGACCCGGCCTTCGACGGCATCGAGAACGTGCCCATGCGCGGCTTTCGCTGGGCGCGTCGATGAACGTGCTGCCCCGGCTGGAGATGCCGCGGCTGGGCCTGGCTTCGTTTCGCCGGCGCATCCTGGTGCGTGGCGTATTTGTACTGCTGGTGCTGGCCACGCTGGCGCTGGCCGTGGTGCTGCTCAAGGAAGAGAAGGAGCGCAGTTACCGCAACTATGCGCAGGGCTTTCGCAAGACGCAGGCCGAAGTGGCCGCGCGGCTGCGCCATCCGGCCGGCCAGCTGGCTTTGCTGAATCCGGCGCGCAGCCCCCAGGCGACGCCGCTGCGCCCGCTGCTGCTGCCCTATTCGGCGCTCGATTTCGACGACCAGTACAAGGCCCAGCAGGCCGTGGAGATCGCAGGTTGCAACGTGCAATACCCGGGAGGCGGCGCCATCTGTGTGGCCGTCGGCAACAACCCCTATGCCGGTGGCTTCATCTACCTGGTGGGCAGCTTCAATGCGCCGGAACTCGTGCCGCGCGAACGCGGCCGGCTCGACTTGAGCGAGGTGCATCGGGCCCGCGTCACCTTGCGCCTGCGTGGCGAAACGCTGCGCTGGGTGGCGCCATTTGAAGCCTTGAGCGAACCGGGCGCGCCGGCGGTGCGTGGCAGGCTCACCGGCTTTGTCGACGAAGGTCCCACGCTCGCATTGCAGGCCCGCCCGGTGCGCGACTTTCGCGGCTGGCTCTGGCAAGGTGCGCGCTGCGCCGATCCGGCGGCGGATCCTGCCAATTGCGCACGACGCGCCTTCTTTTCCATCCGCCTGCCAGTGGAGGCGTACCGGCAGGCCTTGTTTGCCAAGCCGCGCCCGGTGTGGCCACCGGCGGACCTGGACCAGACCCTGGTGCATGTGCAAATGCTCGGCCCCGGCAGCGAGCAGCCGCTGTTCGACAGCGATGGCCCCGGCGCCTCGCCGCCGCCGGCGCTGGCCGAGCTGGCGCAGGCGTTGCTGCCCGGCGAGGCGCTGCATATACGCAAGATGGGCGGCACCCCCCAGGAAGTGGTCACGCTGCGCGGCGAGGACGACACCGCGGAACCTTCCCTGCCCTGGTTGAGCCGCCTGATCAGCATCCTGCCGGTGCCCACGGTGGCCACGCCCGCCCTCACCGGACGCGAAACCATTGCCACCGTCGCGGGCGACTATGCGCTCACGCTCAGCGGCAACGTGCGCAGCATCGAGCGCGCCTTGAGCGTGGTGGCCACGCGCATGTCGTGGTACGTGGGCGCCATGCTGACGGCGATCGCGCTGGGCTGGCTGGTGATCGAGATCGGGCTGATCCGCCGCGTCACCGCGCTCACCCGCCGCGCCGCCGCTGTCTCGTACAACGTGAACGCGCCGCAAGTGGAACAACGCATCGGCGCGCTCGACGTGTCGGACTTGCGCGGCAAGGACGAGTTGGGCATTCTTGCCGGCGCGCTGGCCGACCTGCTGGAGCGGGTGAAAGGCGACCTGCAGCGCGAGCACATCCGCGCCCAGCAGGAACGCGACATGTGGCACGCCGTGGGCCACGAGATCATGTCGCCGCTGCAATCGCTGATGGTGCTGCACCCCGATAGCGCCGACACCAGCCACCGCTATGTGCAGCGCATGCAGCAGGCCGTGAAAGTGCTCTATGGCCAGGCCTCGCCGAGCGAGGCGCTGCAAGCCGCGGCACTGCAGCTGAACCCCGTGGATCTGGATGCCTTCCTGTGCAATGTAGCGGCCAACGCGCACTTTGCCGGCGTTCATCACGTGCACTATGCAGGCGGCGGTGCACCGATGCTGGCGCGAGCTGACGAGTTCTCGCTGGAAGACGTGGTCACGCACATCCTGCGCAACGCCGACCGCCATCGCACCGGCGGCACGCCCATCACACTCAGCTTGCAGCGAAGCGACAGTACCGCCACCGTCACCTTGCACAACCAAGGCCCGCAAATCGATCCGGCCCTGCTGGGGCGCATCTTCGAATACGGCGTTTCCGGCGGCGAACCGAGAAGCGCTACCGCCGATCCCGGGCAGCGCGGCCAGGGCCTGTTCGTCGCCAAGACCTACATGGCCAAGATGGGCGGCACGATTGAGGCCCGGAATGTGGAAGGCGGTGTCAGTTTCGAGCTGACACTGCAGCGCGCGGTATAGCGCTGTACAGGTGCCCAGCTGGAAAGTCGATAAATGCGCCACATCGTGCAAAAGTGCACGTCTTTACTTTGCCGGCCGTTGCAAAAGCTTCAGTTTTCGGCACGATGCGTCGATTAAAACCCTTTTGGAGGGGCTGCTTGTGTGGAAATCCATGCTTGGGAGCATCGTTACGGTGCTGCTTTCGTCGGCCTGTCTCGCTTCCGAGTTGACGCCCGTCGAAGCCCGGTGGCTCAAGGGTGTCTGGCCGGTGGTGACATTCGCCAAGCAGGTCGGTCTTCCACTTGATATCGTCGTGCAGCCTCAGCCGACACCGGGAACTTCGCCGTTGGCGCTGGCCTATGTCGACGGGCGCTGCAAGCTGGTGCTATCCATGCGCGGCAACAGCCAAGCGCAGGCGACGCTTGATCGCATCGAGCCCGCCCTCCTGGACGCGACGCTTGAACTCATGGCTGCGCACGAGTTGGGCCACTGCCGGCGCTATCTTGACGGTGCATGGTTCGGCGTGCCGGCAGGCTTCATTGCCAACGTGCCGGAAATTCCCAGCCCCCTCCTGCGTGCCGTCTACCTGAACATGAAGGCGGTTCGCCGCGAAGAAGGCTACGGCGACCTGGTCGGCCTGGCGTGGACGCAGCAACGCCATCCACAGCACTATGAGAAATTGCATGCCTGGCTTGTGGAGGAGCGCAGCCGCGACTTGATCCCCGGCAGCCACCACGACACGCTGGTGTGGATCCGGCTGGTGGCATCCGGCACCACCCTGGCCGATCCGTCGATCTTCAGGCGCGCTTCCGTACTCTGGACCCAAGGGCTGGGACTCGATTTCGACGAGTAGTTTCCCCCGCGCGCTTAAGTGTCGTTGAGCAGCCCCTGCGCAAGCGCCTGCGCCTGGTTCGCGAAGATCGCCATTGCGGTCGACATGCGCTTGAACCCGAGCTTGCGGTAAAAAGGCTCCTTGCCGACCACCGCATACAGGATGATTTTCTTGTGGCCCCTGGACAGCTCGACGAGCCGGGAAACGATCTCCTTGCCAACGCCCAGGCCTTGCTGGTCCGGATGAACCGCGACGTCGCAGATGTAGGAACAATCCATTCCGTCCGCCAGCGCGCGGCCTGCGCCGACCATCCTGCCGTCAGCGTCGTAGGCGAAGCATCGGAACATGCTGTTTGAAAACACGGTCTTCAGGTCCGCTGGTTTCTTGTCCCCCAGAGGGGCCACCCGATACAGGGCGGAGAGCGCGTCCCAGTCGATTCCGTCCAGCGTGTAGATCCATTTGAGCGACACAGTGATCTCCTTTTTTTTCAGGGAGCATAGCGCTGTGCGGGCGACGCCAAAATCTAGGAGGTCAGAACTTGGGAATGCGCAGCGACTTGCTGATCATCAGTGAACCAGAGAGCACGAAGATCAGCGCGAACGGGTGAAACTCCCAGGGTCCCACGGTCCAGATGCCGCCGTACAAGGCGTCTTGAGTCCGGCCTTCCCATGCAGCAAAGGCCAGGATGCCGCTGATGATCACGCTGGTCGGGATCGGCGTGCCTTCGAAGTACGCCACCTTGTCCTGCCCTGCTGCCAGTGATTCGGCGGTGACGTTGTAGCGCGCCAGCCGGCTTACGCCGCAGCACACAAAGTAGATCAGCGCGGCGGCATCCCACCCGCCTTGCAGACCGGCCGCGAAGCCGAGCGCCGCCGGCGCCACGCCGAACGAAATCACATCGGACAGCGAATCCAGCTCACGGCCCATGGCGGAATGCTCGTGGCGTGCCCGGGCGATGCGACCGTCCAGCACATCGAAGGCGAACGCGGCGGGCGCCAAGGCGGCCGAGAGCAGGAAATGCGACAGCGACTGGCTGGCCATGAACAGCATCGCGAAAAAAACAGCCCCGACGCCGCAAGCCGCATTCCCCAGCGTGAAGAAATCGGCCAAACGGAGACCGCGCAGCATCGAAAAGTGCTTGGGGGCAGGGCTGGCATACGGCATGGCGCTTCTCCTTGTTGAGGCGATAGCGTTCAAGTTATACCGCGTGGGGCACTTGCATGGTGGGACCCGGCCCACTTGCAGGGTAGGCCGTGTCCGACCCGAGGCACACGACGGACTGGAAGTCGACAAGCTGGTCATCGAGAATTCATGGCAAGACTGGCCCGCCTACCATCAACGCATTTGCCGGGAGTTGGGTCTTGTGACGGACAAATAAGGTGGGCTTGCTCGGTCTGGCGACCCATTCGACAAGGAGCCAAGTATGTTTTCGCATGTGTTTGTAAGCGTGAGCGATTTCGACCGCGCACTGGATTTTTATGCTGCGTTGATGACGAGCCTGGGCATCGAACAGCGCTTCTGCGAGCGGGATAAGCCCTGGGCTGGCTGGCACAGCGCGGACCGGGCACGGCCATTGTTCGTGATCTGCAAGCCCTACGACGGCCAGCCGCACGATCCGGGCAACGGGCAGATGATTGCCTTCATGGCGGCCACCAGACCGATGGTGCACGCCGCGCATCAGGCGGCGCTCGAACACGGAGGGACATGCGAGGGCCCACCCGGACTGCGGCCGCAGTATCACGCCCATTACTACGGTGCGTACTTTCGCGATCCCGATGGCAACAAGATCTGCGTGGCTTGCCATGTGCCGGCGGTGGATGACGTCTGAGCCAACATAATCAATCCATGCCGCTCAGCCCCATATCGCCGACTACCATATCGCAGGACGAGCTGGTCTTCACCGCCATCCGCGCCCAGGGCGCCGGAGGGCAGAACGTCAACAAGGTCTCCAGCGCGGTGCACCTGCGTTTCTCGGTCCCCTCCTCCTCGCTGCCCGAACCCGTCAAGGCGCGCTTGCTGGCCTTGGGCGACCAGCGCATCACAGCCGAGGGCGTGGTTGTCATCAAGGCGCAGACCAGCCGCAGCCAGGAGCAGAACAAGGCCGAGGCCATCGCCCGCTTGCAGGCGCTGGTCGACAGCGTGGCCACGCCGCCCAAGCGCCGCAAGCCGACCCAACCGACCTTGGGCTCCAAGCGCAGGCGGCTGCAGGGCAAGGCAAGCCGGGGAGAGGTAAAGCGCTTGCGCGGGCCGGTTTCGGGTAGCGAATGACCGTGGCCCCATCGGTCGATCAAGTCTGCATCCGGCTGATCAAGGCCATCGCTGCCGCCGGCGCCTTTTCCTTTGCGCCGCTGATGAAGTACATGAACACGTCGCGTGGCTTGGGCTTTTTGGCAGGGTCTTGCACCCGCGGCACATCCGTCGGCTCGCTGCCTTGCAGCCAGGTGCGGGCGGCTTCGGCCCATCGGTCCAACACTTTCGGCGCACACCCCGCCTTGTACTTCGCATCGGTGCGCATCAGCCTGGCGTAGACGAAGTCGCCCGTGACGTCGGCAAACGAGGGGTAGTCGTCGGAATCGGTGAACACGGTGGCGCAGCCGTATTGGCGCGCCAGCGCAAGGTACTGCGGCACCATGAAGCTTGCGTGGCGCACATCCAGCGCGTGGCGCAGCTTGCAGCCGCCCACTTCGGCCGGCAGCAATTTCAGGAAGGCCTCGAAATCCGGGGCGTCGAATACCTTGGTGGGCATGAACTGCCAGACGATGGGACCGAGCTTGGGGCCCAACTCGCTCAGGCCGCTTTGCACAAAGCGCTCCACGGATGGCCCGGCGTCGGCCAGCACCTTGCGGTTGGTCGCGAAGCGGTTGGCCTTGAGCGAGAACACGAAATCATCAGGCGTCTCGTCGCGCCACTTGGCGAATGTTTGGGGCTTGAAGGTGCTGTAGTAGGTACCGTTGACCTCGATGGCGCTGAGCTGCCGGCTCGCGTAGCCGAGCTCCTGGCTGTGCGGCAGGCCTTTGGGGTAGAAATTGTCGCGCCAGGGCTCGTAGGTCCAGCCGCCAACCCCCATCCGGATGCGGCGAGTCTCGCTGCCGTCGATTCGGACATCCTTTGATTTGCCCACGGCCAACCTCCTTGCGTTTTTTTCCGGAGCTGCGAATGTAGCGCGGCCGCGCGGCTGTTGGTATCGGTTTATCCTAGGGATTGCGCGGATTGGTGGGTTCCCGGGTGGCGGCTACAGTGGTCGCGCCGTCGCATGACAAGGGCAGCGCCGGCGCAAACAATCCCTTGAAAAGAGACGTCGTCCATGAATGAATCCTCTGCCTCCAACCGCTCGGTTGCCCGGCGTGTAACCCTGCTGTCGCTCGCCATGATTGCGGGGGTCCTGATTGCCGCCAGCGTGGCGATCGGCGTGATCACCCAGCGCAACGCGCGCGACCAGGTCGTCAATATGGTGGGCGACAAGGCCCAGAGCCTGGTCAACGCCGCCGATACGACCGACGCGACCAACCGCGAGTTGATTCGGCGGGCCCACCAGGCGTTCCAGCAAAACTTCGAACCGACGCTGATCTTGGACGAAGCCACCAGCGAGCTCAAGAACTACGGTTCCAAGGTGAACGACGACTACAGCATTGTCGACAAGTTCACCAAGGACACCGGCAGCGTGGCCACGGTGTTCGCGCGCAAGGGCGACGATTTCGTCCGCGTCACCACATCGCTGAAAAAGCAGGATGGCGAGCGCGCCCAGGGCACGCTGCTGGACCGCACCCACCCGGCCTATCCGCTGGTGCTGGCCGGCAAGCCCTACACCGGCCGGGCCGACTTGTTCGGCAAGCCCTACATGACGCACTACGAGCCGGTCAAGGATTTGGCAGGCAAGATCGTAGGCATCCTGTTTGTCGGCAACGACATCTCGCTGTTTTTGGCCGGGCTGCAAAAGCAGGTCACCGATGCGCACTTCTTTGAGACCGGTGGCTTCTACGTGATCGACCCGCGCAACGCGCTGGCCAATGCGGTGTTTCTCGTGCACCCCACGGCGCGCGGCAAGAAGGTGCTGGAAGCTTTTCCGCAAAGCGAGAAATTCTTCAGCGCGCTGGCGGCGACCTCCGGCGGGTTTGTTGCCGATGCCGACGCCATCCTGAACCCAGCCGGCGGAGGCGACGAATGGGCGGTGATGCGCAAGACCAAGTCCAACGGCTGGTGGGTCGTGGCCGAGGTCTCCAACCAGCAGGCCATGGCACAGCATCACGCCGGCATGGTCATGATCTGGGTCTCGCTGGCGCTGGCCGTTGTCTTGCTCGGCGTCGGACTGTTTCTGGTGCTGCGCCATTCGGTGAGCCGGCCGCTGCGCGAACTGACTTCCGCGATCACGACGGTGGCGCACGGCGACCTGACCCAGGAATTTCGCACCACGCGCCGCGACGAGATCGGCGCCCTGGTGCGCGAGGTCGAAAGCATGCGCAAGCGCTACCTGCAGATGATGCTGCAGGTGCGCACGTCGGTGGACAGCATCACCACGGCCAGCGCCGAGATCGCGATGGGCAACACCGACCTGTCGCACCGCACCGAGCAGACCGCTGCCAACCTGCAGACCACGGCCAGCAGCATGGAGCAACTCACCGGCACCGTGCAGCAGACCTCCAACTCCGCGCACACGGCCAACCAGCTGGCAAGCTCGGC
>DATILI010000011.1:0-4381 GCA_035476635.1 Burkholderiaceae bacterium | reverse complement strand
GGCCAGAACGGCCGAGAGCTCCTCGTGCATGGCGCTGACGATGGCGGTGCGGGTCATGGGTGGTTTCGGAAAATGAAAAAGCGGCCGAAGCCGCCTTTCATTGTGGCGCAATCTGCGTCACTTCTTGTCCCGCAGCTCGCGCCGCAAGATCTTGCCGACCGGTGTCTTGGGCAGCTCGGTGCGGAACTCCACCACCTTGGGCTGCTTGTAGCCCGTGAGATTGGCCTTGCAGTATTCGCGGACCTGGGCTTCGGTCAGGTCCGGGTTCTTCTTGACGATGACCAGTTTCACGGCCTCGCCCGACTTGTCGTCGACCACGCCGACGCAGGCGCATTCCATCACACCTTCGAGCTTGGCCACCACGTCCTCGATCTCGTTCGGATAGACATTGAAGCCGCTGACCAGGATCATGTCCTTCTTGCGGTCCACGATCTTGTAGAAGCCGCGCTCGTCCACCGTGCCGATGTCGCCGGACTTGAAGTAGCCGTCAGGGGTCATGACCTTGGCGGTCTCGTCCGGGCGCTGCCAGTAGCCGGCCATCACCTGCGGGCCCTTGATGGCGATTTCGCCGGGTTGGCCCGGGGGCACTTCGTTGCCGTCGTCGTCCAGCAGCTTGAAGTAGGTGCTGGGCAAGGGCACCCCGATGGTGCCGGTGTATGCGGTGCTGGTGGTCGGGTTGCAGCTGGCTGAAGGGCTGGTCTCCGACAGGCCGTAGCCTTCGCAGATCGGGCAGCCGGTCTTCTCCAGCCAGAGCTTTGCCACGGCGCCCTGCACCGCCATGCCGCCGCCCACCGAGACCTTGAGGTTCCGCCAGTTGACGGTGTTGAAATCCGGGTGGTTGGCCAGGCCGTTGAACAGCGTATTCACAGCCGGGAAGCTGTGGATGGTGTGCTTGGACAGTTCCTTGAGCACCGCCGGCAAGTCGCGCGGGTTGGGAATCAGGATCAGCTTGCCGCCGGTGCGCATGGACAGCATCATGCCCACGGTGAAGGCGAAGATGTGGTACAGCGGCAGCGCGCAGACGCTGGTGGGCTGCTCCGAGGCCGGCACCTTGTCCATGACCGGCTGGTTGAAGGCCTCGGACTGCAGCACGTTGGCGATGACGTTGCGGTGCAGCAGCACGGCGCCCTTGGAGACGCCGGTGGTGCCGCCCGTGTATTGCAGCACCGCAATGTCGTCGGCCTTGATGTCCGGCTTTTTAAGCGTGCCGCGCGTGCCCTGGGCCACCGCATCGTTGAAGCGCACGGCACCGGGCAGGTTGAAGGGGGGCACCATCTTCTTGACGCTGCGCACCACATAGTTGACCAGCGCTCCCTTGAGCAGGCCGAGCTGGTCGCCCATGGAACACAGCACCACATGCTTGACCGGCGTGGCGGCGATGCATTGCTCCAGTGTGCTGGCGAAGTTCTCGATGATGATGATGGCCTTGGAGCCGGAGTCCTTCAACTGGTGTTCGAGCTCGCGCGGGGTGTACAGCGGGTTGACGTTGACCACCACAAAGCCGGCACGCAGGATGGCCGCCACGGCCACCGGGTACTGCGGCACGTTGGGCATCATGATCGCCACGCGGTCGCCCTTGGCCAGGCCCAGGCCCTGCAGGTACGCGGCGAGTGCGCGGCTCAACGAGTCGGTCTGCCCATAGGTGACGTCCTTGCCCATGAAGCTGTAGGCCACGCGGCTGGCGTACTTCTGGAAGCTCTCCTCCATCAGTGCCACCAGGGACGGGTACTGCCCGGGGTTGATATCGGCGGGCACTCCCTGGGAATAACTGCTGAGCCAGATGCGATCGGTCATTTTTGTCTCTCCAAACTTCATTCAGGTGGAACGCGGGCATTGTCCCTGCCCTTGCCAGCCCGGCCGCCTGTGTTTTCCCTAGGCGCCAAGAGAGTGGATACTCTAAACCGGGCTCACTCGATGGCCTTGCCCATGTCCTCAACAACCTTCTTCGCGTCGCCAAACACCATCATGGTCTTGTCCATGTAGAACAGTTCGTTGTCCAGCCCCGCATAGCCCGCAGCCATGGAGCGCTTGTTCACGATCACCGTCTTGGCCTTGTAGGCCTCCAGGATCGGCATGCCGTAGATCGCGCTGCCCTTCACGAGTGCGGCCGGGTTCACCACGTCGTTGGCGCCCAGGATGATGGCCACATCGGCCTGGCCGAACTCGCCGTTGATGTCTTCCATCTCGAACACCTGGTCGTACGGCACTTCGGCCTCGGCCAGCAGCACGTTCATGTGGCCCGGCATGCGCCCGGCCACCGGGTGGATCGCGTACTTCACCGTGATGCCCTTGTGCGTGAGCTTCTCCGCCAGTTCCTTGACGGCATGCTGCGCGCGCGCCACCGCCAGGCCGTAGCCCGGCACGATGACCACGGTTTCGGCATTGGAGAGCACGAACGCCGCATCGTCGGCCGAGCCGCTCTTGACACTGCGCTGCGCGGCGCCACCGGCTGCGGCCGTGACGGCCTCGCCGCCGAAGCCGCCCAGGATCACGTTGAAGAACGAGCGGTTCATCGCCTTGCACATGATGTACGAGAGGATCGCGCCCGAGCTGCCCACCAGCGAGCCGGCGATGATCAGCATGCTGTTGTTCAGCGAGAAGCCGATGCCCGCTGCCGCCCAGCCCGAATAGCTGTTGAGCATGGACACCACCACCGGCATGTCGGCCCCGCCGATCGGGATGATGATCAGGACACCCATCACGAAGGACAGCGCCAGCATCACGAAGAACGCAGTCCAGTTGCCGGTGAACGTGAACACCAGGCCCAGGCCAATGGTCAGCAGGCCCAGCACCAGGTTCAGCTTGTGCTGGCCGGCAAACTGCACCGGCGCGCCCTGGAACAGGCGGAACTTGTAGGTGCCCGAGAGTTTGCCGAAGGCGATCACCGAGCCGCTGAAGGTGATGGCGCCGATCGCCGCACCGAGAAACAGCTCCAGCCGGTTGCCGGCGGGAATCGGCTGGCCCTTGGCGACGATGCCGAAGGCATGCGGTTCGGCCACGGCGGCCACGGCGATGAACACCGCAGCCAGGCCGATCATGCTGTGGAAGAAGGCGACCAGCTCGGGCATCTTGGTCATCTCCACGGTCTTGGCGCGGTAGGCGCCGTAGCCGCCGCCGACCACCAGGCCCAAGAGCACCCAGGCCATGCCTTGGGCCTTGCCGCCAGAGAGCTCGACGATGAGCGCGCCGGTGGTCAGCATGGCGATGGCCATGCCGGCCATGCCGAACAGGTTGCCGCGGATCGAGGTCGTGGGATGCGACAGGCCCTTCAAGGCCTGGATGAAGAAGACCGAAGCGACCAGGTACAGCAGCGTGACGAGGTTCATGCTCATTTGGCGGCTCCCTTGTCAGCAGCGGGCTTCTTGTCCTTTTTCTTGAACATCTCCAGCATGCGGCGCGTCACCAGGAAGCCGCCGAAGATGTTGACCGCGGCCAGCGCCACGGCCAGCACGCCCATGCTCTTGCCCAGCGTGGTTTCGGTCAGCGCCGCGGCCAGCATGGCGCCGACGATGACGATGGCCGAGATCGCGTTGGTCACGGCCATCAGCGGCGTGTGCAGCGCGGGGGTCACGGTCCACACCACGTGGTAGCCCACGTAGATGGCCAGCACGAAGATGATGAGGTTGATGACGGTGTGGGAGATTTCCATTACTTTCTCCGAACTTCGCCGTTCTGCGCCATCAGGCATGCCGCCACGATGTCGTCGTCCATGTCCACGTGCAGCGCGCCTTCCTTGTTGATGACGAGCTTGAGGAAGTCCAGCACGTTGCGCGCGTACAGAGAGGAAGCGTCGGCCGCCACCAGCGCCGGCAGATTGGTCTCGCCCACCAGGGTCACGCCGTGCTTGATCACGGTCTTGCCGGCTTCGGTCAGCGGGCAGTTGCCGCCCGAAGCAGGCCCGGCAGGATCTGCGGGCCCTTTCCCGGCGGCCAGGTCCACGATCACCGAGCCCGGCTTCATGGCCTTGACCATGTCCTCCGTCACCAGCACCGGCGCGGCGCGGCCGGGAATCAAGGCGGTGGTGATGACGATGTCGGCCTGCGCCACGCGCTTGGCTACTTCCACCTTCTGGCGGTCCATCCAGCTTTGCGGCATGGGCTTGGCGTAGCCGCCCACGCCGACAGCCGCTTCCTTTTCTTCATCCGTGTCGTAGGAGACGTCGATGAACTTGGCGCCCAGCGATTCGACTTGTTCCTTGACACTGGGGCGCACGTCAGACGCTTCGATCACCGCGCCCAGGCGCTTGGCCGTGGCAATCGCCTGCAGGCCGGCGACGCCGACGCCCAGGATCACGATGCGCGCGGCCTTCACGGTGCCGGCGGCGGTCATCAGCATGGGGAAGAAGCGCTGGTATTTGTCGGCCGCGATCATCACGGCCTTG
>DATILI010000010.1:0-10065 GCA_035476635.1 Burkholderiaceae bacterium | reverse complement strand
CTACGACCCCGACACCTCGGACTATGAAGGCGAATTCCTCTGGCACCACTCCAGCGAGGACGACGAGCACATCGCCGCCTACGGCATCGGCGGCTCGGCCGCCTGCTGGATGCAGGTGGGCTATGCCACCGGCTACGTCAGTACGCTGTTCGGGCGCCTGGTGGTTTTCCGCGAAGTCAACTGCCGCTCCATGGGCGAGGCGCATTGCCGGGTCATCGGGAAATCGGCGGAGCGCTGGGACAACGTGGAAGAGGATCTGCGCTACCTGCGGGCGCGGGACTTTGTGGGGGCCTCCCACACCTCCCCCCATGGCGCCGGCGCGGCGCGAGCCGCCGAGCTTCCCGTTGCCCCGCCGCAGGGGGATGCCATGGTCGGTGCTTCATCGGCCTTCAACGCAGCCTGCCATCTGCTGCACCGCGTGGCGCCGACGACCGCCACCGTGCTGTTCACCGGCGAATCGGGCGTGGGCAAGGAAAAGTTCGCGAGCATGCTGCACCACATCAGCCCGCGCCGCGACGCGCCTTTCGTGGCCGTGAACTGCGCGGCAATTCCCGAGACCCTGGTCGAATCGGAACTTTTCGGCGTGGAGCGAGGCGCCTACACCGGCGCTGGCGCCGCGCGGCCCGGCCGCTTCGAACGCGCGCACGGCGGCACGCTGTTCCTGGATGAGATCGGCACCTTGAGCTACGTGGCCCAGGGCAAGCTGTTGCGGGCCCTGCAGGAAGGCGAGATCGAGCGCGTTGGCGGCACACGCGGCATCCGGGTAGACACGCGCGTCATTGCTGCCACCAACGTGGACTTGCGCCAGGCCGTGCGCGAGGGCCGGTTCCGCGACGACTTGTTCTTCCGCCTGAACGTGTTTCCCATTCACCTGCCGCCCTTGCGCGAACGGCGCGACGATGTGCCGCTGCTGATGAGCCACTTCCTGGGCCACTACAGCCGCAAGCATGGCCGCCCGGTTCCGGGCTTCAGCCAGGCGGCCGTCAAGGCGCTGCTGAACTATGACTACCCCGGCAACATCCGCGAGCTGCAAAACCTGATCGAGCGGGCGCTGATCGTTGCGCCTGAAGGCGAGCTGATCGACGTCCACCACCTGTTCACCAGTGGCGAAAAGCGCGACAAGAGCGTGCTGTCGGTCCGGCCCGATGGCCACCTGGTCGCACAGGACGAAGCGACGAGGCCGCAAGAAGCGTCGACGCGGCCCGCTCCTGGCGCGGCCGCAACACCGCTGGGGCCAAGCCAGGGCACGTTGCCGCAAATCGAGGAGGCGTTGATGCGCCGCGCCCTTGCGCAATGCAAGGGAAACGTCTCGGCCGCCGCGCGCCTGCTGGGCATCACGCGGCCGCAGCTTGCCTACCGGGCACGCCAGCGCGGAATCACCGCATAGCGACGGCGCTTCGTCTGGTATCAGAAAACGGTGCTGTCCTACTTGGAAAGCCGGGGGCCTGCCGTAATTTCTCTCCATAGGACCATGTCACAAGCCACGGCCGGTCCCCGGTTGATGGAGCCTTCGTGAAACTGGAAGAAGAATTGAACAGGATCCGCAACGATCTCGCGGTCCTGTCAGAGCGCTACAAGGAAGCCGCACGATTGCTTGACGATGGGGGCGACGACGCCGTTCCGCTTTCGGAAAAGCAAGGTGCCCTGCATCGCATGTCCAAGCGCATCGTTCAATTGGAGACCGCTTGCCACACCGTCGAGGAAATCGTCAGTCCGCTGACGACACAACCACAGGCACCCTCGTCAGTTCCACCCGGTTGGAAACCGCGATCTTGAGGCACACCTTGCGTGCCGACGCGAGGCAAGGCAATTAGCAGCGGGTTTGTACGCTACCATTCGTAACAGGTCTTCCTTGCCCTCCAGGGCCGAATCCTGATATGACCCTTCCCCGGATATTCCAATGCGGCCAGCACCACGCCAGAGGTGCAGTCCTGGCCGCGCTGCTCTGCGTCCTGAGCGCGCCCACGTTTGCCGTGCAGGACGCCAAAGCCGCGCGCTACTACGAAGATGCATTGGCACGCTATGAAAAGCGCGACCTGGCTGGTGCCATCATCCAGCTCAAGAATGCGCTGCAAATCGACAGGACCATGCTGCCAGTGCAGATGCTGCTGGGCAAGGCGCTGCTGCAAAACGGCGAGGTCGGTGCGGCGGAAGTGGCATTCACAGAAGCCTTGCGGCTGGGCGTCAATCGCGCGGAAGTCGTCATTCCGCTGGCGCAATCCGTTGTCGCCCAGGGCAAGCACAAGCTGCTGCTGGAGCAGCCGCAGTTCGCGCCTGGCGGCCTTCCGGCGGGAGTGCGGGCCCAGTTGTTGTTGCTGCGCGCAGCGGCTTCTTCCGATCTTGGCGAAACACGCGCCGCGCTGAAGGCCATCGAAGAGGCGCGCGCGGTTGACTCAACGTCCGTCGACGCCTGGCTGGCCGAGATCCCGGTGCGTGTGCGGATCCGGCAGTTCCGCGAGGCCGGCGAAGCCGCCGACAAGGCCTTGGCGCTGGCGCCCGGCCATCCGGAAGCGATTTACCAGAAGGGTTCGGTCCTGCACGTACAAGGAGACCTCAAAGCTGCGCTTGCCGCCTACGACCGGGCGCTGCAGGCCAATCCGGCGCACTTCGAGGCCCGCATTGCACGCGCGGGTCTGTCGATTGACTTCGGAAAGCTCAAGGAGGCCGACAGCGACGTAACCGAGCTCCTGCGGCTGGCACCCGGCGAGCCAAGAGCGATGTACCTGAAAGCGCAGCTCGCTGGCCGCAACAACGACGAAGCCGGCACACGCGCCGCATTGAGAGAAGTCACCAATCTCATCGATTCCGTTCCGCTGGACTTCATCCGCTACCGGCCGCAATTGCTGATGCTCAACGGCATCGCGCATTTCGAATTGAACGAACGCGAGAAGGCCAAGCCTTATCTCGAAATTTTGCAGCGGTCCCACGGCAATAGCGCCGCATCCAAACTGTTGGCACAGATCTACCTGGGCGAATCCAACATCGCGCGGGCCATTGAGGTTCTGGAAACCTTGATCAAGGCGCAGCCCGGCGATTCACAAGCGATGGCGCTTTTGGCCTCCGCCCACATGGCGCAGGGCCGGCACGCGCGCGCGACATCGTTGATGCAAGAGGCGCTCAAGGCCAATGACGCGCCTGAATTGCGCACGACGCTGGGCTTGAGCATGATAGGCAGCGGTCAAACCGGCAACGCCATAGCCGAGCTGGAGACCGCCTACAAGCGCGATCCGGACCAAACGCGCGCCGGTGCGGCCCTGGTCGCCCTGTATCTTCGCAGCGGCCAGGCGGCCAAGGCCGCCGGTGTTGCCCAGAGCCTGGTGAAGTTGCGGCCAGGCAACCCGAGTTTCTTCAACTTGCTGGGTACGGCGCAAGGCCAGGCCGGGAAAATCGCCGAGGCAAAAGCCGCATTCGAGCAGGCCAGCAAATTGGACGACAGCCTGCTTGCGCCCAAGCTGAACCTGGCGAAACTCGAAATTGCGAGCAAGTCCTACGCCGCCGCGACGGCCCGACTCGAAGGCGTGCTGAAAGCGGACGAAAAGAACACCGAAGCGATGTTTGACATGGCGGTGATCGCCGGCCGGCAAGGCCAGATGGCGGAGGCCCAGCGCTGGCTCGAAAAAGCCACCGACGTGGCCGGCCCGCGCGATCTGAAGCCCGGCCTGGCCCTGGTCGATCTTCATTTGCGTGGGGGCCGGCCAAGCCCGGCCTTGGAGGCCGCCAAGCGCTTGTCAGCCAAGGCGCCGGACGACGTCGGCGTGCTGATTGCCTATAGCAAGGCGCAGCTTGCCAATGCCGATGCCGTGGGTGCCAAGACGAGCCTGAACAGCGCAACCCGGTTCGCGGACTTCAATGCACCGGCCCAAGTCGAGATCGCCACCCTTCAAATGGCCGCCAACAACCTCCCCGGTGCGGCCTACAGCCTGGAGAAGGCACTCTCCGGCCGCCCCGACTTCCTGCCGGCCAACGCGCTGCTGGCCGAGGTGGAATTGCGCCAGGGCGACTTTGCCAAAGCGGAGAAACGTGCCAAGGAGGTGGTGGACAAGATTCCCAAGCGCGCCATTGGCTACAGCTTGCAGGGCGATGTTGCGCGGGCGCGCGGCCAGGCCACCGCTGCCCTGGAGCTCTATCGGCGCGCGCACCAGCTCGAACCTTCCACCGAATCGCTGATGCGCCTGTTCCGTGCCATGGGTGGCCCCACTGGAAACCAGGCGGGACTGCAACTGGGCAGCGAGTGGATCAAGACGCGTCCCAATGACACCCTGGTGCGAAAGGCCCTGGCTGAGGGCTATGTCCGGGCCGGCAATCTTGCTTCGGCGCGAAGAGCCTATGAAGACTTGCTGAAAGTGTCGCCAGACGATGCCATGGCCCTGAACAACCTCGCCAACGTACTGCTGCGCCTGAAGGACAACGAAGCAGCCATCAAACGTGCCGAACAGGCCAATGTTGCGGCACCCGGCAATGCCAAGGTCATTGATACCCTGGGTTGGGCCTTGTATCGCCATGGGCAGACCGACCGGGCGCTGCAGTTGCTGAGGGATGCGCGCCTGCGAGAGCCGGCAAACCTTGAAATCCGTTACCACCTGGCTGCGGTGTTGGCGCACACGGGGCGCAAGACGGAGGCACGGGAGGAGTTGGTTGCGGTGCTCAAGAGTTCCATGTCAAGCGAATGGTCTGCCGATGCCAAGGCGCTGGCTGCGGAACTGAAGTGAGCTTTGGTACGGGCCGCTGCTGTGTAACCCAGCGCGTCGGTTTTTCTTACACTCGCCAATATTCCCAAGACCCGCAGCGGGCTAGATTGTTGAATAGAAAGGAATTTGTTACAGTGGCACGAAATTCGCTTGTAACCATACGAAACAACTGTATCGTCCACAACGCAAATGCCCAGCGCACCGCAAGTTGAGGTCCCCTATATGAAAAGCATCCGCTCGCGATCAAACCACCAGCTTCACCTGCTCGCCGCTTGCGCCTTGCTGGCCATGGCATTGCCGGCCACGGCGGCCGACTGGGATCTGGATGCCCTGTGCACCTCCGACGGCAATAGCGTTGCCACAGGCAGCTGCGGCAGCGGCCTGTCCATCAGCGGCTGGTCCACGGCCACTGGCAGTGTGGGCGCCACAACTTCCGACAATTTGTTCCATACCGCAAAGGTCTACGACTGGGGTAGCTTCGGTCTGGGCGTCGTTGGGTCCAATGAAGACCCCGGGGCCACCGGCCCCCACGCAACTGACAACAAATACGGCACCGATGCCATCCTGTTCACCTTCACGACAGCCACCAGCTTGAGCTCGGTGAAAATTGGCTGGAACGGTTCGGACAACGCTACCGGCACTTCAAGCGGCGCGTACAAGGATTCAGACCTGTCCGTGCTGGCGTGGACCGGCGCTGGAGCCCCCGGAAGCCTGGCTGGCGCCGCGCCGAACTCCGCTGGCTGGACGCTGATCGGAAATTACGCCAACGTGGGCTTGCTCACGGGCAACACGGCCCTTGTTGCAGCGGCCACCACGTTCTCAAGCTACTGGCTCGTGAGTGCATACAACTCGTCCTACTATGGCAATACGCTCAATGGCGGCAGCCAGGACAATTTCTTCGATGCTTTCAAGGTCCTGAAGGTATCCGGCACTCCTACCACCGTTGCAGAGCCCGGCTCGCTGGCCCTGTTCGGTCTTGCAGCCATCGGCTTGGCCGCAGCGCGTCGCCGCAAGGCCAAGGCGTCCTGAACCAGGCTGCGTCAGCTCCCAAAAAAGGCACCGATGTTCGGTGCCTTTTTTGTTTTTAGCCCACCCATTTCCGCGCGTTTTGCCACAAGCGCATCCAGGGGCTGTGCGCGCTGGCATCGCCATCCGTCCAGCTCATCTGGATGTTGCGGAACACGCGCTCCGGATGCGGCATCAAGGCGCTGAAGCGCCCATCGGCGGTGGTCACCGCGGTCAGGCCGCCCGGGCTGCCATTCGGATTGAACGGATAGGCCTCTGTGGCCTTGCCATGGTTGTCGGTGAACCGCGCCGCGGCAATGACCTTGCCCTGGTCGCCGCGGTAGGCGAAGTTGGCATAGCCCTCGCCATGCGCCACGGCGATCGGCAGCCGGCTGCCGGCCATGCCCCTGAAGAACAGGCTGGGCGACTCCAGCACTTCCATCATCGACAGCCGCGCCTCGAAACGTTCGCTGCGGTTGGTCGTGAAGCGCGGCCAGTCTGATGCGCCGGGAATGATGTCGGCCAGCTCGGCGAACATCTGGCAGCCGTTGCATACGCCCAGGCCGAAGGTGTCGGCGCGGCCGAAAAAGGCCTTGAACTGGTCGGCCAGGACCGGATTGAAGGTAATGCTGCGGGCCCAGCCGATGCCGGCCCCCAGGGTGTCGCCATAGCTGAAGCCACCGCAGGCCACGACGCCCTTGAAATCGGCCAGGTTGGCGCGGCCGGTTTGCAGGTCGGTCATATGCACGTCGTAGGCTTCGAAGCCGGCCTCGGTAAAGGTATAGGCCATCTCCACATGGGAATTGACGCCCTGCTCGCGCAGGATGGCCACCTTGGGCCGAGCCAGGTTCAGGTAAGGCGCGGCCACATTCTCGGCCGGGTCGAAACTGAGCACGGCATGCAGGCCGGGGTCGGCCGGGTCGCCGGTTGCGGCATGCTCGGCATCGGCGCAGGCCGGGTTGTCGCGCTGCTGGCAGATCTTCCAGCTGACGCTGTCCCAGACCTGATGCAAATCGACCAGCTTGGCGCTGAACACCGCCTTGGTGTCGCGCCAGACCTGGATCTCGCCCTTGCCGGATTCGAGCGTGGACGAAGCCGGGCGTGTCTTTCCGACGAAGTGGCTGAACCTGGACAAGTCATGCGCGCGCAGGGTCTGCATGACCTCGTTGCGATCGGCCGTGCGCACCTGCAGCACCACGCCCAGCTCTTCGCTGAACAAGGCCTTGAGCGTAAGTTCTTCGCGCCGCGCGCCGACCTGCCCTGCCCAGTTCTTGGCGTCGCCCGTGTCCATGCGGCTGTCGGAGATGCCGTCGCCCTCCACCACCAGCATGTCCACATTGAGCGCCACGCCGACCTGGCCGGCAAACGCCATTTCGCACACCGCCGCAAACAGGCCGCCATCGCTGCGGTCGTGGTAGGCCAGCAGCTTGCCCTGGGTACGCAGTGCGTTGACGGCGTTGACGAGGTTCACCAGATCCTGCGGGTCGTCCAGGTCGGGTGCGCTGTCGCCCACCTGCCCCAGCGCCTGGGCCAGGATGCTGCCGCCCATGCGGTTGCGGCCCTTGCCAAGGTCGATCAGCAGCAGCGTGGTGTCGTCTTCGGTGGCATCAAGCTGCGGCGTGAGCGTGCTGCGCACATCGGCCAATGTGGCGAAGGCGGTCACGATCAGGCTGACGGGCGAGGTGACCTTCTTCCTGTCCGCGCCGTCCTGCCATTGCGTGCGCATCGACAGGCTGTCCTTGCCCACGGGAATGGAAATACCGAGCGCAGGGCACAGCGCCATGCCCACGGCCTTGACGGTCTCATACAACGCCGCGTCTTCTCCCGGTTCGCCGCAGGCGGCCATCCAGTTGGCCGAAAGCTTGACCCTGGGCAACTCAATTGGTGCGGCCAGCAGGTTGGTGATTGCCTCGGCCACGGCCATGCGGCCGGAGGCCGGCGCGTCGATCACGGCCAGCGGCGTGCGCTCACCCATGCTCATGGCCTCGCCGGCAAAGCCCTTGTAGTCGGCCAGGGTCACGGCACAGTCGGCCACCGGCACCTGCCACGGGCCGACCATCTGGTCGCGATGGCTCAGGCCGCCTACAGTGCGGTCGCCGATGGTGATGAGAAAGCGCTTCGATGCAACCGTGGGGTGGCTCAGCACCTGGATGGCGGCATCCTGCAGGGCGACCTTGGTCAGGTCCACCGGCTTGAATTGGCGCGCGATGGTCTTGACGTCGCGGTGCATCTTCGGTGGCTTGCCCAGCAGCACATTCATGGGCATGTCGACCGGGCTGGCCGCTCCCTCCTGCGCGACCAGCAACTGGCGCTCTTCGGTCGCCACGCCGACCACGGAGAACGGGCAGCGTTCGCGCTCGCAAAACGCCTTGAACTGCGCCAGCGATTCGGGCGCGATCGCCATCACATAGCGCTCCTGGCTTTCGTTGCACCAGATTTCCTTGGGCGCCAGGCCCGATTCCTCGAGCGGCACCTGCGCCAGGTCAAAGCGCGCGCCGCGGCCGGCGTCATTGGTCAACTCGGGGAAGGCATTGGAAAGGCCGCCCGCGCCCACGTCGTGGATCGCCAGGATGGGGTTCTTCTCGCCCTCGGCCCAGCAATGGTTGATGACCTCCTGCGCGCGCCGCTCGATCTCGGGGTTGCCGCGCTGCACCGAGTCAAAGTCCAGCTCCGCCGCATTGGCGCCCGTGGCCATGGAGCTTGCGGCACTGCCACCCATGCCGATGCGCATGCCGGGGCCGCCGAGCTGGATCAGCAAGGCGCCGGCCGGAAATTCGATCTTCTGCGTGAGGCCGGCGTCGATGGTGCCCAGGCCGCCCGCGATCATGATGGGCTTGTGGTAGCCGCGCAGCACGGTGTCGGTTTCAGACCTTGCCGGCTGCTCGTACTCGCGGAAATAGCCCAGCAAATTAGGCCGGCCGAACTCGTTGTTGAAGGCCGCGCCGCCCAGCGGGCCTTCGGTCATGATCTGCAGCGGGCTGGCGATGTGCTCGGGCTTGCCGCCCGGCTGGTCCGACCAGCCGCCCCACAGCTTGGACACAGTGAAGCCGGTCAGGCCGGCCTTGGGGCGCGAGCCACGGCCGGTGGCACCCTCGTCGCGAATTTCCCCGCCCGCGCCGGTGGAGGCGCCGGGGAATGGCGAGATCGCGGTCGGATGGTTGTGGGTTTCGACCTTCATCAGGACATGCGCGGTGGCGTCCGTCTTCTGATAGCCGCCATCCGCCTCATGGGTACTTCCGTTCGACCTGGCCAGGAAGCGCTCGATCTTCGAGCCTTCCATGACCGAGGCGTTGTCCGAGTACGCGACCACCGTGTGCTGCGGGTTCAACTGGTGCGTGTTGCGGATCATGCCGAACATGCTCTGTTCCTGCGCCACGCCGTCGATGGTGAACGAGGCATTGAAGATCTTGTGGCGGCAGTGCTCGCTGTTGGCCTGGGCGAACATCATCAGCTCCACGTCGCTCGGGTTGCGCTTCAGGCCCTGGAAGGCATTGACCAGGTAGTCGATCTCGTCATCCGCCAGGGCCAGGCCAAATTGCGTGTTGGCGGCTTCAAGTGCGGCGCGGCCGCCTTGCAGCACGTCCACATACGCCATCGGTGCGGCTTGCAGCTCGGTGAACAAGCCCAGCGCCTGCCCACGCTCGAACATCACCGATTCGGTCATGCGGTCGTGCAGCAAGGCCGCGATCTGGTCGCGCTGGGCAGCGGTCAGCGCCGCCTTGCCCAGGAGGCCTGATTTCAGCGTGACGCGGTACTCGGTGATGCGCTCCACCCGCTTCAGGGCGATGCCGCAGTTGTGGGCAATGTCGGTGGCCTTGGAAGCCCAGGGCGACACGGTTCCGAAGCGCGGCGTGACCACGATCAGCTCGCCCTCGCCAAGGCCGGCGTAGGTGCCGGCGTAGGGGTCGCCATAGGTCAACAGCGCGGCGAGCTGGGTTTTTTCGGCATCGGCCGGCGCGCTGTTGCTGGCCACCAGGTGCACAAAACGCGCGGCAATGCCGCTGATCTTGTCGTGTACGGCTTGCAGGCGCGGAAGGAGTTGTTGAACGCGGAATTCGCTGAGGGCATTGCCGCCCTCGAACTGGGTGATGTGCAGGGTCACTGTGGTGGCCTAGATGGATGGATACCGGATTGGCTTGAAGCACACGGGCCGCCGCTGACTGGGGCGACCCGCTCAAACATGGGATTTTACCGGCAAGAACACTGGACCCATGGCTGCCTGAGATAATCGGGGGCATGAGCATTACGTACAAAGACGCGGCAGGCATCCAGGGCATGCGCGCCGCCTGCAAGCTGGCCTCCGAGGTTCTCGACTACCTCACACCGTTCGTGAAAGTGGGGGTCACCACCAAGGAAATCGACCGCCTGGCGA
>DATILI010000009.1:0-8193 GCA_035476635.1 Burkholderiaceae bacterium | reverse complement strand
CGGGAGCATCCTTGAAGTACTCTGCGACAGTGGCGGGCGTGGTGGCAATCGCCTTCAGATTTGTTCCCCAGAGGACGCCGTCTGGCGCGTACAGCTCGGTGATGCGCTTTGGATTGCGACTATCGTAGGCTGCACGCCACTCGTCTGTGGCAGCGGCAACCTCCTGCATCGAAGCTTCGGGTGACGTTGGGATTGTCGTGGAGCAAGCCGACAGAATGACAACCAGCAGTGACGGCAACGTGCTGCGCATAGCTCTCTCCTTCGTCTGGGGCACCCATTGTCGTTGAACCAAAGGCTCTACAGTGAAACAGTCGCCCTTGGGGTTCAGGCGCCTGCAGGTCGTGGCCAGGAGCTCCCGGGTGCGGGCGCCACTTCAAGCTGTTTAGCGCGGCCGGTGAGGAACAGGGGGGAGTTTTTACAGCCTCAACGCCTAGGTTGAGGGGTGCACCCGCGAACCGCTTGTTAGACGACCTCCAGCTCCTTGAGCGTTCTGCCATTGGCATCTTTCCAAGCCGTGAGACCGTTGGCATGACCACCGTGTATGACCGCAGCGGCGGCGCTGGGGCTAGCAAACTCCATATCTTTGACGAATACCAAGCGATCGCCTTTCACCTCAAGCACGCCGTCATCCTTGAGCTTCTGTCGAAGATTCCGGGTCCATGGCCATTTCTCCGAAGACGGGCGCTCCGACGCGACAGCTTCTGAGGCCTTCTGCACCAGAAAGCCATTTGGACTCCTGAACCCGGTCGCCTTCAGTCCTTTTATTTCACAATAGAGCAGCCTGCTGATAGGAGCGCTGGTTGTCGACCCTGCCATGGGGACGAGAAGGTCAATGCCCAGGACCGGGAGGAGCTGACTCATCTTCTCAAGGAAGACCTCCATCTCCGCACGGTCTGACTCGGGAAGCTTCGATCCACTCGCCTGACTGTTCGTTACGACTGCCCGACCAGCCGACTTTGCTTGTTCGAGGAGCTTGCCTTCCAAGTATCTAATATGAGCCTTCGTGAGGTTTTCGTCCTTACTCACAAAGAAGGTGATCTGGTTCCAGAAGTCCTTTTCGTTGTGGCTCTTGACGCGATCTCGGATGCACTCTGCTTCGCCGATGT
Source organism: Burkholderiaceae bacterium (assembly GCA_035476635.1). Classification (GTDB taxonomy): domain Bacteria; phylum Pseudomonadota; class Gammaproteobacteria; order Burkholderiales; family Burkholderiaceae_C; genus DATILI01. Next base: position 7,087 of record DATILI010000009.1, on the reverse strand, counting down.
AGATGGCCGGCTTGCCAGATTCAGGATCAGTACCAGTCAGCAGATAGATGCCGGAGTTTCCACATTCGTCGCGCCCAAGGACGCCCTCAAACTCAGTTCTCGGGCCCGAAACGGCCTTACCGGTCCAATTCGAGAGCTCAGCAACACGCAGGCGCTTTGGATCGCCGTGAACCAGAAAGAGGCGGATGGTTGCTGATGTCATTGTTCTCGCCTAGGTCGTCTAATGTTCAAGCTGAGCTGCGAGCAGCGGGCGTTGCTCGGCATACGTTTTAAGTGACTGCATGGTTCGAGGAAGCCCCTCACGAATTTGCTTGGCAACGCCTGGCCCGAACAGAAAGGCAAGGGCACCCGTGAACCACACGCGGTGAGCCACTTCCGAACCGCCGGCTACCGGAGACACCTTGTGCTCGAAGTGCATGCGAAATAGAGGGATGTAAGCCTCCACGGTGAATGATCGGCCTTCGGTACGCTCTGTGACAGCCATTGGCACGCCCATGCCCTTGCTGGGGGAAATCCGGCCCTTTGTTCCAACTGCGAATGGCCCATTGAGTCGGGCTTGCTTGGTGTCCGGGTCCCAAAGATGCCATCGGTCGACTTCGCTCCAAATGTGGTCGATGACCATGGGGGGGACTGCGATGTGGACGCGTTCTTCGATATGCATAGGATGGGTGAAACGAGTTGCGACGGCTAACCTAATGTATCCCGCAGAACCTGCGGAATTACGCCTCAGAGTCGGCATCTCGCGCGCTCATCAGCGCAAACAGTCTCCTGGCGCCAACCCGATAGCCATAAGGGAACCAAATTCGAGATCCCGTCTGGCTGCTAAACGTCACTGACTCAGTGGTGCCGTGAAATTTGACAGAGACGATATCCTGAAACTTCATGGCTCTTGGCCTGAACGGAAAATGCCGAACTTCGACTTCCATTTCGTTCCAACGAAGGCTTGTAAAGAAGACCTCATAGACGAAAAGGTACGACGCCGCAACGGTCAGCAGAAACACCGGAGCAACCCACCAATCTTGATTGAAGATTGCAAGTCCGTTGAAGAGAACTGCCGCTGTCATGAATGCCGCGAAGAGCAGCGTCAGGGCCTTGATGACGAGGGTGTACGTGGAGTGCGTCCATCCGGCGGCAACTCTGGGTTGGGCTTGTCGGGAAAACCAACCCGCTGCGAGGACAACGGTGGCCGTTCCAAGGATTTGCACCATGCGGCCGTTCTCGATGCAAGGGTTAGCCAGCACTTCTGCCTCCGATGAACCACCCAAAAATTGCTGACGACGCAAGTATGGCGATGTACATGGCAACTCGGCGGCGCCGACGCTTGCGCGCTTCCGTCAGCTGACGATCTCTTTGTACGCGATATGAATTGGTTCGATCTCGCCAATCGTCCACTGACTGAAAGCGCTTCCGCTTTTCACTGTACACACCGGCATTGAGCAGTCCGGCCAGTTCGAACATCACCTTGACAAGCTCTTGATTTGGATCTTGCGCGTGAATGAGGCCATGCGGATCGAGTGACAAGTGCTGTCGGCGATGAGATTTCAGCTTTGCAAGGGAGATGCGCGTACCCGATCGACTGACCTCATCACGTACATCAAGCGTTGGACACTGGCGCGCGGCATCAACCCAATCGGCCGCACTGATGGGGTTGGATTTGAATCCGTCTCGCGCGACATAGATGTGAAAACTCATTGGCTAGGCGTCACTGGTTTGGCTGAGCAGCGGGTGGTGATTCTGGCGCTCGCCCGTAGTTGACAGCAGACCTTACTTCCGGCGGAGCCGACTGCACGAGCTGCCAGTCTGGCGCGGCACCCAGGGCGTCGTTGACTGTGGAGAACGCTAGGCGAAAGGCGATGAATGCAGTCACCTCGAAGATTGCTCTATCGTCGAGGCCAGCGCGGCGCAGCGATGCGACATCGTCTTCAGTTGTGCTGCTGGGATTGGCAACAAGCTTGCGGGCCCAGTTGGTAAGCGCGAGATCGCGAGCGGCTAGATCAGGATGGCTCTGTCCTTGGAGGACCGCTGCTGCTGGCGCTGCACCGGCTTGCGCAGCGAGTACTTTGCCCCAGGCCAGAGCGCAGTACGAATCGCCCAGTTGTGATGCCATCGCACACACCAGGAGGGCCTGGTCCCGCTTGCTTAGCGTTGAACTCGCAGTCAGCTGCGAACGCAGGGCAGCAAAGGATTCGAAAACGTCCGGCCGCCAAGCCCAGGCGGCGGCAAGGTTCATCACGAATCCTTGCGCGTCGGAGGTGGACTTGTAGACGCGCTGGACGGCCTCGGTAGGCTCGGGATTTGATAGAAACATGATGCGCTCCGGAATGAGGTGCGATGTGACGACTGACGTAATGTATCCCGCAGAAACTGCGGAACAAGCTGGCCGTCGACAACGATGCGTGCCGCGTTGCAATCATATATAGCCAAGGCGACGGCGCCTATGGGTTTGCCGCAGTTTCGCGATGCCATATCATCCCGAGCCAACCGCGCATTCAGACCCTTCCCATCTGCCAATAACAAAGCCATGACGCGAATCCTGCGCAATATTCTCTGGCCCCTGCTTGTGCTGTACGGCGAGGCGTTTGCGGCCAATCCGCCTTCCGTCCCACCCGCGTTCACCGCCGCGCTGTATGAGACCCGCATGGGCAGCAATGCCGCGCAGGCGTACTTCCTGGTGAATCTGATGCGCAGCGCCGAGGCACCAAAAGCCGACCAGGAAGCCCTGCGCCGCGAGTTGACGCATGCTTACCTGGACCAGATCACCGGTGCGGTGCCGATCAACCCGGCGCCCGCGCCCCAGCCCGGCGCCTGGGCGTGGCTCAAGCGCCAGTTGCCCGGCAAGGCGAAGGCGCCGCAGGACGACGTGGCCGCGGCCATTGCGCGCGGCCGAAAGCGCGACAGCGTACTGGACGCCCCCTTTCGCACCGCGTGGCAGGGCGCGCTCACCCAGGCATTGGCCCTGCGCTGGGAAGACAGCGCCAGGCGCGCGCCGTATTTCACGCTGGAGATGCGCGACATGCGGCCCATCGCGCCCGGTATCTGGGCCGCGCCCTCCGTCGACGGCCAGGTGCGCCTGATCCTGTCGCTGCGTCTGGCCAATACCAGCTCGGTGCCGCTGCCCATCCACCGGCCGGACATCGTTTTGCAAGGCACGCTGCGCTTCGCCTGCAACTGGGACCGCCCGTCGATAACGCAGAGCGTCATGCAAGCCAATGAGGTCACGCTGCTGAAACCCGGCGCGGAGTCTGACCCCCTGGTCTGCGAGGGGCCGCCCGCCGCCGCGTATTGGCGCGAGCAGTTGCCCGCGCTGCTGGCCGCCAATGGCAAGGCAGGCTTGGCCCACGTGCTGGTGCCGCACGACCTGGACGACGCCGGCCGTCTTTATCACATGGAGCTGGCGCTGGCCAACGCGGCGCCGCAAGCCATCGGCTGGAGCCAGCGCCTCTTGGTAGCCCGGCAGGAGGCTGGCCGCGAATGGTCGCCCGCGAAGCGCGCGCTCGATCCGCCCGAGTCGAGCCGCTTTTCGGCCACACCGTATCGCGACAGGGCCGCCACCAGCGACCTGTTGAAGTGGTTTCTTGGCGCCACGGTGGTGGCGCTCGGCCTGTTCGCCGGCGGGCGCACGCTGCGGCGCGTGGGCGTACCCCAGGGCGTGGTGGCGGTTGCCACCGTGCTCGCGGTAGCCGGCCTGTGGGCGCTGGTCACGGCGAGCCTGGGTGGCGGCACGGGCTACAGCCATCCGCTCTATGTCGGCCTGGCCCTGGGGTCGGGCTATTTCGGGCCGGTTCTGCTGGGCGTGCTGGCCCTGCACGGCCTGCACAAGCTGCTGGACGCCGAGGAAATGGAATGGTGGCAGGCCGTGGCCACCGGCTGGCGCCGCACGGTGAATCTCACCGCGGAAACGAGCCGGGCCGAGTTCTGGGGTTTCCTGGCGCACTGCGCCTGGCTGTGGATGCTGGCACGCGTGTGCCTCGCGCCGCTGGACCGCTGGGCGGGCCTCGCCCTGCTGGTGCCAGTGCTGACGCTGACGTTTCGCCGGATGCGCAGCATGTCGCACCAGGAATGGATGGAGGTGGGGCTGATCGTGCTGTGCCTGCTGCTGCTCGTGCTGCTGTAAAGCGCCTTGGCCACGCTGCACTTCTGTGATGAGACGAACGAGATCGTATTGGGCGATTGACTTCCAGCGATGCGGCAGCAGTTCATCGACGCGGCTGGCCGGCTGCGTAGCATGCTCTTCAGGGAAGGTGGCTCACACGCACGCCATCAGTTCTTACGCGCGCAGCAGGCGCGGCACAGGCGTGCCTCGTGCGCCATGCGGGAACAGCACCGCCGAGATGCGGTCAGGCTCCAGCGCAAAGCTTTCCGCGCAGGCTGCGGTGACAAGCGCGTCGAGTGCCAGCGTCGGCTTCAAATCGCGTCCGTCCAACAGGTTGCCGCTTGCAAGGCCGGGCCAATCGGTCAGGATGCGCCCGCCCTGCACGGCGCCACCGACCATCATCGCCACCGCACCCGTGCCGTGATCGGTTCCGCCAGTGCCATTGGCCGCCACGGTTCGCCCAAACTCGGTGGCTACGAGAATCACCGTCTTGTCCCAGGCGGCGCCCAAACCCTCATGGAGGCCGGCCAATAGGTTGTCCAGGTTCCTGAGCTGTGTGGCCAGCCGCGCAGTCTGTCCGCTGTGCGTGTCCCAGCCACCGGTCTCGATCATCGCGATGCGAGGACCGTCTGCACGGCCGAGAAAGCCCGCTGCCATGCGACCCAGCGTGGTCGCATCCTGGCGGTTCGCGCCGCCGCCCATGCCGCCCGCCATGCTCCGTGCCTCCAGGGCGGAGGACCACAACGCATGCAACTGCCCATCCTTGGCATAAAGCTGCTCCACGCGCATCATCAGGTCCTCGTTGGCTTGCGGCAGTGCAGAAGGCGCATAGGAGGTCACATCAACCGGGCCGCGAAGCGCCATCGGAATGGCCGGAGAAAACGCGATGGCCTCCTTGCCGCTGCGCGGCAGCACGCCCAGCAGCCGATTCATCCAACCATCCTTGACCTGGTAGGGCGCATTGCCGCCCGTTTCCAGCACATTCTGGCCGTCGAAGTGCGAGCGGTCCCGGTAGGGCGACGCGACCGCGTGGAAAAGGCTTGCCTGTCCCGCCGCGTACAGGTTGCGCAGATTTACAAGGGAAGGATGCAACGCGAACGTGCCATCCAGCTTCAGCGCGCTGGCAGGGTCGATGGCCAGACCTCCCCGCGCACTGGCGTAGGCCGGTTCGGCGTACGGAATGACGGTATTCAGGCCGTCGGCTGCACCACGCTGGATGATGAAGATGAAGCGCCGCTCCGTGGCGGCCTGCGCAAACAGCACGCGTGGGGCGGCCAGCAGTGCGGCGGTGCCCAGAAAGCTGCGTCGGTCCAGGCTCATTCTTATCTCCTCAGGAATTCAGGGGCAACCAGCAGCAGCGCGAGCGCTGTGCCAGCACTGTCGGCGCGAGCAATCGCGCCTGCGGTAGCCTCGCTGAGCACGCCGCCAGGCAGAACGCGAGGCGCAAGATTCCGGGCGTCAACAGTATTGCCCGCCTGCTCGGCAAGCCGTTGCGCGGTCTCTACGCGTCGGATCAACGCATCGGGCGCAGCCCAGGCGCCGGCCAGGTCCGCGTAGCCGGCTGGTGAGCCGGGCCGCCAGACCGGCTGGCCGAGTTGGTTCATGAGATTGATGGCTTGCATTGCCGGCATCTCGCGCCGGCCCACCGCGCGCAGGCAGGAAATGCTCCACTCCCAGGGCGACTTGAACTTGGCCTGTGCCGGCAGCCAGGCTTGCGGCGACGCCACCAGCTCCCGGTATACGCTGGTCAAGTCTCCGCCCGTACGCAGGAAGGCGTCGGCAAGGCGCTGCACCAGCGCCGGCGCAGGATCGTCGGCAACGAAGTGGCGCGCGAGCTTGGTGGCGATGTGGCGCGCGGTCGCGGGTGCAGTGACCAGGTCGTGAAGGATGGCGCGGGCTTGCTGCTCGCCGCTGTCGGCATAGCTGCGGCCCAGCACGGTTCGCGCACCCGGCTCATGCAGGGCGCGTACGAAACGGAAAGTGGCTTCGGCGCCATCGCCCGACGCGTCGCCTGGAAGCGTCCAGCCAGTGAGCGCCCGCGCGAATTCAGTCACGTCCTCCTGCGTGTAGCCGCTGCGCACGCCGAGCGTATGCAGCTCCAGGATCTCGCGCGCCAAGTTCTCGTTGAGGCCGCGGCCGCGCTGCTGCTGGTTCTGCGCGCGCTGACCAGCAGGGCTCCCCGGGCCTATGGACTGCGCCTGATCGAGGTAAAGCAGCATTGCCGGATGGCGCACCACGGCCAGCAGCAGGTCTTCGAAGCGGCCCAACACGTTCGGGCGGATGGCGTCTGCTTCGAAACCACCGGCAAGTCCTACGACCAGCAGCTTGTCCACCGAAACCGCGAAATGGTTGGACCAGAAGTGAACGAGCCGCTCCACAAAGGGTGTGGAGGTTTGCAAGGCGCTCGTGGTGCGGGCGCCCACTGCGGCCACATACTCTTCTCGGCCTTTGCGCAGGTAGGCCTCACGAATCCCGCTGCGCTGGCCCTCCGGGGCCTGCCTGACCGCGCGCTGCTGCGCCAGCCACACTTCCACCAAGGCAGGTGTATGCGTGACTGGTTTCCAAGGCGATGGCAACGCCTCGTACTTCTCGAACTGCGCAAGCAGCCATCGCTGTGGGTCAGCGGGCGTCGGCTCGTCGGGCAGGGCACCGAGGCCGAAACGATTGAGAGCAATTGCAGGAGCATTCATGACGGCATTGTGGTGCTGCCAAATGCAACGACAAGTGTCGGCGGTGTATCCGAAAAGTAAAGCGGCGCTGGGTCAAGACGGCAGGGCGCGCGGCTGCGCCGAATCCTCCAGGCGGAAGGTACCCACGACATCGGCCAGGCGATGGGCCTGCTCGCGCAGGCTATCGGCGGCCGCCGCCGACTGCTCCACCAGCGCCGAGTTCTGCTGCGTCATCTGGTCCAGCTGGGCCACCGCCGTGTTCACCTGCGCAATGCCCTGGCTTTGCTCGGAGGTCGCTGCGCGGATCTCCCCGATGATGTCCGAC
>DATILI010000008.1:0-96887 GCA_035476635.1 Burkholderiaceae bacterium | reverse complement strand
GCCACCGCGCGCGTCGCCCAGCCACTTCCACAGTTTCAGGTAGCCGCTGAACTCGCTCTTGTCGTCATCAAACTTCGCATGCGCCTGGTCGGCCTGGGCCTGCGCATCCATCGGCCGGTCGCGCACGTCCTGCACCGACAGGGCCGAGGCAATCACCAGCACTTCGTCCAGCGCCTGGCGGTCGCGCGCCTCCAGGATCATGCGGCCCACGCGCGGGTCCAGCGGCAGGCGCGCCAGCTCCGCGCCCATGGGCGTGAGCTCGTTGGCGTCGTCCACCGCGCCGAGTTCGTTGAGCAGCTGGTAGCCGTCGGCAATGGCGCGACGCTGCGGCGGCTCGATGAAGGGGAAGTCTTCCACCACACCCAGGTGCAAGGACTTCATGCGCAGGATCACGCCGGCCAGCGAGCTGCGCAGGATCTCCGGGTCGGTAAAGGGCGTGCGGCCGGCGAAGTCTTTCTCGTCGTACAGGCGAATGCAGATGCCGTTGGCCACGCGGCCGCAGCGCCCGGCGCGTTGGTTCGCCGCGGCCTGGCTGATCGGCTCGACCAGCAGCTGCTCCACCTTGCTGCGAAAGCTGTAGCGCTTGACTCTGGCCGTTCCCGCATCGACCACGTAGCGGATTCCGGGCACGGTGAGCGAGGTTTCGGCCACGTTGGTGGCCAGCACGATACGCCGGCCGGTGTGGCCGTCAAAGATGCGGTCCTGCTCGGCCTGGCTAAGCCGGGCGAACAGTGGCAGCACTTCGGCGTTGCGCGTCAGCGGCTGGTGCGAGAGGTGCTTGCGCAGATGATCGGCGGCTTCGCGGATCTCGCGTTCGCCGGGCAGGAAGACGAGGATGTCACCTGCCGCGTTGCCGGTCCACAGTTCATCCACCGCAGCGGCAATCGCGTCGTTCAGGTCGAAGTCGCGCGCCTCCTCGAACGGCCGCCAGCGCTGCTCCACCGGGAACATGCGGCCCGACACCATGATCACTGGCGCGGGGCCCCTGGCGGAGGCGAAATGGTCGGCAAACCGCTGCGCATCGATGGTGGCCGAAGTCACGACGATCTTGAGATCCGGCCGGCGCGGCAGGATCTGGCGCAGATAGCCCAGCAGAAAGTCGATGTTCAGGCTGCGTTCGTGCGCCTCGTCGATGATGATGGTGTCGTAGGCCTTGAGTAACGGATCCGTTTGCGTCTCGGCCAGCAGGATGCCGTCGGTCATGAGCTTGACCGAGGCGTCGCGTGAAAGCCGGTCCTGGAAGCGCACCTTGAAGCCGACCACCTCGCCCAGCGGCGTCTTGAGCTCCTCGGCGATACGCTTGGCGACCGAACTCGCGGCGATGCGGCGCGGCTGCGTATGGCCGATCAGGCGGCCCTTGCCCGGCGGCGCATTGAGCTTGCCGCGCCCCATGGCCAGCGCGATCTTGGGCAGCTGGGTGGTCTTGCCGGAGCCGGTTTCACCACAGACGATGATGACCTGGTTGCGCGCAAGCGCCTCCATGATTTCGTCGCGCCTGCCGGAGACGGGAAGGGACTCGGGAAATTCGATTTTCAAGGGGGATAAGGACGGCGAGACGGACAAGGCGGCAACTTCGTAGAGAATCCGGGATTATCCCCGCCCGTACCGCCGGTTTCAGAACCCCATCCCATCGCCCGCCTGAGCATGTCCACCGTCTTCAATTTCACCTTCGTCCCCTGGTTCCGCTCGGTCGCGCCGTACATCCACATGCACCGCGGCAAGACCTTCGTGATCGGTATCGCCGGCGAGGCCATCGCCGCCGGCAAGCTGCAGCACATGGCGCAAGACCTGGCGCTGATCCAGAGCATGGGCGTGAAAATTGTGCTGGTGCACGGCTTCCGGCCCCAGGTCAACGAGCAGCTCAAGGCCAAGGGCCATGCGGCCAGGTACTCGCACGGCATCCGCATTACCGACGAAGTGGCGCTGGACTGCGCACAGGAAGCCGCTGGCCAGCTGCGCTATGAGATCGAGGCCGCCTTCAGCCAGGGCCTGCCCAACACGCCGATGGCCGGCTCCACGGTACGCGTGATTTCGGGCAACTTCATCACGGCGCGGCCGGTGGGCATTGTGGATGGCGTGGACTTCCAGCATTCGGGCCTGGTGCGCAAGGTCGACGTGGCTGGCATCACGCGCACGCTGGACTTTGGCGCGATGGTGCTGCTCTCGCCCTTTGGCTTTTCGCCAACCGGCGAGGCCTTCAACCTGACCATGGAAGAAGTGGCCACCAGCGTGGCGATTGCGCTGCAGGCCGACAAGCTGGTGTTCCTGACCGAAGTGCCGGGCATCCGCATCAAGCCCGGCGAACCCGAGGGCGAAGACAACCCGATCGACACCGAGCTGCCGCTGGCAGCGGCCGAAAAGTTGCTGGCCGACCTGCCTTCCGCACAGCGGCCCACCGACACCAGCTTTTACTTGCAGCATTGCGTGAAGGCCTGCAAGTCCGGCGTCGAGCGCAGCCACATCCTGCCGTTTGCGCTGGACGGCTCGCTGCTGCTGGAGATCTATGTGCACGACGGCATCGGCACCATGGTGATCGATGAAAAGCTCGAGTCGCTGCGCGAAGCCACGGCCGACGACGTGGGCGGCATCCTGCAGCTGATCGAGCCGTTCGAGAAAGACGGCACCCTGGTCAAGCGCAGCCGCACCGAGATCGAGCGCGACGCCGACCTGTACAGCATCATCGAGCATGACGGCGTGATCTTTGCCTGCGCCGCGCTGTACCCCTATCCCGAAGCCAAGACGGCCGAGATGGCCGCGCTCACCGTATCGCCGCAAAGCCAGGGCCAGGGCGACGGTGAACGCATTCTCAAGCGCGTCGAGCAGCGCGCCAAGGGCATGGGCCTGGACAGCATCTTCGTGCTGACCACGCGCACCATGCACTGGTTCCTGAAGCGCGGCTTCCAGCAGGTCGACCCGGAATGGCTGCCCGAGGCGCGCAAGCGCAAGTACAACTGGGACCGCAAGAGCCAGGTGCTGGTGAAGAAACTCAGCTAGCAATCGCATCCACCCAAACGCATCTACAAACCCGCCGGCTGCGCCCCCACACCATGAACACCACCACCTTGCTCCTGTTCGCCATCGTCGCCTTCGTCGCCATTGCCACGCCCGGCCCGACGGTGCTGCTGGCGCTGGCCAATGGCTCGCGCTATGGCGTACGCCGTGCCATGCCGGGCATGCTGGGCGCGGTGCTGTCGGATTTTGTGCTGGTCGGCGCGGTGGCGCTGGGCCTGGGCGCGCTGCTGGCCGCATCGGAATTCTGGTTCTCCGTGCTCAAGTGGGTGGGCGCGGTGTACCTCGCCTGGCTGGGCCTGCGACTGCTGCGTTCCAAAGGCGGCTTCGAGTTGCCTACGGACGGCGCCAATGGCGCAGTAGAGCCGCGCCACAGCGGCCGTTCGATCTTTGCCAAATCATTCCTGGTGGCGGTGACCAACCCCAAGGGCTACCTGTTCTGCTCGGCCCTGCTGCCGCAGTTCATCGACCCGGCCGCGGCCCAGGCGCCGCAGTATGTCGCGATCTCCATCGTGTTCGCCGGCCTGGACTTTGCGGTGATGCTGGGCTATGCCTTTGTCGGCGCACGCGCCGTGCGCCTGCTCAAAGCCTCGGCCACCCAATGGCTGGACCGCATCTGCGGCAGCGCGCTGCTGGCGCTGGCCGGCTCGCTCGCGTTTTACCGCCGCGGCAATGCCTGAGTCACACAACGGCCGAAAAACATGGCGACACATGACGAAATCCATGCGGTGGTGCGGCGCTACGCCGATGCATGGGCCGCCAACGACCTGAAGGCGATCTTCGATTGCTATCACGACGAGGTAGTGTTTCACTATTTCGGCCGCAGCCCGCTGGCCGGCACGCACCGCGGCAAACCCGCCTGCCTTGCGCTGCTCAAGCAGGTCAAGGAAAAGACGCAACGCCAGCTGATCGAGATCAAGGACGTGCTGGCGGGCGAGCAGTACGGACTGATCGTTGCGGTGGAGCGCTTTGAGCGCAACGGCACCAGCACCGTGCTGGAGCGGTTGCTGCGCTACCGGGTGTGCGATGACAAGCTTGCTGAATGCTGGATCTATGACGAAGACCAGGCGCTGGTCGACGAATACTGGGCCTGAAGCGCGAGGCGATCATCCCGAGGCCCCAAGCTGGCTTGAAAAGCAACCAGCATGGGGCTAGATTCCCCTCATCATGATGCCCTTCAAGGACCGCCGGCATGGTGGCCAGGCGCTCGCCGCGCTGCTCGCCCACTACCAGGGGCGGCGCGATGTGATCGTGCTGGCCTTGCCGCGCGGCGGCGTGCCGGTGGCGTATGAAGTGGCGCGGTCCTTGCCGGCACCGCTGGACGTTTTCGTCGTGCGCAAGCTCGGCTTCCCCGGCCAGGAGGAATACGCGATGGGCGCGATTGCCAGTGGTGGCGTGCGTGTGATGAACCCTGAAATGCTGGGCGAGCGGGTGCCCGAAAACGAGGTTGAAGCGGTCGTGGCGCGCGAAACCGAAGAACTCGCGCGGCGCGAGCTGCTCTACCGCGGCCGGCGACCTTCACTGGCGCTTGAGGACCGCACGGTGATCCTGGTCGACGATGGCCTGGCGACCGGCGCCACCATGCGGGCGGCGACCCTGGCCGTGCGGCAGATGCACCCGGCGCGGATCGTCGTGGCGGCTCCGGTCGCGGCGCCCGATACTTGCCTGGACTTCCAGGCGCTGGCCGACGAGGTGGTCTGCGCCCGCACGCCCAGCCTGTTTCGCGCCGTTGGCTTGTGGTACGAGCATTTTCCGCAGACCAGCGACGACGAGGTGCGCAAATTGCTGGATGCCGCCTGGGCGGCCGAAGCAAGGCGCGGCGCCTGAAACCTCAGTCCAGCAAGGCCAGGTCCACTTCGTCCACCTGCCCCGCATCCAGAAACTGATCTGCATAGCGGCGGTAGACCCCTTCTTGCAGGAACACATCGAACAGGTCGGGGTCGATGTGGCCGTTGTTCTTGAACTTCACCATGATGGACAGCGCCTGCGACAGGCTCATGCCGGGCTTGTACGGGCGGTCCGCCGCGGTCAGCGCCTCGAAGATGTCGGCAATACCCATCATGCGCGCCTGCCACGACATCTGCTCGCGCCGCAGCCCCTTGGGGTAACCCTTGCCGTCCATCCGCTCATGGTGGCCGCCGGCATACTCAGGCACGTTTTTCAGGTGCCGCGGCCACGGCAGCTTCTCCAGCATGTTGATGGTGGCCACGATGTGGTGGTTGATGGTGTTGCGCTCTTTTTGCGTCAGCGTGCCGGCGCGGATGGTGAGGTTCTCCACCTCGTCGGCCGAAAGAAAATCGGTCAGCACACCCTCGGGGTTGCGCCAGTTGTGCTGGCTGCCGATGTTGCGCACGCGCTGCAGCACCTCGGGCGCCACCGCTTCACCGCCAATGTTGGTCTTGCGCAGGAAGTCGCGGTCGTCCTGGATTTCATGCAGCGTCTCCTGCAGGCGCGCGTCCACCTGCGCCTCGGCCTTGGCGTCGCGCGCGCTGCGCAGGGACAGTTTCTGGTGCAGGGCTTCGATCTCGGCGTCGCGCTTGAGGACCTCGAAGCGTGTGTCCACCAGGTCGATGCGGTCGTACAGGGTTTGCAGCTTGGTTGCCTTGTCCACCACGTGGACTGGCGTGGTGATCTTGCCGCAATCGTGCAGCAGGCCGGCGATCTTGAGCTCGTAGCGGTCGCGCTCGCTCATCTGGAATTCGGCCAACGGCCCTTCCGTGGTGGCGGACGCCGCCTCGGCCAGCATCATGGTCAGCGCGGGCACTCTTTCGCAGTGCTTGCCGGTATAGGGCGATTTTTCGTCGATGGCCGCGTTGATCAGGTTGATGAAGGATTCGAAAAGGTCTTCCAGCTGCGTGATCAGGAGCCGGTTGGTCAGAGCGATCGCCGCCTGCGACGCCAGCGACTCGGCCAGGCTCTGGTCCGCCAACGAGAACGCCACGACCTTGCCCGTGTCGCGGTCCAGCGCATTGATCAGCTGCAGCACGCCGATCACTTCGCCGTCGTGATTCTTCATTGGCACCGTCAGGAACGATTCCGAGCGGTACCCGGTGCGCTGGTCAAAGCCGCGCGTGCCGGAAAAATCGAAGCCGCCCTCGTGGGCATAGGCATCGGTGATGTTGACCGTGCGGTCGTGAATGGCCGCGTAGGCCGCCACCATGCCATCGTTGGGCTGGCCATTTTCATCGGCCAGAGGGAGGTTGGGAAAGGTGATGGCCTGGCCCGTGGTGCCGCCACGCGCGATGTTGAGCGAATCGGTGCGCACGATCTCGAAGCGCAGGGCGCGCCCGTCTTCCGTCACGCGGTACAGCGTGCCGCCGTCGGCATGGGTAATCGTCTTGGCCGCCACCAGGATGGTTTCGAGCAGGCGATGGATGTCGCGCTCCTTGGAGAGCGCACTGCCGATCTCATTGAGCTGCTCCAGGCGGCGAAGCAGCCCTTCGGTGGGGTCCATGGTCATATGCGCCCTTTTCTCTCTGTCCACAGGTGTCGGACTCGATCTTAATGGAGCCGTCACGGTTGGTTACATGCGGGACGCCGGCCAAGCACAAGTCTTATAGCTGGATATGGATAAATTAACAACGATATATTCGTTTGAGTTTTAAGACGCGCTGACCACAATGCCTCAAAACCCATTCACCGACGCATTCACAAAGAGCAAACATGACAGCGCAGGCCAGCATCATCATCGTGCCCGGTTGGCGCGACTCCGGGCCCGGCCACTGGCAGAGCCTGTGGGCCGCGCGGCTGCCCGGTGCCGGCCGCGTGGTGCAGGACGACTGGATCACCCCGACGCAAAGCGCCTGGGTTGATTCGCTCGCCCGGCAGGTGCTCCAAGCACCGGGGCCGGTGGTGATCGCCGCGCACAGCCTGGGCTGCATTGCCACCACGCACCTGCCCGCGGAAGCGGCGGCGCGCATCCAGGGCGCCTTGCTGGTGGCGCCAGCCGACCCCGAGCGCCGCGCCATCCTCAGTGATTTCGCGCCCGTGCCCTTCAGCAAGCTGCCCTACCGCAGCGTGCTGGTGGCCAGCAGCAACGACCCGTATTGCCCGATCCGCCTGGCCGGCGCCTATGCCCGCGCCTGGGGCAGCGAGTTCGTGCGCCTGCAGGACGCCGGGCACATCAACATCGAATCCGGCCACGGCGAATGGCCGCTGGGCCTGGCTCTTTTGCAATCCCTGGTGGGCGACAACGCGTTGGCCCCGCTCCCCGCTTCCTCGCCCAAGGCACTGGAAACCGCATGATCTCGACGTCAAACAGAGTGTCCGCCAAGACGGACACCGGAGCCCCGTAATGTCCGTCGCTTCCATCGCACTGCCGGGCGCGCCCGATTCAACGCCCGATCCAACGCGTGGTGCCACGAACGGTGCCCGGGGTGCGCGCAAAGTCCTGCCCGGCTTCAATCTCACGCTGGGCTACACCCTGCTCTATCTGAGCCTGATCGTCCTGATCCCGATGTCGGCGCTGTTGTTCAAGACGGCCACGCTCAATTGGGAGCAGCTGTGGGCGGCCGTCGCGTCGCCGCGCGTGCTGGCCTCCTACCGGCTGACGTTCGGCGCCTCGCTGCTGGCGGCGCTGGTCAATGGTTTGTTCGGCCTGATCATCGCCTGGGTCCTCGTGCGCTACAGCTTTCCCGGCAAGAAGATCATCGATGCCTTGGTCGACCTGCCGTTTGCCCTGCCCACGGCCGTTGCCGGCATTGCGCTGGCGGCGCTGTATGCACCCAACGGCTGGATCGGCCGCTGGTTCGAGCCATTCGGCATCAAGATCGCCTTCACGCCCATCGGCGTGGTGCTGGCGCTGATCTTCATCGGCCTGCCGTTCGTGGTGCGCACGGTGCAGCCGGTGCTGGAGGATGTGGAAAAGGAGCTGGAAGAAGCGGCCGCCTGCCTGGGCGCCAACCGCTGGCAGACCTTTCGTCATGTCATCCTGCCGACCATCCTGCCGGCCTTGCTGACCGGCTTCACGCTCGCATTCGCGCGGGCCATCGGCGAGTACGGCTCGGTCATCTTCATTGCCGGCAACATGCCCATGGTCTCGGAGATCACGCCGCTGCTCATCATCACCAAGCTGGAGCAGTACGACTATGCCGGCGCCACCGCCATCGCGGTGACCATGCTGCTGTTCTCGTTCCTGCTGCTGTTGCTCATCAACGGCCTGCAGGCCTGGCAGCGCAGGCGCAGCGGAGGTGGTCGATGAGCGCGCCCGCCATTTCTCCAACGCAAATAGCGCTGCGCGAACCAGCCTGGGTCAAGGCGCTGTTGCTGACTCTCGGCCTCGGGTTCATCGCCCTGTTCCTGCTGCTGCCACTGGCAACCGTGTTCTTCGAGGCGTTCCGCAAAGGCGTGCCGGTGTACTTCGAGTCGCTGGCCGACCCAGACGCGCTCTCGGCCGTGAAACTGACCCTGATGGCCGCCGCCATCTCGGTGCCGCTGAACCTGGTTTTCGGCGTGGCCGCGGCCTGGGCGATCGCCAAGTTCGAGTTTCGCGGCAAGCAGGTGCTGATCACCCTGATCGACCTGCCCTTCTCGGTCTCACCCGTGGTGGCCGGCCTGATCTATGTGCTGGTCTTCGGCCTGCAGGGCTGGCTCGGGCCTTCGCTGCAGGGCTGGGACTTGAAGGTCATCTTCGCCCTGCCCGGCATCGTGCTGGCGACAGTGTTCGTGACATTCCCGTTTGTCGCGCGCGAACTGATTCCGTTGATGCAGTCGCAAGGCACGGAAGAAGAGCAGGCCGCGCTGGTGCTGGGCGCCAGCGGCTGGCAAACCTTCTGGCACGTCACGCTGCCCAACATCAAGTGGGGTCTGCTGTATGGCGTGATCTTGTGCAATGCGCGCGCCATGGGTGAATTCGGCGCCGTGTCCGTAGTGTCCGGCCATATCCGCGGCATGACCAACACCATCCCGCTGCATGTGGAAATTCTCTACAACGAATACCAGTTCGCGGCATCGTTCGCGGTGGCCTCGCTGCTGGCCTTGCTGGCCCTGGTCACACTGGCGCTGAAGTCGCTGGTGGAGTGGCGCCACGCGAGTGAACGCAACGCCGCCGCCCTTCCCATGGAGCGCCCGGCGCAGGAGGCCAGCTCCGCCACCCCCTTGAAACTGGCGCCCACCACGGCGGTCAGCTGGACTGTTTGACAGGAAATTACCCATGGGCATCGAAATCCGCAACGTCGCCAAGAACTTTGGCGCTTTCCAGGCCTTGAAGGGCGTGAGCCTGGACATTGAACCCGGCGAGCTGGTCGCGCTGCTTGGCCCCTCGGGCTGCGGCAAGACCACGCTGTTGCGCATCATCGCGGGGCTGGAATCGGCCGACCGCGGCAGCATCCTGTTCGCTGGCGCAGACGCGACCGACCTGCATGTGCGCGAGCGCAACGTCGGCTTCGTGTTCCAGCACTACGCGCTGTTTCGCCACATGACGGTGTTCGACAACGTGGCCTTCGGCCTGCGCATGAAGCCGCGCACCACGCGCCCGAGCGACGCGCAGATCGCGGAGAAAGTGCACTCCCTGCTCAACCTGGTGCAGCTCGACTGGCTGGCCGACCGCTACCCCGCGCAGCTTTCCGGCGGCCAGCGCCAGCGCATTGCACTGGCCCGCGCGCTCGCGGTGGAACCCAAGGTATTGCTGCTCGATGAACCGTTCGGCGCGCTGGACGCCAAGGTACGCAAGGAGTTGCGCCGCTGGCTGCGCCGCCTGCATGACGACCTGCACGTGACCAGCATCTTCGTGACGCACGACCAGGAAGAGGCGCTGGAAGTGGCCGACCGCGTAGTGCTGATGAATGCCGGCCAGATCGAGCAGGTCGGTTCGCCGCAGGAGGTCTGGGACTATCCGGCCAGCCCCTTCGTCTACGGCTTCCTGGGCGACGTCAACCTGTTCCATGGCCGTGCCCACGAGGGCGAGGTGCATCTGGAAGGCATTCGCCTGGATTCTCCCGAGCACCGCGACGCGCAGGACGCCAAGGCCTTCGCCTATGTACGGCCGCATGACCTCGATGTGCAGCGCTATTCGCCCGGGCAAGGCGTGGACGCGACCGGAAAGCAGCGGGGCATGGTGGTGCAGCTCAGCCGGGCGATTGTGGTCGGCCCGATCGCACGGCTGGAACTTATTGCCGCGGAAGACCACAAACCGACTGGAAAACCCGGGGACAATGCTTCCGCAGACTCCGTGATCGAGGCGCAAATTCCTGCGCAGCAGTTCAAGGATCTGGGTTTCCGCGAGGGCGAGACACTGGTGGTCACACCGCGTCGCGCGAGGGTGTTTGTTGAAGACGCAGCCTGAAAGCTTTTTGCTGACGGGCCCGCGCCCAAGTGAAAGTTTCAAGCAATGTTGTTGAAGTGGTTTGACGCGGCACCGCGTCGTGTGCTGGCAGCCGTGAGCCTGGTTTGCATTGGCATGCTGGCCTTTGGCCTGTATCTGCAGCATGTGGTGGGCCTGGAGCCCTGTCCGATGTGCATCGTGCAGCGCTACGCACTTTTCCTGGTCGCCATCATTGCCGGTGTCACGGCATTTTCAGGCCGCAAAGGGATCCAGATCGGCGGAATTCTGTTGATGCTTTTGACCGCCGGATTCGGCGCCTTCGTCGCCGCACGCCAGAGCTGGCTGCAGTGGTACCCGCCCGAAATTGCCACCTGCGGCCGCGACTTCTACGGAATGATCGAGACCTTTCCGCTCAAGCGCGCGATTCCGATGATCTTCAAGGGCAGCGGCGACTGCACGCAGATCGACTGGACCTTTCTCGGCGGCTCGATCGCGAACTGGTCGTTTCTCTGCTTCGCCGCCATCAGCCTGGTCGCCATCGCCTTGCTCGTGCGCCTGGCCCGCCGCTGAGTCCTTCTCTGCTCAGGCCATGAAGCCCAGGTCGGGGTCGAAGTTCGTCAAGCGCGGAAACACCTCGCTCAGCGCGGACCCTGCGCCAAACCAGCGGCCCAGCGTGCCACCCAGCTGGTCCACGGCAATGGTTGGAATCCATTTGCCATCGCCCGCATCGTCGGGGCCGTTCACCGTCAGATTTTGAAAGCGGCCCACGAGCTGCCCACCCTTCACCGCGCCGCCCACCACAAAATGGTGGCTGCCCCAGGCGTGGTCCGAGCCCTGGCCATTGCTCTGGAAGGTACGGCCGAAATCCGAACCCGAGAACAGAGTGACGTTGTTCTGCATGCCCAGCTCCACCGTGGCGCCGTAAAACGCCGTGACGGCCGCGCTGATTTCGCCAAGCAGCTCGGTTTGCCGCTGCAACTGGTCGTCGCCGTGCGTATCAAACCCGCCAATCGAACAGAAGAAGCACTGCCGCGTCAACCCGAGCTGCCCGCGTGCGGAAACCAGCCTGGCCACCATGCGCAACTGGCGGCCCAGGCTGGTGTCGGGGAAGACCGTGGCCAGGGTCGAGCTGCCGAGCGCGCTCGTCAGGACGCGCTGGTTCTCGATGGAGCGGCCCACCACATCGGTCCAGGCTTTCTCCATCAGGTGGCTGCGCGATTCGGCCAACGTCTCGGCAATGGCGGTTGACAGCGGATCCTTGGCCCCGGCGTTGTAGAAATCAAACCCGAAGTTGCCGGAGGCCGATACCTTGTAGGCAGCCAGGGTGCGGTCGCTGTTCTCCCAGAGGTTGCTGCCCGCCACCGACACCAGGCCGTAGCCGCGGTTGGACACGTCGGCCGCCAGCATGCGCTCCACCATGCGCCCGCCCCAGCCGCTGCGCGGCGGCTGGTCGACGATGGCGCTTTGCCACTGGGCCTGCTGGTCGGAGTGCGAATAAAGGTTGTCCGGCACGGCCACGCTGCGCGCGCTCAATTGCGTCTTGGTCGTCGGCACGACGAGCGATCCGGCATTCGCAATGATTGCCGCCTTGCCCTGGCTGAACAATCCTTGCAGGCCAGCCATGGAGGGGTGCAGGCCGAACTGCTGGCCCGGCGTATTGCTGGGCTGGATCGGCAGCAAGGCGGCACGCGGCAAGGCGAGATTAGTGCGCGCGCGCTGGTATTGGCCATATTCCGCGGTCTCCATCGGCACGAGCAGGTTGTTGCCGTCGTTGCCGCCGAACATGAAGAGGCAGACCAGCGCCTTGTAGTCGCCCGCGGTTTGCGCCGCTGCGCCCAGGTGCGCCAAGGTAGTCAAGCCCAGCCCGGAGGTCGCGGCAGCGCCGGCAAGCTTCAGGAAATGGCGTCTTTGGAATTCGAAAGCATCCATGCCGCACCCTATTTTTGAATCACGAAGTCCGGCGCCACGGCGGTCACGATGAGCGCCGCCTTCACCCGCTTCTTGAGATTGTGCGCATTGCTGCCGCCCGGCATGGCCGCGAGCATGCGTGTGAGGCGCTCGCGCGTGGTGGTACCCATCTGCGCTGCAAACAGCAGCAGGTCCAGGCGCGCCACTAGCGCCGCGGGATCATTGGCCAGTGCCTGCAAGGGCGCCAGGTCCAGCACCAGCTTGTGGTCACCGCCGCCATAGCCTTCGGAGTTGATCAGCTGCGCGAAGAAATTGAGCGAGCCCACCACCGAGGTCTCCGTGGTGATCTGGAACTCGGGTGCGACCAGCCCCGCAGCGGACATCGCACCGGGCTGCCGGTAATTGGGGGAGAAAAAATTGAACACTGAGGGTGCCAGCAGCGGGCTCTGGCCCAGCCCGTCGTCGGAGCTATCGAGGTAGTGAATGCGGTTGGTGCCGCTCCTGCTCTTGGCGCCAAGTGCCCGCAGCAAGTTGGCAAAGCGGACCACCGGCTCGCGCTGCTTGCCGTAGCTGGTCGATTGCGCCGGCACGCTGCGCGCCTCGGCATCGAGCAGCACAGCGCGCACCACGGCCTTCAGGTCGCCGCGCACGCCGGCGCCGTTGTTGTTGAAAGTGCGCGCCACGCGCTCGATGTAGCCCGCGCTCGGATTGCTCGTCACCAGGCGCTGGATCAGCTGGCGGCCGATGAAGGGCCCGACGTTCGCATGGTTGAAGATGTTGTCCAGCGCGTCGTCCAGGTCCTTCTGCGGCGACTGTCCGCCCGGCAGCGTCGTGCTGCCCAGCAGTTTCTTGGCCTCCGACGAGTGCTTGGACGCAAAGGCCTTCATCGGCGTGGTCCAGTTGCTGTCCAGGTTCTGGTCACCCTTGTGGAACTGCTCGGCGCGGGCGGCGTCGAGTGACGCAAAACTCCAGCCCGAGAAGGCCTTGGCGAAGCCCTTGACTTCGGCCTCGCCAAAAGTCGGAATCGGCTTGCCGCCGCTGGCTTTGGCCGTGCCGTCGATATTGAGTTCCACCAGGCCGATCGAGAACAGCTGCAGCACTTCCCGTGCATAGTTCTCGTTGGGATGGATGCCCTTGGCCGCATCGTCCTTCTCGCTCTCCAGCATGTTCAGGTAGTAGCCCATCGTCGGATGCAGCGTGACTTCGCCCAGCAGCGTGCGGTAGTTGCCGAAGGCGTTGCGGTTGAGCAGATCCATGTAGGACGACATGGCAAAGGGCCGCAGGTCCGGTGCGATGTTGGAGACCACCACGATCTCGCTCAAGGCGAAGGCGACGCGACCGCGCAACTGGTCCGCGCCATGGAGCCATTGCTGCCAGACGGCTTCGTAGCTCATTTCATCGGTGGCTCGGTCCTTGCCATCGCGAGTGCGCTGGGCATCCAGGTAGGCGGTGTGCAGCTGGGTCGGTGCGTTGAACTGGTTCCAGAGCCAACGCTCGAAGCCGTCGACGCGCAGCGCCTCGATTTCCTCGATCGAGGTGGCGCCAAAACTGCCCTGAGTGAGAAATCGCGCCGCATCCAGCGCGCTGGGCCGGGCCTCGGTCGCCGGCTGGGCGGGCGCCGTGCCGCCCCCGCCCGGCAATTCGGCGCCAGGCGCCAAGCCGCCGCCTCCTCCACCGCCACCGCCGCAGGCAATCAACAACCACGCGCTCATCAACGCAACAGATGCGGCCGACAACGCGGCCGGCGATACGTCCGGCATCGGTACGACGGCTTGATCGTCGATGATTTCCCGCGCGAATTCTTCTAACCCGGCCACTTCGGCCAAGGCTTCTTGTTGTTCCATCGTGTATCCCTCCGAGCAGTTGCAGCGCCGATCGCGCCGAACCGCCTCGCCAGTGTCCTGACAAAGTCTGTAACTGACTTGGAGGATTTGTGAAAACCCGGTAACGAGCCGTACCAGGCGTGTGGGCTCTAAACCACCAACGCCGCCGACCGCGCATCGGCCGCGGCCGCAGCTTGCGCGCCTTCCTGCATCGTGCGGCTGACCACGTCGTACAGCGTGGCCCAGGCATCCGCCACATCGGGCGTAAAAGCATCACCCATTGCCTCGTTGAGCGTGCGCAGCAGGGCCCGGCCCACCGTACCGTAATGAGGCTCCTTCACCCCGTAGGCGAGGTGGCGAGCACCCAACGCGTGCAGCGTCGGAAGCAGCAGCTCGGGGTTGTCCAGCATGCCGATGGCGCCCTGGATCATGCGCATCAACAAGTTGCCCTGCTGCACCATGTCGCCGCGAAACAGGGGACGCAAGGCCGGGTCCGCGGTGAACAGGTTTTCATAGAACATGGCCGCGGCCTGCGGCGCCACGGGAGCAACCAGCGCGAAGCTCTGGCGGACGAGGGTGATTTGCTGTGGTGTCATGGTGGGCTCGCTTGTGCAGGGATGAGAGCCTCCATCATTTCGCGATCCTGTTTCAGCCGCGTTTCGCGCGCGTCACGGCTTTGTTTCGTTGGTTGCGAGGTGCGCCAGCGTGAAGTCCGCCACCGGCTGGGGTTTGCCAAAAAGATAGCCTTGGAATGCCTTGCAGCCGTTGCGCAGCAAGAAGGCACGCTGCCCCTCCGTTTCGACCCCTTCGGCGACCACGCCCAGGTCCAGGCTATGCGCCAGCGCCAGGATGGTGCGCGCAATTGCGGCATCGTTGGCGTTGGTCAACACGTCGCCGACAAAGGACTGGTCGATCTTGAGCTGGTCCAGCGGCAGGCGCTTGAGATAGGCCAGCGAAGAGTAGCCGGTACCAAAATCGTCCAGCGCAAAGCCGATGCCGTGCGCCTTGAGATCGTTCATCTTGGCGATCACGTCCTTGACATCGGAAAGCAGCAGGCTTTCGGTGAGTTCGAGGGTCAGCCGCTGTGCACTGGCACCGCTCTGCGCCAGCACCGCAAGCACCTGCGCCACGAAGTCCGGTTGCCGAAACTGGCGTGCGCTGACATTCACTGAAAGCGCGATCCCCGCCGTCTGCGGCGAGCGCGCCCAGGCCGCGAGCTGCCGGCAGGCGGTCTGGAGTACCCATTGGCCCAGCGGCAGGATCAGCCCGCTCTGCTCGGCCATTGGTATGAATTGCGCCGGCGACACCATGCCGCGCAGCGGATGCTGCCAGCGCACCAGCGCTTCGGCGCCGATGACGCGCATCTGCTCGTCCACCACCGGCTGGTAGTAAAGCCGCAACTCCCCGCGCAAAAGGCCCTGGCGCAGGTCGGCCTCCAACGCGGAGCGGTCGGCCACCGCCGACTGCATCTGCGGATCGAAGAAGCGCAAGGTGTTGCGGCCCGCGGCCTTGGCCTGGTACATGGCCACGTCCGCGCGCTTGATGAGCTCGTCCACGCTTTGCTC
Organism: Burkholderiaceae bacterium; assembly: GCA_035476635.1. Lineage (GTDB taxonomy): Bacteria > Pseudomonadota > Gammaproteobacteria > Burkholderiales > Burkholderiaceae_C > DATILI01. The sequence continues at coordinate 81,321 of DATILI010000008.1, read as the reverse complement.
GTGGTTGTTGAACACGGTGATGCCGATGCTCGGCGTACTGTGGTGTTCGCGCCCGTCCAGGTCATAGGGCCGGTTCAGCGCCTGGAGAATCTTGCGCGCCGCAGCTTCGACCTGGCCCACCGCCTCATCGAGGCCGGCATTCAGATCTTCCAGCATCACCACGAATTCATCGCCTCCGAAGCGCGCCACGGTATCGCTTTCGCGCACGCAGCCGACCAGCCGCTTGGCCACCTGCCCGAGCAGCGTGTCGCCCATGTCGTGGCCCAGGGTGTCGTTCAAGTCCTTGAAGTTGTCCAGGTCGATGAATAGCAAGGCGCCGTGCTGGCCGCTGCGGGCGCTGGCGGCGAGGGCCTGGGCCAGGCGGTTCATCAGCAGGCGGCGATTGGGCAGGCCGCACAGCACATCGTAGAACGCCAGCCTCTCGATCTCTGCTTCGGCAAGCTTTTGCGCGGTGATGTCGCGCCCGGTCCCCCGATAGCCGGAGAAAACGCCCTGCTCGTCGAACACCGGCAGGCCCGACATCGAGAAATAGCGCAGGCCCGGCGTGTCCGCGGACTCGACCGGAAACACGAAGTCGCGAAACTCGCGACGCGATGCGATGCGTGCGTCCCATTCCTGCCATTGCTCTTGTGTGGCCCGCACGGTTTGGCCCACCGCCTCTTGCGCCGCCTTGCCCAGGGTCTGGCGAAAGAGCACGCCGCGCTGCGCCGTGCCGGATGCCTCGGAGCGCATGAACTGCCCCTGGGCGTCGAGCTCCCAGTACCAGTCCGTCATCAGCTCGGTGAGGCTGCGAAAGCGCGCCTCGCTTTCGCGCAGGGCCGACTGTGTCTCCAGGTAGGAGGTCACATCGGTGAAGGTGCGCACCCTGTTGCCAGTCAGCGACATGCGCGTGCGCACCTCGATGACGCGCCCTGCGCGGGTCTTGCGCAGGTAGAGGTCCGGCACATTCAGGCCCGCACCGTTGGCCAGGTACTGGCTGGCCACATAGTCGCGCGCCTGCTGCTCGATCAGGTCGAAGCCCTGGCCGAAGTCGCCGCGCTCGGTCTGGAATTGCACGATTTTTTCCACGGTCGGCAGTGTCGCCACCAGGGGCTCGGGCAACTCCAGCAGCTCGAGGTAGCGCGGGTTGTAGGCCAGCAGTTTGTTGCCCGCATCGACCAGGGAAATCCCCTGCGAGATGCTGTTGAGCATGTCCTCCAGCATCTGGCTCTTGTGCTCCAGCAACTGGCTGGTTTTCTGTAGCGCCATTTGCGCCAGGCGGCGTTCGGTCTCGGCGCGCCGGCGCTCGGTAACGTCCACGTGCGTCCCGGCCAGGCGCAGCGGCTGGCCTTCGGGGCCTTGCTCCACGACCTTGCCACGGCTTTGAATCCAGATCCAGTGGCCCTCCTTGTGGCGCATCCGGAACTCGATTTCGTATTGCCTTGGCGTATCGGGCTTCCCGGCAAAGTCCATCGCCGCCTGGACGCCCGCGCGGTCATCCGGGTGCACCAGCGTGAGCCAGCCATTGCCCTGCAGGTCGAACTCTCCGGGGCGGTAGCCCAGCATCGTCCACCAGCGTTCATTGACCGTGCTGCCGCCACTGTGAAAGCGCCAATCCCACAGGCCGGCATCCGCCCCCGCGAGCGCCACCTCATAGCGTTCGGTGGTCTCGCGCAGGCGGCGCAGCACGTCGGCATGGCGCAGTGCAGCCGCGACCTGTTCGGGCAACACCTCCAGGTACGACAGGCCGGCATCCTTGATCAGGTAGTCGCTGAAACCCTCATGCAGCGCGCGGGCCGCGGCGGGCTCTTCACCGGGTGCCACGCACAAGATAGACGGCCGGCCCGCAAAGTCCGGCAACAAGTCGAACGCCGTGCCATCGGCCAGGCGGTGGCTCACCAGAATGGCGTCGGGACTAGCCGACGCAAGCATCTCGCGCGCTTGCCGCACCGAGCCCGCCACCTGCAGACGCCAGGGCAGCGTGCGCGCACCCACTGCATCGAGAAGTGCGTCGCGGTGCGCCGCTTCGCTTTCGATCTGCAGGACCAGGAGCGTCATGGTTGCGGCCTGCCGATGTGGCAAGAAACGCTTCGGCGCGGATCCGGCACCTAGCCAATCTCCACAGTGGAGCCCGAGACGTTGAAGCGCACCGTTGCCGCGCTGAGATCGTTGCAAGGCATGCCCAGCCCGATTTCGCCGTGGCCGTGCAGCAGGCACTCGTCGCGGCGCAGATGCACGTCGGTGTCGCTTCCGGCAAAACGTACCCAGGTGCCGAAGCTGCTCAAGTCCACCAGCACGAAGCTGCCATGGCGCCAGTCGATCTTTGCGTGCAGGCGCGAAACGCGCGGGTCGTCGACAAACATCTCCGCATCGGTGGCACGCCCCAGATGCACCGGCAGTTCGGTGGAAGAAAACGATCGGTTGGTGTCCAGCCACATGAGCTGGATGTTCCCCAGGATGGAGTCTTCGCGCATGGCCGCCTCGGGCAGTGCGGCCTGCATGGTCAGCAACTCCGAGGATGCATCCTCTTCCCACTCGACCTGGTAGACGGTCAGCGCCTCGGTCCGGCCGCGGACATTGATCGGGCCGAGGTTGCGAAAACGCAGGTTGCTGCTGTCCGGGATTTGCTCCACCACCGCTTCGGAGGCCCAGATCTGGTGCGCGCCCGACAAATCGCTCAGGCGCGACGCCATATTCACCGCGTCGCCGTAACAGTCGCCGCCCACCTCCACCACCTCACCGCTGGCCACCCCGACGCGGATCTCCATCCGTATCTTCGGCGGCCAGCGTTTCAAGCGCCGCTGGTGCCCGCGCTGCATGTAGACCATGGCGTGAAGGGCGTCCTCGGCTCTGGGGAAAGTGCCCAGGACGCCGTCGCCCAGCTTCTTGACGACGCTGCCGGAATTGGCCGTGAATATCTCGCTGATCCATTGCGTCAGCCGCGTCACCGCGTCTGCCGCCTTCTCGTTGCCGAGGGTTTCGAACAGGGCCGTGCTTCCGGTGAGATCAGCGAATACAACCGTCTTGTTGACACCCATACACCAAGAATTCAGGATTGAGTGAATGCTTGGCCTAGTTTAGTGCAACGCCCTGGCCCCGCGGGCACAAACTGCGCGCAGCCGTATTTCGGGCTGTCCCGCGAGGTTTTCGCCTCGGCCTAGACGATCTTCAAATCGGCGTCGTCGAACGGGGGAGCTGCGAGCCGGTCCCGCCGCATGAACGCGACGTTCAACTCCAGGATGGCGCCGAGCTCCCAATCAAGTTGGCTACCGCCGACCACCCGATCATCGAATTCCTCTGCTCGTGAAAAACCAAAGTCGCGGGCGACCATTTGACTGGCGTTGACTGGGTTCATCTGCGATCTCCAGGAAATGAAAGGCGGCAGGGGAGATGGATTTCACACCATGTCTTCGCAAGCGTCAAAGGCGGCCTGACGAACGGTTGCCCCCAATTTGTAACTTCAGACGCCGCCCGTGGGATGGGTTGGATCGATCCACAGCACCGTTTCGGGCTTCTCCACAGGGGTGATGCCGAGGTTGATGGCCACGGCTTCGCCGTCGCTGCGGCACAACACGCACTCGAGCGACTCGGTCGTACTCGCATTGATTTCCTGGTGTGGCACGTAGGGCGGCACGTAGATGAAGTCGCCCGGTCCCGCCTCAGCGGTGAACTGCAGTTCTTCGCCCCAGCGCATGCGCGCACGACCCTTGACGACATAGATCACGCTTTCCAGGTGGCCGTGGTGGTGCGCGCCGGTCTTGGCGTTGGCATGGATGGTGACCGTGCCGGCCCACAATTTTTGTGCGCCGACGCGCGCGAAGTTGATCGCGGCCTTGCGGTCCATGCCCGGCGTCTGCGCGGTGTTGCCATCCAGCTGGTTGCCGGGAATGACGCGTACGCCATCGTGCTTCCAGGCTTCGGGGCCGTGTGTGTGGTCTGTACTCATACCGCACAGGCTACACCGGCCATTCGATCAGTCAAGCGCGCTCCGGGCCATTCAGTCCAGCAAGGCGGCGTAGACCATGCCGCGAAACATTTGCCGGTAGTACTCGCGCTGGTTGGGCGCCTGCAGCATCAACACCGCGAACAGGTCCTCGGCCGGGTCGACGAAGAAAGTGGTGCCGGCCAAGCCGCCCCAGTGGTACGAACCCACCGAACCGTGCTCGGGCGCAAGGCCTGGCGCCGTGCGTACGGCAAAGCCAAGGCCAAAGCCATAGCCCGGCAGCAACAGTGCCGCGGAACCGCTGTCCTGGGCGACCGGGATCGATCCCAGGTGGTCGGCGGTCATCAACGCCACGCTGCGGGGCCCCAGCAAGCGCACGCCGTCGAGCTCGCCCTTGTTCAGCATGCACTGCAAAAACCGGGCGTAGTCCATCGCAGTGGACACCAGCCCGCCACCGCCCAGCTCCAGCCGTGCCGGCAGCTTCAGATCGAACACGCGCATCGGCACGCCGCCATCGGGGTCGTGCGCAAACGGCTCGGCAACGCGGCCCAAATGTTCCGGCGGCACGCTGAAGCCGGTGTCGTGCATGCCCAGCGGTCCGAGCATATGCGCGCGCAGGAAGGCGCCCAACCCCTGTCCGCTGATCACCTCGACCAGGCGGCCCAGCACATCGGTCGAGCGGCTGTACTCCCAAACCGTGCCCGGCGCATACATCAGTGACAAGGTCGCCAGGGCCTGGGTTTGCTCCGCGTTGCTGCGCTCGCGCGAACCGATCATGGCCTTTGCATACTGCCGCTGCACCGGCGCCTGCCCCAGAAACTCGTAGGTCAGGCCCGCCGTATGGCGCAGCAAGTCGTGGATGCTGGGACGGCCCGGCGCCACCGGCTCCAGGGCGGGCTCGAGGTCCGGGCGCCCTTCGCGCGGCACCGCGACGCACAGCCCGGAGAATTCGGGCAGGTATTTGGCCACCGGGTCGCTCAACAGGAGCCGGCCTTGCTCCACCAGCATCATCACGGCGGCCGAGACAATGGGCTTGGTCATCGAATAGATGCGAAACAGCGCGTCGTGCGCCATCGGCGTGTCGCTGGCCGGGTCCTGCTGGCCCAGGCTCTTGAACAGCACCAGCTTGCCGTGCCGCGCGACCAAGGCAACGGCGCCGGGCAGGCGTTCGCGGTCGATTTCGGATTGCAGTGCGTCGACCAGGCGGTCCACGCGGTGTGGGCACAGGCCGGTTTCGGCGGGCGTGGCCATCGGAAACTCATGCGCGCTACGCATACTCAACCACCCTGCCCCGCGCGATACCGTTCGCGTGCCAGCGCTGCGCCCTGCGCGAGGGCTTGCAGCTTTTTCAGCGCAATGCCGCGGTCCATCGGCGCCAGGCCGCAATTGGTGCACGGGAACAGGCGTTGCATGGAGACGAACTGCAAGGCCTTGCCGATGGTGTCGGCCACCTGCTCAGGCGTTTCGATCTCGTCGCTGGCGACGTCGATCACGCCGACCATCACGTCCTTGCCCTCCAGCAGCTTCATCAGATGCGGCGGCACGTGGGAGTGGAAGCACTCCAGGCTCACCTGGTCGATGCTGCTTTTCGCGAGCGCTGGAAATACCTGCTCGTACTGGCGCCATTCTTCGCCCAGCGTCTCCTTCCAGTCGAGGTTGGCCTGGATACCGTAGCCGTAGCAGATGTGCACCGCTGTCGTACAGGTCAGGCCCTGGGCGGCGCGCTCCAGCGCCTTGACGCCCCAGTCCGCGGCATCCTGCATGTAGACGTTGAAGGCAGGCTCGTCGAACTGGATGATGTCCACCCCATCGGCCTGCAGCGCCAGCGCTTCCTGGTTCAGCAGCTCGGCGAAGGCGAAGGCCAGTTTGACCTTGTCGCCGTAGAAGCGATCGGCCACGGTATCCACGATGGTCATCGGCCCGGGCAAGGTGAACTTGATCTTGCGGCTGGTATGGGCGCGCATGAGTTGCGCCTCGAAGGCATGCACACGCCCTTTCAATTCGAGCGCTGCAACCACCTGCGGCACCATCGCGTCGTAGCGGTTGTTGCGGATGCCCATCTTGACCTTGTGCTCGAAGTCGATGCCCGCGACCTGCTCGAGGAAGCCGTGCACGAAGTGCTGGCGCGACTGCTCGCCGTCACCGATGATGTCCAGCCCCGCGTCTTCCTGTGCCTTGATCCACAGCAAGGTGGCATCGGCCTTGGCCTGCAGCAGCTCGGCCCCCTGTGCCTTCCATTGCGGCCAGAGCTTGTGGGTCTCGGCCAGCCAGGCCGGTTTCGGCAGGCTGCCGGCAATCGAGGTTGCGAACATTGCCTCCCGACGAGCCGCCTCTAGGGAGGCAGCGGCCCCCTCGGGGGGCAGCGAACGACTGTGAGCGTGGGGGTGCATCGCGTCTCCTGAATTTTTTCCGATTATGGGGTTGCGCGGCCTCGCGATAATCGCGGCATGACATCGACCTCTTCTGCTGCCCGGCCCCATATCGTGATCATCGGCTGCGGCTTCGGCGGACTGGAAGCTGCCAAGGCCCTGCAGGGTGCGGCAGTGGACGTCACGCTGATCGACAAGACCAACCACCACCTGTTCCAGCCACTGCTGTACCAGGTGGCCACGGCGGGGCTCTCGGCACCGGCGATTGCCGCGCCGATCCGCCACCTGTTTCGAAGCCAGGGCAATGTCGCCTCCCTGCTCGGCGAGGTGACCGACATCGACACCGGCGCGCGGCGGGTGTCGATGCGGGATGGCCTCACGTTGGACTACGACCAGCTGATCGTCGCCGCGGGTGCCACCCACAGCTACTTCGGCCGCGACGACTGGGCCGCTTTCGCGCCGGGGCTGAAGACGCTGGACGACGCGTTCGCGATCCGCCGCCGCATCCTGTTTGCCTTCGAGGCCGCCGAGAAAGAAGCAGACCCGGTCAAGCGCGCGGCCTGGCTCAACTTCGTCGTGATCGGCGCCGGTCCGACCGGCGTTGAAATGGCCGGCACCCTGGCCGAAATCGCGCGGCATACCCTGCCTGGCGAATTCCGCCGCATTGACCCGGCCAGCGCACAGGTACTGTTGCTGGAGGGCGGGCCGCGCGTATTGCAGGCCATGCCCGAGTCCTTGAGCGAGCGCGCCAAGGTGCAGCTTGAGCGGCTGGGCGTGCAAGTGCGCCTGAATGCGCGCGTCACCGCCATCGATGCCGCGGGCTTGCAGGTCGAGACCGTCGCCGGTCCAGGCGTGGCAGGCGCCGACAGCTACCGCATCGACAGCAGGTGCATCGTCTGGGCCGCCGGCGTCGCCGCCTCGCCTCTGGGCCGGTTGCTCGCCGCGCGTACCGGCGCCGAGACCGACCGCGCCGGCCGCGTGCTGGTGCAGCCCGACCTGCGCATTGCCGGCCATCCCGAGATCAGCGTGGTGGGCGACCTCGCCGCGGCCAAGAGCCATGTGCCGGGGCGCGCTCCGCAGCCGGTGCCCGGCGTCTCGCCCGCGGCCAAGCAGATGGGGCGCACGGCGGCCATCAACATCCTGCGCACCTTGAGTGGCAAGCCAGCCCAGCCGTTTCGCTACCGCGACTACGGCAACCTCGCCACCATCGGCCGCAACGCCGCCGTGGTCGATTTGACTTCGCCCATCGGGCCGGTGCGCTTTTCGGGCTATTTCGCCTGGCTTTTCTGGCTGTTCGCCCACATCTACTTCCTGATCGGGTTTCGCAACCGGGTGGTGGTGTTGCTGGACTGGGCCTCGGCCTACTGGAGCTTTCAGCGCCATGCACGTGTGGTGGCGGGCACGGAGCTTTCGAGCTCCCAAACACCGGCTCCGCCGGCGGCGTAGATGGCGCGGCCCGCCGCATTCACGCTGCGGGTTGGCGGTATTTGCTCCAAGCCTGCGGCGTGGGCGTCGTGCCGGCGCCTGGCAACTGCGGCAGGCGGAAATAGCCGTCCATGACCTCGGCCGGGTCCGTGAAACAGTCCTTGATCCAGGGAATGAATTCCAGCACCGCACAGGCCGGATGGGCGTAATTCAGGTGCACGTGGACCTGGCTCATGTCACCTGCGTGCGGAGCCACGGGCAGCCGAAAGCTGTGCGCGGTTTCGCACACGCGCAGGACCTCGGTGAGGCCGGCCATGCGCGTCACATCGGGCTGCACCCAATGGATCGCCTGCTGGTGGAAAAACTCGGAAAACGCATCCTGCGTATAGAGCTGCTCGCCCAAAGCGACCGGGATGCTGGTGGCGCGCGCCAGGGCCGCATGGGCCTTGACATCGTCGTACCACAGCGGCTCTTCGAACCAGTAGACGTCAAACGGCTCGGCGGCGCGGCAAAAGCGCTGGCAGGTCGGCAAATCCCACTTGCCGTTGCCGTCGATGGCCAGGGTGATGTCGGGGCCGATGGCGCGGCGCACCGCCTCCAGGCGGCGCAGGTCACGCTGCACCGTGGAGCCGACCTTGATCTTGATGCCGCTGAAGCCATCGGCGATGGCGCGCTTGGCGCCTTCCACCAGCTTGTCGTCGGCGATGCTGAGCCAGCCGATGTCGGTGTTGTAGGCCCGCACCTTCTCGCGCACCTGGCCGCCCAGCAGCTTCCACAGCGGTTGCTTCGCTGCCTTGGCCTTCAGGTCCCACAGGGCAATGTCGATGGCGGCATGGGCCAGGGTGGTGATGCCGGCCCGGCCGACCCATTGCAAGGCGGGGTTTCGCGCCAGCTTGAGCCACAGGCGCTGCACGTCGTTCGCGTCCTCGCCGATCAGCAGGGGCGCATGGCAGGTCTCGATGCAGCGCGTGATCAGCTGGTCGCTGGACAGGTGCGCATGCGTTCCGGTGAAGCCGTAGCCGGTGAGGCCGTCCTCGGTATCGATCTGTGCGCCCACCACGCCCCAGTGCGAGATGGTGTGCGTGCTGTCGGCGATTTGCGCGCCCGTGACCGGTACGTGCATGATGAAGGGCTTGACGGATTGGATGATCAAGGTCGGTCTCCGGTAGGTAGCGCGATTGGGATACCAAAGCGTACAACAAAGCTCCAAGCCGCCCGCCAAGGCGCCAATGGGCCTCGAATGTCTCGCACAGGCTGCACAAGAGGCCGCAATCCCCTCGCAATGCTTGCCTAGCGGTTCCCTGCTCGGGCACACTCACTGCATGCGTTCAAATCCCGATTACTGGCTCGTCAAGCGCTCCAGGCAGAGGCCATTGCCCGCCGCGATATCTGCAAGCGAGGAGAACCCATCATGAGCTCACGTATCCAGGAAATGCTGGGCAACCTGCTGCCCTTTGGCAACATGACCCCGCACGTGCAGGAAATCCTCAATACCTACCTGCTGCCCATCGCCATCGCGATTCCGCTGGCGATTCTTTTGTACATCCTGGGCACGCGCAAGGGCGACGATCCGTCGACCAAGCGCGATGAATTGCCGACGCTGCGCGACGCGATCCCCGCATCGCCGCCGGTGCCGACCGCGGCGCCCTCGCCCGCAATGCCTCCGATGGGCGCGCCCGTGGCCAGGCAGGCCACCGTACCCGTCGCGCCAGCAGTGCCGGCGGCCCCCGCCGTGGCACCGGCGGCTGGGCAACCCAGGGCCTCGATCCTGATCGTCGAGGATTCAGCCGTTCCGCGCGTCAAGCTGACCAAGCTGTTCCAGGGCGCCGGCTACCACGTGGAGTCGGCCAACGACGGCCTGGAAGCCATGGACCGGCTGGCGGCGTCGTTCTTCTCGGTGCTGATCACCGACCTGGAAATGCCCAACATGAACGGCCTGGAGCTGATTTCCGCGGTGCAAGGCAGCCTGGAAACCGAGGACATTCCAATCATCGCCATCACCGGGCATGACGAATTGCAGGCGCACGTGCACGAGTACCAGGGCCTCTACGGCATTTTCAAGAAGCCCTGGAACGACCGCGAGCTGCTCAAGCGCGTGGAGGCACTGGCCTCGCTGCGCAAGCGGCCGGCGTGATCGTGGCCTGGCCGCGGTAAGCTGCGGCCCCATGCCCCAGACCCTGGCCGCACCGGTCCATAGCGAACTCCTGATCAAGAAAAGCCGCTTCATCGGCTGCGTGCAGCCCATCGGCGACCGGGCGGCGGCGCAGGCGCAGGTGGCGCAACTGCGCGCACTGCACCCCGGTGCAGCCCATGTTTGCTGGGCCCTGCTGGCTGGTGGCCAATCGGCTGCAGTGGATGACGGCGAGCCGGGCGGCACGGCCGGGCGTCCCATGCTGGAGGTGCTGCGCCACCAGGACCTGGAGGGCGTGCTGGCCACTGTGGTGCGCTATTTCGGCGGCGTCAAACTCGGCGCCGGAGGACTGGTGCGCGCCTATACCGATGCGGTGGCCCAGGCTCTGCTGGGCGCGCAGAAGATTCCGCTGGAGCGCCAGCAGCTGCTGCGTTGCAGCGTTCCGTATGCGCTGGAAGGCCTGCTGCGGCGCGAGCTGGAGGCGGCCGGCGCGCCTTTGCTGCAAGTGCAGCATGGCAGCCTGGTGGAACTGCAATTCAGCTTGCCGCAACCCGTGGCCGCAGCTTTCGTAGAACGGATCAATGAGGCCGGCCAGGGCCGCGTGGGTTGGATGCCGGTGGACGGCTAAGCGTCCAGCACCAGCTGCGTTTGCGTGACGACCGCACACAGCTTGCCTTCCGGATTCCTGATCGAGGTCTGCCAGACCATCGTGGTGCGGCCGCGGTGCAGCGCCACGCTCTCGCCGGTCACGGTCACTCCCGTGCGGGCGCCGCCGATGAATTTGGTGCTCGATTCGATCGTGGTCGTGCGCTTGCCCTCGGGCAAGTTCACAAAGGTGCCGACGGCGCCCAAGGTGTCGGCAAAGGCCATCATCGCGCCGCCGTGCAGGGTGCCGCCGGTGGTGCACAAGTCCGGGCGCACCTCCATCGTGGCCACCACGAGCGCGTGCTCGACCGTGCGCAACTGCACGCCCATCAGCCCGGGAAACAGCGGCGCGAGTATCTCTTGAAGTTGTTCGGGACCCAGCATGGCGCTCTCCATTCGTTGGCGCTTGAATACTACGCCGCGCCACGCCCCTTCTGGCTCTCAAAGTAGACGACCTTGCGCGCCCGCTGCACATCGCCCAGCGGCCGGTGCGCCGCCAGCGCCTGCCACGGGTCGAACACCGCGGCCTCCGCCTGGGCAGCCAGCACCTGGCCCTCTTGCGAGCCGGTCTCCTGCTGCGGCAGCATGAGGCGCGCAACCGTGATATAGGGCGTGGGCCAGTTCACCGATGCATCTTCGATCGGCGTCAACGTCTCGCTCGCAAATGGCTGCAATTGCATGTCCCAATGCAGTGCCTGGCGCGCCAGCCGCGTGCTGAAATCGGCGCCCCAGTCGTTGCGCGCTTCGCGATTCCCGGTGCCGTTGGTGGCGGCAGGCACCAGGCGCACCCGCACTGCGTACGGCCCGCAGGCCATGGGAACGGCGCTGAACACCGCTTCCGTGGCAAAGCCGCCGAACGGCTTGCCGACCTTCTTGAGCATCTTGGCCAGCCGGGCTGGCCCGCCGAACACGCCGTAGCGCTTGAACAGGAACTTGAGCAGCGCACCGTTGCCGTGCGAGGCGGCCAAGACGAAATCGACAAACTCGGCGCTGCCCGGAAAGGCAAACACCTCATGGTTGATCAGCAGGAAGTCCTGGCTCTTGGCCGGGCCGTTGCCCAGCGCCGAATCGCCGCGCACGCCGAATACCTTGAGCGCCAGGCCGCGAATGTCGGGCATGCTGTCCTTGGCGCGATCCAGGCCGCCATTGGAAAGACGCACCCACACCTCATGAAACGCAGGCTCGGCAAACAGGCCATGGCGCGCAAACGTCGGCAAGCCGTTGAGCACCTCCAGGGTGCCCTGCGCCGCCGTCAATTGCTTGCGGTGCAAGGTGCGGCCCTTGCCGTAGCGCTCGGACTTGCGGCGCTGGATTTCCGCGAACGTCGTGGCGTAGGCGGCGTAGCGCTGCGCTTCGTCAGGGGCGATCTTCTCTTTCCAGTCGGTGCTGGGCGCGTGGTGGCTCTGGGTCAAAATCCGCTCTCCGTTTGCTTTGCAACAAAGCGTAACAGACCTCGGCGCGGCGCACCACAGGCGCGCGAAGATTAACGCGCGGCCTCTGCCTCCTGTAGCGTGCGCCACATGACTTTCCCGCTGCCGCTCTTGGGCAGCGCGTCCACGAACTGGACGATGCGCGGCGCCTTGTATACCGCCATGTTCTCGTGGCACCAGTCCACGATATCCTGCTCGCTGACCTGGCCCCGGTGGCTTGGGCGCAGCACCACCACGGCCTTGACCGTCTCGCCACGGTAGCTGTCCTTGGCGGAGATGATGCAGGCCTCCTGGATCGCCGGGTGCCGGAACATCAAGGCCTCGACCTCCGCTGGCCAGACCTTGAACCCGCTGGCGTTGATCATGCGCTTGAGCCGGTCGGTCAGGAAGAAATAGCCTTCCTCGTCGACCCGGCCCAAATCGCCCGAGCGGAAAAAGCGCTTGCCCTCGAATTCGATGAAGGCCGCGGCGGTGGCGTCCGGCCGCTTCCAGTAGCCCTGGAACACCTGGGGCCCGCAGATGATGATCTCGCCCTGCTCGCCCGCGGGCATCTCCTGAAGCGTCTCGGGGTCGACCACGCGTGCATCGGTGCTGATGAAGGGGATGCCCAGGCATTGCTGCTTGGTTGCGTCCGGCGGGTTGGTATGCGAGGGCGCCGCCGTTTCCGTCAAGCCATAGCCCTCGGCATAGCGCAGGCCGTAGTTCTCGAACAAGCGCTGCGCCACCGCCTGCGGCATCGCCGCGCCGCCGCCGCCGATGTAGGTCAGGCTGGAAAGGTCGTACTGCGCAAAATTCGGGCTGGCCAGCAGGTCGATGACCATGGTGGGGATGTTCGTCCAGTTGGTCACGCGCCAACGCGAAATCAAGCGGCCGGCAAGATCGCGGTCCCAGCGAGGCATGATCACCAGCGAGGCGCCGCAGAAGATGCTGGTGTGCAGCAGGCTGACCATGCCGGTGACGTGGAACATCGGCACCACGGCCAGGGTCACGTTCTCATGCGAGCCGTTGCCCCACAGCGCGCCGGCCGTGGCGTTGTGCATGATGCTGGAGTGCAGGTGCATGCAGCCCTTGGGCAGCCCGGTGGTGCCGCTGGTGTAGGGCAGGACCGCCAGATCGGACGCGCCGACGTCGGGCTGCGGCGCCTCTGCGCTGCAGGCCAGCGCATCGGTCCAGGCATGGACCTTCCCGCCGGCCAGCGCTGGCAGCGGGTGGCGCGTGAGCAACCAATCCGTCCACGCGGCAGGCGGGGCGTCGTCGCCCTGCACGGCTGCATCGAAGCCATCGGTGAACTGGGTCACCACCAGATGCGCCAGGCGATTCTTCGCGTCCAGCGCATCGCTGGCCTTGGCCAGCTCGGGCGCCAGGTCGCCGGTGGTGATCGCCACCTTGGCATCGGGATCGGTGATGTAGTGCTTGAGTTCTTCGGCCCGGTTCATCGGATTGACCGGAACGACCACGGCATTGGCGCGCAGGATGGCGAAATGCGCAACCACCAGTTGCGGGCAATTTTGCATGCACAGCAGCACGCGGTCGCCTTTGCGCACGCCCACGGAATGCAGGTGCGCAGCCAGGCGCTCGACCTGCTGCATCACTTCCGCATAGCTCAGCACGCGGCCGAAAAACACCAGCGCCGGCTTGGCCGGATAGCGCCGCGCGTTGATCGCAAGGTTGTCCCACAACGGCGTGACCGGTGACGTGATGGCATGGGGCAGCCGCTTGGGCCAGAACTTGTGGTGCGAACGCATGGAAATCGTCTCCTCAATGGCAAATGCAGTGCAAGGAAAAACAGACAGCGCAAAAAAGTCTGGCACAGGATACGGCACGCATTGCGCCCCCTGTTTCCTGTTTGTCGCCTGGGGGACCAGTCTTGCACAGCCGGCACCCGCGTAAACCCCGATGCCGCTTGGCTAGGCGAATCGCTAACGTCCGGGGCGGACAGCAGCAATCTAAAAGCGACCCAAAGAACCAACCCATAGATCGGAAAACATCCAATGAAGATCACCCTGCTCAAAGTTGCATTGGCCTGTATCGCGGCCACGGGAGCGCTGCTGGCCCTACCGGCCCAGGCAGGCAAAACGCTGGATGGCGTCAAGGCACGCGGCCAGCTGGTCTGCGGCGTGCACACCGGGTTGGCGGGTTTCTCCGCGGCCGACTCCAGCGGCAAATGGACGGGGCTGGACGTGGATGTCTGCCGCGCCGTGGCCGCGGCCGTGCTGGGCGATGCCGAGAAGATCAAATACGTCCCGCTCACCGCGCAGCAGCGCTTCACGGCCCTGCAGTCCGGTGAAATCGACCTGCTGTCGCGCAACACGACCTTCACGCTGACCCGCGACGCATCATTGGGCCTGCACGACACCGTGGTGACCTACTACGACGGCCAGGGCTTCATCGTTCCCAAGAAGAGCAACATCAAGAGTCCCAAGCAGTTCAAGAACCAGACCGTGTGCGTGCAGTCCGGCACCACGACCGAGAAGAACCTCACCGACTATTCCAAGACCCACAACCTGAACATCAAGACCGTGGTGTTCGAAAAGGAAGAGGCCGCCACGGCCGCCTACTTCGCCGGCCGCTGCATCTCCTACACCACGGACGCATCGGGCCTGGCTTCGATTCGCAACAAGGTCGCCACCACGCCGGCCGACCACGTGATTCTTTCCGAACTGGTCTCCAAGGAACCGCTGGGCCCGCTGGTGCGCCGTGGTGACGACGAATGGTTTGCGATCGTCAAATGGGTGATCTACGGGCTGATCGAAGCCGAGGAGTACGACATCACCCAGGCCACGGTCGACAAGCTGAAGGAGAGCAGCCAGGACCCGGTGGTCAAGCGCATCCTGGGCACGGGTGAAGACACCGGCAAACTGCTGGGCCTGGACAAGGACTGGATGGCCCGGGCGCTGAAGACCAGCGGCAACTACGGCGAGATCTTCGAGCGCAACGTCGGCCCGAAATCGGCCTTGGGCCTGCCGCGCGGCATCAACAACCAATGGAACAAGGGCGGCCTGATGTACGCCTACCCGCTGCGCTGATCCACGGCACCTGGCCGCCGATGACGCCGCCCCCGAGCGCGCAGAAAAGCCCGCCCAGATCGAAGCCATGGTCGTGGCGAAGCCGGGCCTTTCGCGGCCTGGTCTACCAGTTCGTCGCCATCGTGGTGATCGCGCTGGTGGCCTGGTTCCTGGCGTCCAACACCCTGTACAACATGCGGGTGCGGGGCATCCAGAGCGGCTTCGACTTCCTGAGCCAGCCCGCCGGCTTCTCCATCGGCGAGAGCCTGTTTCCATTCGACTCGGCCGAGTCCTACTGGCGGGCGTTCGGCGTCGGCCTGGCCAACACCTTGCGCGTGGCCGTCGTGGGCATCGTTTTCTCCACGCTGCTGGGTACCCTGTTGGGCGTTGGCCGTTTCTCGCGCAATGCGCTGGTGCGCGGCCTGTGCGCCGCCTATGTCGAGTGCTTTCGCAATATCCCCGTGCTGCTGCAGTTGCTGATGTGGTACCTGGTGCTGACCGAAGTGTTCCCGCCGATCCAGGACGCCTGGAAGGTGGGGCCGTTCTTCCTGAGCAAAGGCGGTGTGAATTTTCCGGTTCCGGTCTGGCAGGCCGGCCAGGCCTGGGCCGCAACCGGCCTGGGCGCCGGTGTTGTCCTGGCCTGGGCCTGGCGTGCCGGAGCCAGAAAGCGATTCGAAGCCACCGGCGTGCCCCGGAGCATGTTCTGGTTACCGCTTGCCATCGGCCTGGCCGCAGGCGTGCTGGGCTGGGCGCTGGGCGGCGCGCCGACCGAGATGGACATGCCGGTCAAGGGCGAATTCGCGGTCGAAAACGGTGGTGCGCTCACCCCTGAGTTCCTCGCCATTCTGCTGGGTCTGTCGATCTACACCGCGGCCTTCATTGCCGAAGTCGTGCGCGCGGGCATCGCCTCGGTCGCCGCGGGCCAGGGCGAAGCCGCCAGTGCGCTGGGCTTGAGCAAGGGCCTGGAGATCCGGCTGGTGGTATTGCCGCAGGCCTTGCGCGTGATCATTCCGCCGATGACCAACCAGTACCTGAACCTGACCAAGAACTCATCGCTGGCGGTAGCCATCGGCTATCCCGACATCGTCTCGATCGCCAACACGGCCATGAACCAGACCGGGCGCGCGGTGGAGTGCATCGCCATCCTGATGGCGGTCTACCTCAGCCTCTCGCTGCTGACCTCGGTGTTGATGAACTGGTACAACGCGCGCTCGGCGATCAAAGAGCGCTGAAATGAACACCCCCGAAGCGCCTTCGGCGCCTCCCCCTCAAGGGGGCAACGCCAGCAGCCCGGCAAAGCCGGTTCTGCGGCATTTCCCGCCTGGGTCATCTCAATTTCATGCTGTGCCTGCTCGCCCCGCCCCCACCAATACCGAAGGGCCGCTGGCGTGGTTGCGCGCCAACCTGTTCGGTGACTGGAAAACCGGCACTTCCACCGTCATCCTCGGCGGGCTCTTGCTGTGGTTCGTGCCGCAGTTGCTCAACTGGGCCTTGTTCAGCGCCGTATGGGCGCCTGACCTGAAGGCCTGCCGCGCGGCAGAAGGCACGGGCGCCTGCTGGGGCGTGGTGGCAGAGAAATACCGGCTGATTATTTTTGGCCGCTATCCATTCGAGCAGCAATGGCGCCCGCTGGTGGCCACGCTGCTGATGCTGGCCATGCTGGTGGCCAGTTGCGTGCGGCCGTTCTGGAAGGCCTGGCTGGCGCCGCTGTGGGCCGTGGTGCTGGTGGTCTTCTTCATCCTGATGTATGGCAGCGTACTGGGCCTTGCCCGGGTGGAGACCGACCGCTGGGGCGGCCTGCCGCTCACCGTTCTGCTGTCGACCCTGTCGATCGTGCTGGCGTTCCCGATCGCACTGGTGGTGGCGCTGGGGAGGCGCTCGGAGCTGCCGGCGATCCGCGCCTTCTGCACCATCTATGTCGAGCTGGTGCGCGGCGTACCGCTGATCTCGGTGCTGTTCATGGCCTCGTTCATGTTCCCCTTGTTCATGCCGCAGGGCCTCACCATCGACGTGCTGATCCGGGTGCTGGCGGGCATCACGCTGTTTGCGGCCGCCTATCTGGCCGAAGTCATCCGCGGCGGCCTGCAGGCGATCCCCAAGGGGCAGATCGAGGCAGCGGCCACGCTGGGGCTTTCGTATTGGCAGACCCAGCGCAAGATCGTGCTGCCGCAGGCGCTGGCCATGGTGGTCCCCGGCATCGTCAACAGCTTCATCTCAACGCTCAAAGATACCTCGCTGGTGAGCATCGTGAGCCTGTACGAGCTGACCGGCGCGCTGGACATGGCCATCAACGCCGACGCCAACTGGAAGCCGTTCAAGCTGCAGGGCTACTTCTTCATTGCAATCTTGTATTTCATTCTCTGCTTCTCGATGTCGCGCTACAGCCTGTGGGTTGAAAAGCAGGTCAACAAGAGCAAGCTGCGCTAACTCACCTCCTTCCATGTCCGACTCCATCATCAGCTTCGACAAGGTCAACAAGTGGTACGGCAACAACTTCCACGTGTTGCGCGACATCGACTTCAACGTCGGGCGCGGCGAGCGCATCGTGGTCTGCGGTCCCTCGGGCTCGGGCAAATCGACACTGATCCGCTGCATCAACCGGCTTGAGGAGCACCAGCAGGGCCGCCTGGTGGTGGACGGCGTCGAGCTGGCCGACGACGTCAAGGCGATTGACGAAGTGCGCAAGAAGGTCGGCATGGTGTTCCAGCAGTTCAACCTGTTCCCGCACCTGACCGTTCTGGAAAACCTGACGCTGTCGCCGATGTGGGTCGGCAAGATGCCGAAGAAGCAGGCCGAGGAAAAGGCCATGCAGCAATTGGAGCGGGTGCGCATCGCCGAGCAGGCGGCCAAATACCCGCTGCAACTCTCGGGCGGCCAGCAGCAGCGCGTCGCGATCGCGCGCGCCCTGTGCCTCACGCCCAAGATCATGCTGTTCGACGAACCGACCTCGGCGCTCGATCCCGAGATGATCAAGGAAGTGCTGGACGTGATGATCGAGCTGGCCGGCCAGGGCATCACCATGGTGTGCGTCACCCACGAGATGGGTTTTGCCAAGGCGGTGGCCGACCGGGTTATCTTCATGGACCAGGGCCAGATCGTCGAACAGAACAATCCGCACGACTTCTTCAGCCATCCGCAAAACGAGCGCAGCCGGGATTTCCTCTCCAAGATCCTCGGGCACTGACCGGCCGAGAGTGGGTCACAACCGCGGCACGCGCGCAAACCAGGGTTGGGCCTGCTCCAGCTGGCCGGCCAAGCGAAACAACAAGCCCTCGTTCGAGGGCCCGGCCATGAAATGAACGCCAAGCGGAAGACCCTCGGGCGTCCAATGCAATGGCACCGACATGGCGGGCGCACCCGTCAGATTGGCCAGTTCCGTGAACGGCACGTGCTTCAATGTGCTGTGAACTTTCTCTTGCAGCCTGGGGGACTTGAGCAGCGTGCGCGACAGGCCAAGCGCTTGCAGCAAGGGAACAATTTTCTGTTCATGCACTGGCGTGGCGTGTTCGCCAATCAATGGAGGTGGCAAGGCCACGGTTGGCGTCATGTACACGTCGTACGCCAAATGGAATTCATTCATGATGCGCTGGTAGTCCTGCCAGCGCGCCAGGCTTGCCGCATAGTCATCCGCGCGGATGACCCGCCCGAAGCCGGCCATCAGCAAGGTGTCGGGTTCAAAGCCGTCGTTGCCGCATCCGGTCAATTGCCTGGTCCGCGCCACAAGGACGGCCGTGTTGGCGTACAGCATCGCCAGCACATCCTCGAACATCTGCGCCCAGTCAATCGGGGGTTCGGCGGGTTCGACAAAGTGGCCAAGGGATTCAAGCAGCTTCGCTGCGTTGTCGACGGCGAGCACGGCCTCCGGCGAAACCTCGGTGCCCAGCGGTGAACGCGCACCATAGGCGATGCGCATCCGTTCGGGCGGGCGCACTACCTCTTCCAGATAGGGGCGTTCCGGCGGGGCGATATGAAATGCAGCGGCAAGCTCCTTGCCATGACTGGCATCGAGCATGGCGGCGCTGTCGCGCACCGATCGTGTCAGCACATGGTGGATGGCGGCGCCGTGCACCATCTCGCCCCGTTCGGGCCCGCTTGGCGTGCGCCCCCGCCCGGGTTTGAATCCGAACAGGCCGCAGACGGCAGAGGGAATCCGGATCGACCCACCGACGTCGTTTCCGCCGGCCATGGGCACGATGCCGGCGGCAATGGCGGCCGCGGAGCCGCCTGACGATCCGCCCGGACTGCGGGCCAAGTCCCAGGGGTTGCGTGTTGGCCCCCAAGCCAGCGGTTCCGTGATGGGCGCAAGCCCGAACTCAGGCGTATTGGTCTGGCCAAAGATCACGACACCGGCGTTCAGCCAACGCTGCGTGATCTCGGCATGGCGCGTGGCCAAGATGCCCTTGTCCTTGATGCCTTGGCAGCCATTGCTGGTGGTGACGCCGGCAAAATTCTGCTCCAGGTTCTTCAGCAAGAATGGCACGCCGGCAAACGGGCCATCGAGACTGGCACCAACGCGCTGGCGCGCGATCTCCTCCATCGGAATGATCACCGCATTGATGCTGGGATTGACCGCCTCGGTGCGTGCCAGGGCAAGCTCCAGCAATTCTGAAGCCGTCACCTCGCCGGCGGCAACCAATTGCGCCAAGCCAAGGCCATCGTGCTGCCTGTATTCGTGGAATTTCATGGCCGATCTTTCGCCGTCCGAGATATACACGAACGTATCCGTTTCTGCGTCGGCTGTCCAAGGTATTACCATCGTGCGCATCACTCACGAAACAAGACAGAGACATCAGATGAAGCGCATTCATTCGCTCCTGGCCACCCTGCTGCTGGCCGCGAGCACCGCGGCGTCGGCCGCCTTCCCGGAAAAACCCGTCAAGATCGTGGTCGGCTTTCCAGCCGGCGGCCCACTGGACCAGCACGCGCGCCTGCTCAGCGACAAGCTGCAGGGCGTGCTTGGCCAGCCGGTGCTGATCGACTACAAGTCCGGCGCCGGCGGCACCGTGGGCGCCCAGGAAGTCATGAAGTCAGCGCCCGACGGCTACACCATCATGCTGGCCAATACCGGCGTGATGGTGATCAACCCCGCGCTGTACAGCAAGCTGCCCTACGGCACGCTCAAGGATTTCACGCCGATCGCGCGCACCGCCATGCAACCGCTGGCGCTCCTGGTGAACCCGAAGCTGCCGGTGAATTCGCTCAAGGAGTTCATTGACTACACGCGCACGCGGCCCGGCCAGGTCAACTACGGCTCGGCCGGCAACGGCGGCATCAGCCACCTGGTGCCGGAAATGTTCAAGACGTCCACCGGCCTGTTCATGGTGCACATCCCCTACCGCGGCAGCGCACCGGCCTTCACCGACCTGATGGCCGGCCAGGTGCAGTTCATGGCCGAGTCGATTCCGCAGGCGGCCAACTACCACAAGCAAGGCAAGGTCAGGGCATTGGCCGTGACGAGCAAGCAGCGCAACCCGGCTCTGCCGGACATTCCGACCGTGATGGAGTCGGGCATCAAGAACTTCGAGGTGGTCGGCTTCTACGGCTTCCTCGCGCCGGCCGGCACGCCCAAGGACGTGGTGGCGCGCCTCGCCGACGCGTTCAGGCAGGTGCTGGAAATGCCGGACATCCGCAACCGCATGATCACCCAGGGCGCGGACCCGGCCTTCATGGCGAGCGAGGAGTTCGCGCGCTTCCTGGCTGCCGAGTTGCCGCGCTGGGACAAGGCCGTCAAGGCCTCCGGCGCCAAGCTGGACTAGCGCCCTACCACCAGGCGCATCCCGGGCATCGCCTGCTCGGTCTCGCTGCGGCGCTCCAGCGCCATGCGCATGTTCATCTGCGCGACCTCGGTGTGCTCCATGGCCAGCGCCTGCGCGCGTGCGCCCTCGCCCGCCTTGAGCGCATTGAACAGCATATGGTGCTGGCGGTGCGCATAGTGCATCCAGTCGCGATCCTGCTGCAGGCTGGACTGCATCGGCAGCATGGCTGATGCGGAGGCGAACGGCAGTTTGTCGTTGAGCGCAACGGCGCGCTGCAAGGCGCGGTTGCCGCTGGCTTCCAGGATCAGGTGATGGAAGCGGTCGTTCATCTCGGCATAGGCCGCGTAGTTCTCATAGGTCAGCGGATTGGCGGCAAGCGCCCGGTCGCCGGCATCCAGGCACGCCTGCAAGTCACCCTGCAACTGGCGTGAGACACCATGCTCGGCCACCAGCCGCGCGGCCATGCCTTCGAGATGGCCGCGCACGGCAATCGCATCTGCCACCTCGCGCGGGGTGAACTGGCGCACCAGGTAGCCGCCGGTTTCATTGACCTGGACCAGACCCTCTTGCTCCAGCGTGACCAGCGCGGCGCGCACCGGTGTACGCGAAGCGCCCAGGCGCTCGGCCAGTTGCTGCTCGGCCAGGCGCTGGCCAGGCTCGAACTCGCCGCGCAGCACCAGGTCGCGCAGTTGCATCAAAACAGTCTCTTGCAAGCTCATCGGAAGAAATGTACACTGAATTTCAATTTCGGTATACCGTTTTTGGCGAAACGCCCAGGAGCCTCCACGATGAAAGCAGAACAGAACGAACTGATCACCCGCGTCGGCCCCGGCACGCCCTGCGGTGCAGTGCTGCGCAGCTACTGGCAACCCGTGGCGCTGGTGGACGAATTCAACCCCCGGCTCGACCCGCGCATGGAAAAGCGCGCGGTGAAGGCGGTGCGTGTGCTGGGCCAGGACCTGGTTCTGTTCAAGGATGCGGGCGGCGCCTATGGCTTACTCGACCGCGCTTGCCCGCACCGCGGCGCCGACCTCTCCTATGGCCGCAACGAGGGCGACGGCTTGCGCTGCCCGTTTCACGGCTGGAAGTTCGACGCCAGCGGCACCTGCCTGCAAACGCCGGCCGAGCCCGCGGGCAGCAAGCTCTGCGAGCGGGTGCGGCAACGCAGCTACCCGGTGGTGGAAAAATGCGGCGTGCTTTTCGGCTGGTTCGGTGAAGAGGGCTCCACGCCTGCGCCCTTCCCCGCCTTCGACTGTTTCATCGCGCCGGCCTCGCACACCTTTGCGTTCAAAGGCTTGTGGCATGCCAATTGGCTGCAGGCGTTCGAGGTCGGCATCGACCCGGCCCATCCCTCCTTCCTGCACCGCTTCCTGCAGGACGAATCGCTTGACGACATCGGCGGCAACGCCGCGGGCAAGCAATTTCGCAGCGCCAGCGCCGGCGCGATCGGCGGTGAGCAATGGCCGATGACGCGCATCATGCGCGAGTTCGCGCAACCCGAGATCAGCTTCGAGCCCAAGCCCTGGGGCCTGCAGCTCACCGCGCTGCGGCCGATGACCGATGAGCTCACCCATGTGCGCGTCACCCATGCGATCTTTCCGGCCACGTTCGTGATCCCACTCTCCGAGACCATGACCATCACCCAGATGCACATGCCGGTGGACGACACGCATACCTACTGGTACTCGTTCTTCACCAGTTTCGCGGGGCCGCTGGACCGCGAAGCCATGCGCGCGCAACGCCAGCAATTCATCTCGCTGCCCGACTACATCCCGAACGCCGGCCGCCACAACCAGTGGGGCTTCAACGCCCAGGAGCAGCAGACGCAAACCTACCTGGGCATGGGCGAAGAAGACATCAACGTGCACGACCAGTGGGCCGTGGAGAGCATGGGCGCAATCCAGGACCGCACGCGCGAGCATCTGGGTACCAGCGACAAGGTCATCATGGCGAACCGGCGCCTGCTGCTGAAGGCGATCGAGACCGTGCAAGCCGGCGGCCTGGCACCCGGTGTGGCCGACCCGTCGCAGGCAGCCGCGATGGTCGGCCCCGATACCGTGGACGGCATCGCCCCTGCGGGCGCCTGGCCCACCTGGTGGCAGGCGCAGGCGCGGGCCAAACGCATCGGCGCGCCGTGGATCGCCAAACCCACCGTCCCCGTCGAGGCCGCATGAGCAGTTTTGCGCAGCAGTGCGGTATTCACGACGCCGCGCGGCAGCTGGCACTGCAGCACACCGCCCAGCAGATCGAGGCAGCCGGGCTGGAACTGGTGCGCTTTGCCTGGTGCGACCTGCACGGTGTGACGCGCGGGAAGACGCTCGTGGCAGGTGCCGCCGCAAAAGCCATGCAAGACGGCGTCGGCATGGTCAGCACGCTGATGCTGAAGGACAGTTCCGACCGCACCGCCTTCAAAGTGTTCGAACCCGGCGGCACGAAAAGCCTGCCCGGATTCGAATTTGCGAGCAACCTGCTGCTGCTGGCCGACCCTGCCAGCTTTCGGCAACTGCCCTGGGCGGAGAAAACCGGCTGGGTACAGGCCCAGCCCTGGTTCCAGAACGGACAGCCGGTGGAGCTGGACACGCGCCGCGTGCTGCAGACCGCGCTGGCCCGACTGGCCGAGGCCGGATTCGGCATGCGCTGCGGCCTGGAAGTCGAGCTTCACATCTATCGCATCGTCGACACCGAGGCGCAGCTGGACCCTGAGCAGGCCGGCTGGCCCGGCCTGCCGCCCGCGGTGCGCATGATCCACCCCGGCTACAACCTGCTGACCGAGGCCTGGTGCGACCTGGCGGAAGAGCCACTGCGCATCGTGCAGCACACGGCGCAGGCCCTGGGGCTGCCGCTCTTGTCGCTGGAAATCGAACTGGGCCCGAGCCAGGTGGAAGCGGTGTTCGAGGCGACGGATGCGCTCACGGCCGCCGACAACATGGTGCTGTTTCGCAACGCGGTGCGCCAGGCCCTGCGCCGCGCCGGCTACCACGCCACGTTCATGTGCCGGCCACCGTTTCCCAACATCATGTCCAGCGGCTGGCACCTGCATCAATCGCTGGTGGATCTGAAAACGGGACGCAACCTGTTCTGCCGGGACGCGCCCGCAGAAGGCACAACACCCGGCGACGCGGAGCACACGCTGTCGGCCCTCGGCGCGCACTACCTGGCCGGCCTGCTCGAACACGCGCGAGGCATGGCGGCGTTCTGCACGCCCACGGCCAACGGCTTCGGCCGCTACCGCCCGAATGCGCTGGCGCCTCAATCGGTGCTGTGGGGCCGCGACAACCGCGGCGCGATGCTGCGCGTGGTCGGCCAGTGCGGCGACGCGGCCACGCGCATTGAGAATCGCATCGGCGAACCCGCCGCCAACCCCTATCTCTACCTCGCCTCGCAGATCCACGCGGGCCTGGACGGCATCGCGCGCGGCCTCAAGGCGCCGCCCGCCACCGACGCACCGTATGGCGTCGCCGGCACCTTGCTGCCGACCAGCCTGGGCGAAGCCCTGCAGGCGCTTGAGGCCGACACGCTTCTCGCAAAGGCGTTTGGCCAAAGCTTCATCGACTACTTCGTGCGCATCAAGCAGTCGGAGTTCACGCGCTTCGAGCAAGCCGAGGACAAGGACGATTTCCAGCGCCGCGAATATTTCAGCCGTATCTGATGATCACTGTTCATTTCATTGCCGACAGCACCCAGCCTGAGGGCAGCACGCGCACGATCCAGTGCAAGACCGGGCAAAGCCTGATGCAGGCGGCGGTCAGCGCCAACATGGCGGGCATCGAGGCCGACTGCGGCGGCCTGATGACCTGCGGCACCTGCCACGTGCATGTGCACGCGCCGCATGACGCCCAGCTGCCCGCGCCGGAGGCTGACGAACTCGGCATGCTCGAATTCACCGCCACGCCGCGGCAGGCCAACAGCCGGCTCAGTTGCCAGATTGCGCTGACCGAGGCACTCGACGGGCTCACGGTAGACTTGCCGGCAACCCAGCATTGACTCCCCCGAATCGCCAAGCAAGCGCCAAGCAGGCGCCAAGGAAATTTTCATGATTCTTGAAATCGCCGACATCCGCATTCCACCTGGCCAGCAGGCCGCATTTGACGAAGCCATCCAGCGCGGGCTCACTACAGTGATCGCGCGCGCCAAGGGCTTCCAGGGTTTCAAGGTCAACAAGGGGATCGAGTCGCCCGAGCGTTACATCCTGCAGATTTTCTGGGACACGCTGGAAGACCACACCGTGGCCTTCCGCCAGGGCCCGCTATTCGCCGAGTGGCGCGCGATTGTCGGGCCGTTTTTTGCCAGCCCGCCGGTGGTCGAACACTTCGAGCTGCTGGCCAAGTCCGACTGACTAGGATTACCGGGCCTGGGCCACCGCGCGCTCGGCCAGGAAAATTTCCACGCGCCGGTTCCTGGCGCGGCCGGCCTCGGTGCTGTTGTCCGCCATCGGCTCATGCTCGCCGCGGCCCGTGATCAGCATCCGCTGCGGGTCCACGCCGCGGGCGGCCAGGTAGTCGCGCGCGCTGGCGGCGCGGTGCAGCGACAGCGGGTTGTTGACGGCGTCAGAGCCGGTGTTGTC
Source organism: Burkholderiaceae bacterium (assembly GCA_035476635.1). Classification (GTDB taxonomy): domain Bacteria; phylum Pseudomonadota; class Gammaproteobacteria; order Burkholderiales; family Burkholderiaceae_C; genus DATILI01. The sequence continues at coordinate 56,074 of DATILI010000008.1, read as the reverse complement.
GGTGTGGCCGATGATGCGCACTTCCATGGCAGGCTGGTGGTTCAGGCCACTGGCAAACTGGTCAAGGATGGGCCGCAGGTTGGGCTTGATGTCGGCGCGGCCCGTGTCAAAAGAGATGTCGCTGGGAATGTTGAGCTTGAGCTGGTTGTCCGGCGTCTGCGTCACGGCCACGCCAGTGCCCACGGTGGCCCGTTCCATGGCGGTTTTCTTGTCCTGCATGTGCTTGGACCAGACATAACCGCCCAGGGCACCCAAGGCCCCGCCGATTGCCGCGCCCTTGGTGTTGCCGCCGATCGCAGCGCCCGCCACGGCACCGACGCCGGCGCCCACCGCGGTTCCCTTTTGCGTTTGGCTCATGTCCGCGCAGCCGGCGACCAGAAAGGCCATTGCACTGGCGGCGAGAATGAGGGTGGGGCCCCTGGTTTGTATCGTTTTCATTTGCGTGACTCCTGTTTTCATCCGAGTGAGGTACTCCAGGATTGAACGATAAGGCCGGCTCAAAAGCCTACAGGGCAAAGCGTAAGAATATGTAGGACAACGCTTGGCTCACAGCTCCGCCTCGTGGCCAGAGACCAATTTGCCGAGCAGCGCCGTCAGTTGCTCGCGCTCGGCCCCCTGCAGCGGCCCCATGATGCGTGTCTGCGCCTTGCTGACCGCGCGCTTCATCTGCTGGACCGCCTGTTCGCCCTCGGGGGTGACCCACAGCAGCTTGCGCCGCTTGTCCTGCGTGTCGGGCTCGCGCCGCACCCAGCCCTTGGCTTCTAGCCGGCCAATGACTGAGCCCGAGGTGGCTGCGTCGAAGGCCACCCGGCCGGCCAGGGTGACCTGGTCTTCGCCCGGATCGTCGATCAGGGCATTGAGGATCGCGAACTGCACCGGCGTCACGTCGAAGCTTGCCGTCTCCTCCATGAAGATGGCTACCGCCAACTGGTGGGCGCGCCGTATCAAATGACCGGGTGCATGCTGAAAGTCAAAACTCATCGCCATGGCGGCGAGTGTAGCGAGTACGCTTGGTGTCTTGAGGCGCAGCCGGCTTGCCTTGGGCGTGCTTGTCATTTACTTTGCCGACGTTAATATGTATACTTAGTAATATCAGATCAACAAGATAGAGACAAGGAGACAAGCGTGGCGCAGCAGCTCCCCATCCTCATTGCCGGCGGCGGCATCGGCGGCTTGGCGGCGGCGTTCGTCCTGGCGCAAGACGGGTACCCTGTCACCGTCCTGGAGCAGTCCGCTGCGCTCGGGGAAATCGGCGCCGGCATCCAGCTCGGCCCCAATATCTTCAAGATGTTCGAACTCCTGGGGCTGACCCAGGCCATCCACGAAGTCGCCTACTATCCGCCCGGCCTGGGAATGAATGACATACGCACCGGCGAAAAAGTGGTGCGGGTGCCATTGGGCGATGTGGCGCGCGCCGCCTATGGCTTTCCCTACGGCGTGATCTACCGCGCCGACCTGCATGCGGTGTTTCAAAAAGCCTGCCTGGCCCTGCCCGGCGTCACCTTGCGCACGGGCGCCAAGCTGGCCTCCTTCGAGCAGTCGGCCAGCGCCGTGCGTGTGCAACTGGCAGGTGGCGAAGTGCTGGAAGGCGCGGCACTGATCGGTGCCGACGGCCTCTGGAGCCGCGTGCGCGAAAGCATCGTGGGCGACGGCAAGCCGCGCGTCTCGGGCCATATCGCCTACCGCGCCGTGCTCAAGCGTGAGGATGTCCCGACCTCGCTGTGGAACGACGACGTGCTGCTGTGGGGCGGCGAGAAAACCCATCTGGTGACTTACCCGTTGCGCCGTGGCGAACTGTTCAACCTGGTCGCCGTATTCCACAGCGACAAATACGACGAAGGCTGGAACACCTTCGGCGACACGGCCGAACTCAACGAGCGCTTCGCCAAGGCCGTGCCGCAGGTGCGCGAGCTGCTGAGCCTGATCGAGACCTGGAAGATGTGGGTGCTGTGCGACCGCGAGCCGGTCAAGAACTGGACCGACGGGCGCGTGACGCTCCTGGGCGATGCGGCCCACCCCATGCTGCAATATCTGGCCCAGGGTGCCGGCCAGGCCATCGAGGACGCCGTGGTCTTGCGCGAAGCTTTGCGCGCCAGCAAGGGCCATGTGGAGCACGCACTGCAGAAATACCAGCGCGCGCGCTACCTGAGGACCGGGCGCGTGCAGCTCACCGCACGCTTTTACGGCGACATCTACCATGCGTCGGGCGTGCAGCGCGAGCTGCGCAACCAAATGTTCCAGTCGGGTACCGAGTCGGCGGGTTTTGCCGGCCTGAAATGGATGTACGACGGCATCGATCCGGACAACCTCTTCAAGCAGTGAATGCCCCAATGACCAAGACCCTGACCGAACCCAGCCGCCAGACCCCCGTTCTTGGCGAATACGACGTCGTGGTGCTGGGCGGTGGCCCGGCCGGCATGGCCGCCGCGGTGGCGGCCGCGCGCGCCGGCCGTTCCACCCTGCTGCTGGAGCGCTATGGTTTTCTGGGCGGCATGGGCACGGCGGCAGGCGTGACCAACTTTTGCGGCCTGCATGCCAATGTGCACGGCGACATCCGCCAGGTGGTGCACGGCGTGGCTTCGGACCTCCTGGCGCGCATCGACCGGCTGGGCGGGCTGAACGCGCCGCACAACCTGTTCGGCAAGACAGTGGCGCAGGCCTATGACACGGCCGCATACAAGATCGCGGCCGATGACTTGCTGCTCTCGGCCGGGGTGCAGATCCTGTTTCATGCGCTGGCCGCTGGTGTGGTGATGGCGTCGCCCCGCAAGGTCCACGCCCTGCTGGTGGAAACCAAGTCCGGCCGCGCCGCCGTGGTCGGCCGCAGCTTTATCGATTGCTCCGGCGATGGCGACCTGGCGGCCTGGGCTGGCGTGCCCTATGAAAAAGGCGATGGCCAGGGCAACATGCTTTACCCATCGACGATGTTCCGCTTGAACGGCATCGACCCCGCGCGCGCCGGCAATGCCTGGGAGCTGATTCCCAGGATGATGCTGGAGGCCGAGGCCGCCGGCCGCTACAAATTCCCGCGCAAGACACCGATCGTGCGGCCGCAAAAAAGTGGCATCGAGTGGCGCGTGAACCTCACGCAGCTCGCCAATGCGGACGGCAACGCGATGGACGGCGTCAACGCACAGGAGTTGAGCGACGCCGAGGTGCTGGGCCGGCGCCAGATCGCCAGCGTGGCCGGCTTCCTGAAGGAAGTACCCGGCTTTGAGAACTCCTACATCGTCGATATCGCGCCCCAGGTCGGCATCCGCGAAACACGGCGTGTGCAAGGGCACTACATGCTGACCGAGGCCGACGTACTGGAATGCGCCAGCTTCGACGACACCATCGGCGTCAACGGCTGGCCGCTGGAGCTGCACCTGAAGGGCGACGTGGAATTTCGCTGGCCGAAGATTCCCGAGAGCCGAGGCTTCAACCACCTGCCCTACCGCATGACCGTGCCACTGGGGTTGGACAACCTCTGGGTGGCTGGCCGCTGCGCCTCGATGACGCATGAGGCACAGTCCGCCGCGCGCGTCACCGGCGCCTGCTTCGTAATGGGCCAGGCGGCGGGCACGGCGGCAGACCTGGCCTTGAAGACGGACCTTGCCGCAGCAAGCATCGACATCGCCACCCTGCAGGCGCGGCTCACCGCCGAAGGCGCCTATCTCGGCACGGCCTGGTAAGCCTTGCGGCCGCGCACAAATCCGAAGGAGAACCCGATGAATGCTCCCCACCCCGCCCAACTGATGCGCGAGCAGCTGTACCGCGAGATGTCGCCGCTGAACCTCACGCCGCTGTGGGAAGTTTTGCATGCCCTGGTGCCAACGCAGCCCACCTCCCCCTGCGTGGCTGCGCTGTGGAAGTACGAAGAAGTGCGCCCGTTATTGATGCGCGCCGGCGAAGCCATCACTGCCGAAGAGGCGGTGCGCCGCGTGCTGGTGCTGGAGAACCCGGCGCTGCGGGGCCAGTCGGCCATCACGCAATCGCTGTACGCCGGCCTGCAACTGATCCTGCCCGGCGAGGTGGCGCCCAGCCACCGCCACACCCAGAGCGCATTGCGCTTTATCGTCGAGGGCTCGGGCGCCTACACGGCCGTCGACGGCGAGCGCAGCACCATGCAGCCGGGCGACTTCATCATCACGCCGAGCTGGACCTTTCACGACCACGGCAGCGAGGCCGGCGGGCCGGTGGTCTGGCTCGACGGCTTGGACATCCCGATCCTGCGTTTTCTTGATGCCGGCTTTGCCGAGAACGACACGCGCAAGTCACAAGCCGTTTCGCGCGCCGAAGGATCGAGTTTTGCGCGCTTTGGCCACAACATGGCGCCGGTGCGCCACGACGCACCGTTCGGCGCGACCTCGCCCATCTTCAGCTACCCCTACGCCCGCAGCCGCGAGGCACTGGCAACACTGGAGCGCGACGCGCCCATGGACGACTGGGACGGCGTGAAGCTGCGCTACATCAACCCGCTGACCGGGGGCTCGCCAATGCCGACCATGGCGACCTTCATGCAGCGCCTGCCGGCCGGCTTCGACGGCAAACCCTATCGCCAGACTGACGGCACGGTATTCAGCGTGGTCGAGGGTTCCGGCAGTGTCGAGATCGAGGGTCAAGGCGCAGGCACGCCAGGCGGCCCGAAAAACACTTTTTCGTTCACACCGCGGGATCATTTTGTGATCCCGTCATGGCACACTGCGCGATTCACGTCGGAGCGCGGCTGTGTACTTTTCAGCTATTCCGACCGCCCGGTACACCAGGCCCTGGGCATTCACCGAGAAGAAAGGATGACATGAGCTACGTTTTCAATCCCGCCCCCACCGCTTCCGTGCCCGTCATCGGCAAGGCGGAGCGCTTCCCCGTGCGCCGCATCTATTGCGTGGGCCGCAACTATGAAGAACACGCCAAGGAAATGGGCTTCACCGGCCGCGAGCCGCCGTTCTTCTTCCTGAAGCCCGCCGATGCGATTGTTCCCATCAACGCGGGCGAAACCGGCAGCATGGCCTACCCCAGCCTGACGAACAACCTGCACCACGAGATCGAACTCGTCGTTGCCATCGGCACCGGCGGCAAGAACATCAAGGCCGCCGATGCCCACAAGCACATTTACGGTTACGCGGTGGGCCTGGATATGACGCGCCGCGATTTGCAGAACGACATGAAGAAGCAGGGCCGCCCCTGGTGCATCGGCAAGGCCTTCGACCAGTCCGCACCGATCGGCCCGATCACCCCGGCGGCCCAAGCCGGCGATGTGGCCAATGCCGAGATCCATGTCCAGGTCAACGGCCAGGACCGCCAGCGCAGCAATGTCTCCAAGCTCATCTGGAACATCGGCGAAACCATCGAGCACCTGTCCGCCGCCTGGGAGCTGCAGCCCGGCGACCTGATCTATACCGGCACACCCGAAGGCGTGGCCGCCGTGGTCGCGGGCGACACGCTGGTGGGCAGCGTGGCCGGCCTGGGCACGCTGACTGTCAAGGTCGTTTGAATTCGGACGGCCGCAGGTGCACGATGATCGCGCAAATTTTGCGATCATCGCGCAATCTGCGGTGTTCAGTGCGCACGCAAGGCAGCACCGGCCAGCCGCTTGCTTAAGATCGCTCCTCCAGCAATCCAGATCACAACAACAACGGAGACTCCCTTGAAAATGCTCGAAGCCCTGGCCAAGCTCTGCGCCATCTGCGCGGGGGTGCTGCTCACAGTCATCACGTTGATGACATGCGCGAGTCTGATCGGCCGCAACACGGTGGGCATCTCCATCGTCGGCGCGTTCGAACTGACTGGCGTGGCAAACGGCGCCGCGGTGGCGCTGTTCATGCCGCTGTGCCAGCTGCGGCGCGGCAACATCATCGTCGACTTTTTCACCGCCCGGGTGAGCAGCGCTGTCAACGAAAAGCTTGACCGCATCGGGGCCTTCATGCTGGTCCTGATCTTTGCGCTGCTGGCCTGGCGGTCCACGCTGGGTGGCATCAACGTCTACCAGGCGAACTCCGAAACCCAGATCATCGGTTTTCCCGAATGGGTCGTCTATGCGGCCATGGTTCCGCCGTTTATCCTGACCAGCATCATTTCAATGCGCCAAGCCATCTTTGGATTCGGTGACACCACTGGGGCAGCAGCATGACCCCGGTAACGCTGACCATCCTGATCTTTGGCACCATGCTCGCCTTCATGGCGATCCGCGTGCCGATTGCCGCCAGCATGTTCCTGGCCGGCGCCCTGGGCTACGTGACGCAGACCGGCGTGGCGCCGTTCTTCAGCTTTCTGAATACCCAGGCCTTCGCTCGCTTTGCCGGGTACGACCTCTCGGTGATCCCGTTGTTCATCCTGATGGGCCACTTCGCCACCAAGGGCGGCATCAGCAAGGCCTTGTTTGAGTTCGCAGCGGGCGTCATGGGGCGCTTCAAGGGTGGGCTGGCCATGGCAGCGCTGCTCGCATGTGCGGCGTTTGGCGCCATCTCGGGTTCGTCCGTTGCGACGGCAGCCACCATCACCGGCGTGGCGCTGCCCGAAATGAAGCGGCACGGCTATTCATCGCGACTGGCCACGGGCACGCTGGCAGCGGGCGGCACCCTGGGCATCCAGTTGCCGCCCTCCATCGTGCTGGTGATCTACGCCATCCTGACCGAGCAGAACATCACCAAGCTATTCGCGGCCGCGGTGGTCCCGGGCATCATCGCGATGTTCGGCTACATGGTGGCAGTAGCCATCTATGTGCGCCTGGTTCCGGGGCACGCCCCCGAAGTCGACGACGACACGGCCCGGCTCACAGTCAAGTCCATCGTCGGCGTCACGCCCATCGTGGTCATTTTCCTGCTGGTCTTTGGCGGCATCTATGGCGGGTTTTTCACACCGACGGAAGGCGCCGCGGTGGGTGCCGCGACCACCTTCTTCACCGCGCTGATCAAGCGCGAGATGAACTGGGAAAAGTTCAAGCAGTGCTTCTATGGCACGGCGGTGAGCTCCGCCATGATCTTCCTGATCTTCATCGGCGCCGACCTGATGAACTCCGCCCTCGCGCTGACGCAGGTACCGAACCAGCTGGCTGCCGTGGTGGGCAGCTGGGGCTTCCCGCCGCTGGCAGTGGTGGGTGCGATCCTGCTGTTCTATGTCATCCTGGGCGCCGTGATGGACGAGTTGTCCATGCTGTTGCTGACGATCCCGATCTTCTTCCCGATGGTGATGGCGCTGGACTTCGGCATGCCCAGGGACTCGGTCGCCATCTGGTTCGGCATCATGGTGCTGATGACGGTCGGCTTCGGCCTGATTGCGCCGCCGGTGGGCCTGAATGTCTATGTGGTCAACGGCCTGGCCAAAGGCGTGCCGATTGCCGAAACCTATCGCGGCGTCATGCCGTTTCTGGTCAGCGACGTCATCCGCACGCTGTTTTTGCTCTTCTTCCCGATCATCCCGCTGTGGATGGTGCGGTTCATCAGTTGAGGGTAAGTCCGAAAAACGCCAGAGTCCCAAATCCGTTACCTTAGCGTCATCAACTTTCAGGAGACAACAACATGATCCAGCGACGTACCCTTCTCAAGTCTTCCGCCGCCGTAGCACTCGGCGCCCCGGGGTTGAGCGGGCTGGCACAGCAGTCCATCACGCTCAAGTTCCACACCTTCATGGCGCCGATGTCCAACGTCTGGCTGTCCATGCACAAGCCGTGGATGGAGAAAGTTGAGAAGGATTCGGGCGGCCGCATCAAGTTCGAAGGCTATCCGGCGATGCAGCTCGGCGGCACCCCGGTGCAGCTGTATGACCAGGCCAAGGATGGCGTGGTCGACGTGGTCTGGACGCTGCCGGGCAACACCGCCGGCCGCTTCCCGCGCGTGGAAGTGTTCGAGCTGCCATTCATGATGAACAACGCCGAGGCCACTTCCAAGGCCTATTGGGAATATATGCAGACGCAGGCACCGGACGAGTTCAAGGACACCCACGTGCTGGCCCTGCATGTGCATGGCCCCGGCATGTTCCACGCGAAGGACAAGCAGATCCGCAACGTCAACGACCTGAAGGGATTGAAGGTCCGAGGCCCGACGCGCCAAGTCACCAAGATGCTCGGCTCGGTGGGCGCGACGCCGGTGGGCATGCCGCTGCCGCAGATTCCGGATGCGCTGTCCAAAGGCACCATCGACGCCTGCGTGATCCCGTGGGAAGTGGTGCCTTCGGTCAAGGTGCATGAACTCACCAAGTTTCACAGCGAGTTCCCCAGCACCAGTCCGGCGCTGTACACCACGACCTTCGTGATGGCGATGAACAAGGCCAAGTACGAGTCGCTGGCGCCCGACCTCAAAAAGGTGATCGATGCCAACTCCGGCTTGGCCACCTCGGCCTGGCTCGGCAAGACGCAGCAGGGCAACGATCCGATCGGCCGCAAATCGGCCAGCGATCGTGGCAACTCGATCTACAGCATCACGGCAGCCGACACCGAGGAGTTCCTCAAGCGTTCGGCCGCGATCGACGACGAATGGGTTGCCGACATGGCCAAGCGCAATTTCGATGGCAAGAAGCTGCTCGAAGCGGCCAAGGCACTGATCGCCAAGCACGGCAAGGCCTGAACGCGCGCCGAGCCGCTCCCGCAAGAAGGGCTCCCGCCGGGAGTCCTTTGTTGTTTTCAACTTAAACTGCAGGCATGCTGCGCAGCCCCATCAAACACTGCAAGAACTGCGGCACGGCCGTGGCCTACCGCGTTCCCGACGACGGCGACATCAAGGAACGCGCGGTGTGCCCGGCCTGCCACACCATCCACTACGAGAACCCGCTGAACGTGGTTGGCACCGTGCCGCACTTTGGCGAGCGCGTCTTGCTGTGCAAGCGCAACATAGAGCCGCGCTGGGGAAAGTGGACGCTCCCCGCCGGATTCATGGAGCTGGGTGAGACCACCGCCCAGGGCGCCGCGCGCGAGACCGACGAAGAGGCCGGCGCGCAGATCGAGATGGAAGAACTGTTCAGCGTGATGAATGTCGTGCGCGTCGGCCAGGTGCACCTGTTCTACCGGGCCCGGCTCCTGAGCGACCAGTTCAATCCAGGGCACGAAACCATCGAGGCCAGGTTGTTCACGGAAAGTGAGATTCCCTGGGAGGAAATCGCTTTCCGAACCGTCAAGGAAACTCTGGTGCAGTACTTCGCCGATCGCCGCGAAGGGCACTACCGCATCCACCACATCGACATCAGCTGAGACGCAAGACTACTGGGCAGCACGCAGCCAGTGCAGGCTGAACAGGCGCTCCGGATCGGTCCAGACCGGGCCTGGCTTGAAGCCCGCCTGAACAGCCAGCGCGCGCAGACCGGGAATCGTGAATTTGTAGGAATTCTCGGTATGCAGGGTCTGCCCTTGCGCAAACTCGAACGCACGGCCGCAAAGCGTGACGGTTTGCGTGCGCCGGCTAACCAGGTGCATCTCGATGCGTTGCAGCGGCGCGTTGTAGAAAGCGCTGTGGGCAAACTGCGCCAGATCGAAGTCGGCCCCCAGCTCTCGGTTGGCCCGGGCCAGCAGATTGAGATTGAATGCCGCGGTCACGCCCTGCGCGTCGTTGTAGGCCGCATGCAATTGCGCCGGATCCTTGACCAAATCGGCTCCGAGCAGCAAGGCGCCCCCACGCAGCAACTGTGCGGCCGTCCGCAGGAAGCGCAAGGCTTCTTCGGGCGTGAAGTTGCCGATGGTCGAACCTGGAAAAAACCCCACGCGCTGGCCATTGCCCGCGGCTGGTACCGGCAGGACCATGCGCTGCGTGTAGTCGGCCGCCACGGGACGCACGTCCAGCGCGGGATAGTCCTGCACCAGCGCCGCAACCGATGCGTTCAGATGATCGTCGGAAATGTCGATCGGCAAATAGCGCGCCGGCCGGTCCATGGCTTCCAGCAGGAGCCGGATCTTGGCGCAGGAGCCGGCGCCGAACTCGACGATCTCGGCGTGCGAGCCGATCTGCGTGGCGATCTCAGGCGCGTTCGCACGCAGGATCTGCAACTCGCTCCTCGTCGGGTAGTACTCGGGCAGCTCGCAGATGTCATCGAACAGCGCCGAACCGCGGCTGTCGTAGAAGTACTTGGGCGAAATGCTGCGCGGCTGGGCCTCCAGTGCCGCAAGCAGGTCATGCGCGAACGCGCTGCGTGCGTCGCCGGCTGGCGCTGCGGCACGGGCGTCAGCGGCCTCCTCCAGGCCCCATTCCACTTGGCGCATCGGTCGGTTCAACATCTGCCGTCCCTGGCCAGGCGCAGGCCTGAGAATTGCCAGCGCGCGCCCGGCGGAAAGAAATTCCGGTACGTAGGCCGCGCATGGCCGGCGGGCGTGGCGTGACTGCTGCCGCGCAACACCAGTTGGCCCACCATGAACTTGCCGTTGTACTCGGCCACGGCACCGCTCAAGGGCCGAAAGCCGGGGTATGGGTCATAGGAGGAACGGGTCCATTGCCAGAGCTGGCCGGTCATCTGGGCGAGGCCCGGCGCGCCCCAGGCGGCCTCCCATTCGAACTCGGTGGGCAGGCGCGCGTCGGCCCATTCGGCATAGGCGGCAGCCTCGTAAAAGCTCAGCTGGCTGACCGGCGCATTCACATCCAGCGCGCGCACGCCTTGCAAGCCAAACACCTGCCAATGGGCGGCCGGAGCGCGCACATCCCCTGGGGCGATCCAATAAGCGGGTGCCTGCCAGCCCTGCGCCTGCACGGCAGCCCAGCCGTCCGACAGCCACAAGCCAGGCTGCTGGTAGCCGCCTTCGGCGATGAACTGCGCATACTCGCCACAGGTCACCAAACGGTCGGCGAGTTCGTAGGGTTGCAGCAGTACGCTGCTACGCGGCGTTTCGTTGTCGAATGCAAACCCCTGACCCGCATGGCCAATCTGCACGCAGCCCCCCGGCCGCTCGATCCAGCGCTGTGCCGCGGGTGCGCAGGCCAGGCGCAGGGCGGGTGCGCTGTCGGCCTCGTACGCCGGCAGCATCGGGTTGCATGAGAAGGCATGAAGAATGTCGGTCAGGATCAATTCCTGGTGCTGCTGCTCATGGTGCAGCCCAAGTTCGACCAACGACTGCGCGGCCTGCCAGGCTGTTTCGTTGGCTTCGCCGATGAAGCGTGCCATCGCACGATCCACATGCGCGCGATAGGCATGCACCTCTTCCAGCGAAGGCCGTGTCAGCAAGCCACGCTGTGGTCTTGGATGACGCGACCCCAGCGACTCATAGTAGGAATTGAAGAGATGAAAAAAGCGCGAATCAAACGGCTGATAGGCGCCAGCATGGGGAACCAGTACCACGGCCTCAAAAAACCAGCTGGTGTGCGCCAGATGCCACTTGCTCGGGCTGGCATCGGGCATGGATTGGATGCACTGGTCTTCGGGCGATAGGCCACTCGCCAGGGCCAGGCTGTACGCACGGATGCGATCGAATTGCCGCGCGAGCGCCTGGCGCGGCAACAAAACGGGATCGTCTTCCTCAACAAACAACGATGCGGGCATTCGAAAAGCCTCCTGGATGCGGCGCCGCCTACTGGCTACTGGCTACGGCTTGCGCCCGGCACCCGCTTTTGATTGGTCTTGATCCCCTCTGCGTTTATTACAGCACATGCGCCGGAAATATGCCGCGTCGCCGAGCTTGCGTCTGTAGGCCAAAGCCGCATGCGGCAACCGGGATCAGGAGGAGACTTCGACCGTCATGCCCGCGGCGCGCAGCCGCCGCGCAAGCACATCGCCCAGGCCGCTGGCCGGGGTAAGGACGCCGCCGCGCGCCGGGCCGCCGGGCAGCTCCGCCAAATCATGCACCAGCGCCAGCGCCGCTTCGCAGACAAACTTGGTCGTGGCGCGGTTGCCGGGGTCGCCTTGGTCGGCCACGCGGGCCCGAACCACTTGGCCACCAAGGCTGTGGCCGATCAGGTCGCAGCGAAAGGAACCGTTGTCCATGCTGTGCTCCGAGGGCCCTTGGCCGGGCTGCGGTGCTACGCTCTTGACCAGCTTGCGCACCGGGCTCAACAGCATGGCGGTCTGCGTCGCCCCCATGCCGAGACTGAAACCTGCTGCCATCAGCGCTGCCGCGGCGCCCGCGCCGAAACGCTGGTACTCCTGGTAGTGAAAGCCTGGCCCGTAGCCCAGCAGCGCGGCACTGCGCCGCACCACGCGCGTGTTGACCGGCCCCATGAAGAACGGGCCCAGCCAGGCCTCGAAATCAGCGTCGTGATGCGGCGCGATCGGGTCGGCGTGGGCAGCATCCAGGCGCGGCCTTTCTCCTGGCGGATTGAGAAGAAACGGATCGGCCAGGGCCCTTTGCTGCCCCGAGTCCAGCATGTTCAGGGCCGAGGCCAGCGTGCCGCCATTGAAGCCGCCGCGCAGCGAGAAGCAGGCCTTGACACTCGCGCAGGCTTCGGCGTACTTGTGGCGCACCGCCTGCGTGACCAGCCAGGAGCCCAGGTCGGACGGCACCGAATCGAAACCGCAGCAAGGAATGATGCGCGTGCCATCGCGTTCGGCCTGCTGGTGGTGCTGCTCGATGAGACTGCGCACCCAGGGCGTCTCGCCCGTGATGTCAACGTAATGGGTGCCGTGCTTCACGCAGGCCGCGACCAGCGCGCTGCCAAACACGGCGAACGGCCCGGCCGTGCTCAACACCACCTTGGTGTTTTGCGCCAGCGCCTCAAGCGCCTGCACATCCTGCGCATCGGCGACGACGATGCCGGCGCGCTCGGCGCCCGCGCCGCAGGCGCGTTTGACCGCATCGAGCTTGTCCGCGCTGCGTCCACCCAGCGCCCAGCGTACGCCGCGCGCGTGCCGGGCAAAGTAAGCCACCGTCTGCCGGCCGACAAAGCCGGTGGCGCCATAGAGCACGACGTCATAGGCGGGTTCACGGTTCGATGGGCGTGCCATGGCCATTCCTGAGTGTCATCTACGAACCGAGCGCATTGCGGCCGAAGACGCCGCCAATGCGCCGCACCAGCCATTTGGGCGTGCCGCGCGAGGCAATCATGGCAGCGCGGTTGAGCGCACCGGGCACGCAGATCACTTCGCCTTTCATGCAGGCCTGGTAGGCCTGCCGCGCCACGGCATTCACATCGCCCACCAGGAAGGCCGGGATTTGCGAAAGCTGGGCATTGGCATCGGTGGCGCGCTCCAGCATGTTGGTTGCGGTGATGCCCGGGCACAGCGCGGTCACGCTGACGCCACTGCCTTTGAGTTCTTCGGACAAGGATTCGGTGAGCGACAGAACATAGGCCTTGCTCGCTGCGTAGGTGGCCAGCATGGGAACGGGCTGGAAGGCGGCGATCGATGCCACATTGAGCACCCGGCCGCGGCCGCGCTCGGCCATCGGCGGCACAAACTGCGCGAGCATGGCTGTCAGGCCAGAGATGTTGAGGTCGATGATCTGCTGGTGGCTCGCCGGGTTCATGCCGGAAAACGCGCCATGCTCCAGCACGCCGGCATTGTTCACCAGCACGTCGACAGGCGGCCGGCGCTTGCGCTTCAGGCTCGCCGCCAGCTTCGCCGCCGCCTCCGGCTTGGACAGGTCGGCCGTCTCGACCCAGGCCTGGATGCCATGCGCTGCAGCCAATTCCCGGGCCAGTTCCTGCAACTTCGGCCCGCTGCGCGCCACCAGCACCAGGTTGTGTCCGGATTCGGCAAAACAATGCGCAAGCGCCTCGCCAATGCCGGACGACGCGCCGGTGATCAATGCCGTCGGGGATGCTGCCGCCGTAGTCTTGGCCATGGGAAAGTTCCTTTGTGCGCCATTCAAACATAGAGGCAGCTCTCTGGATAGCTGTCGCTTTCGCTACCCGCTCAGCGGCCGGCGCTCGCTAACATCGCCCCACTTTGACAGGCCCATAGCAGGAGAACATGCATGACCACCATCACCCATCTCGTCAACCACCAGGTCCGCCTGGCCCAGCGTCCGGTAGGTACACCGGGGCGCGAGTGCTGGAATTTCACCACCGAGCCGGTAGCTGATCCGGCCGACGGCGGCGTGCTGGTCAAGACCTTGGCCCTTTCGCTCGATCCCGCGATGCGCGGCTGGATGAATGAGGGCAAGAGCTACATCCCGCCGGTCGGCATCGGCGAGGTTATGCGCGCGGGCGGCGTCGGCAAGGTCATCGCATCGAAGAACCCGAAGTTCGCCGTCGGCGATACCGTATCCGCGGGCCTGGGCATCCAGGAATACATGCTGATCCCCGAAGATCAGATCAAGCGCAACGGACTGTTCAAGATCGACTTGCGCCTGGGCAGCATGACGCAATGGATGAACGTGCTGGGCATGCCCGGCATGACCGGCTACTTCGGCCTGATGGACGTCGGCCAGCCCAAGCCGGGCGAAACGGTGGTGGTATCGGGCGCCGCCGGTGCCGTCGGCCAGACCGTAGGCCAACTGGCCAAGATCAAGGGCTGCCGCGTGGTCGGTATTGCAGGCGGCAAGGCCAAGTGCGACTGGGTGGTGAACGAGCTGGGCTTTGACGCCTGCATCGACTACAAGGCCGGCAACGTCAAGGCCGGGCTGAAGGAGCAATGCCCCAAGGGCGTGGACATCTATTTCGACAATGTAGGCGGAGAAATCCTGGACGACGTGCTCACGCGCATCGGGCGCGGAGCGCGCATCATCATCTGCGGCGCGATCAGCCAGTACAACAACACCACACCGGTACAGGGGCCGAAGAACTACCTGTCGCTGCTGGTCAACCGCGCGCGGATGGAAGGCATCGTGGTGTTTGACTATGCCGACCGCTACCACCTGGCCGTGGCCGAGATGGCGGGCTACCTGAAAGACGGCCGCATGAAGAGCAAGGAAGACATCGTGGAAGGCCTGACCACCTTCCCCGAAGCCCTGATCAAGCTTTTCACCGGCGCCAATTTCGGCAAGTTGGTGCTGAACGTCGCAAGCGACTAACTCTGCGCGGATGGGGCCGGCAGCACGCGCAGGGTGTTGCCTTCCACCGTGACCTGCGAACCCGTGGCAACTGCGCTGCGCTGTTCGATGGTGCGCACCGAGCCGTCGTTCATGCGCACGCGCATCTGGTAGGCCGTGTAGCTGTTGGCGTTCTTTTCGATGGCGTGGCCGGCGTATCCACCGCCCACTGCGCCAAGCACTGTCGCCGCTTTCTTGCCGTTGCCGCCACCCACCTGGTGGCCCAGCAAACCGCCGACCACAGCGCCACCAATGGCGCCCACGCCAATGCCGGTGTTGCCAACGCCGTTGACCGAGCCTTCGCGCCGGATCGTGGTGACGGACTCCACGGTGCCGCAGTGGCTGCACGCGACTGGCTGCGCACCTGATTGCGCAAGCGGCCGAGTCGCCGGTTTGGGCGGCGCCTTGTACTCCGTGATGATGCCCGCCTTTTCCGGTGCCCTGACCACCGCGGCTTTTGCCGGAACTTCCTGCTGCGCCAGGGATTGCGGACTTTGCACGACTTCCTCTGCGCGTTGTTCGCCGTTTCGTGCATCTGAGCGTTGGCCCACCACAGTGGCTGCGAGGGCCAGGGTTGTCACGGCCAGAACGGCCATGGTCGGAATCAGGGCCTTGCTATGGCGCAGCCGCTCGGAGAACGGGGCTTGCGCGGCGCCGCTTTGGATGTTGTTTTGAGTTGACATGGAGATTCTTCCTTTCAGACCTCCATTTGTAACCACTGGGACGGGGACCATCGTGTAGTGCGATGTGAGACTTGTAAGCAGGAGCTTTCTTACCTCCAGTAGTTGCCATGCCGGTCTTTGCGGTGTAATTGCGCAACGCCCTCGCAATTTCATCCATCTGCCGTGCAATCCCCGCAATCCCGCTTGACTTGGTTGGCCCCCGGCGAGTCGTTTCCGTCGCTTGCACAGGCCTGGGGCCCGACGGACCCGGCGCCTGGGCTGCTGGCTGCCGGCGGCGCACTGGACGTCGAGACGTTGCGCGGCGCCTACGCGCAAGCCATCTTTCCCTGGTTCAGCGAGGGCCAGCCTATCCTGTGGTGGAGCCCCCATCCGCGCATGGTCCTGCAGACGGATGCGTTCCGCATGCACCGGTCGCTGCGCAAGACCTTGGAACACTTCCGACGCAGCGCGCCGCGCTGCGAGATCCGTATTGACACCGCATTTGCGGAGGTCATCCGGGCCTGCGCTGCAAGTCCACGCGAGGGCCAAAGCGGAACCTGGATCGTGCCCGAGATGGTGCAGGCCTATTTGGCCCTGCACCGCGCGGGCCAGGCCCATAGTGTGGAGACCTGGGTCGACGGCCAACTGGCCGGCGGCCTGTATTGCGTGGCCATCGGAAAAGCCGTGTTCGGCGAGTCGATGTTCACGCGCGTCACGGATGGCTCGAAGATTGCTCTTGCGGCGCTGGTGGCTTTTTGCCGGCACCACGGCATAAGGGCCATCGATTGCCAGCAGAATACGCCGCATCTGGCGTTCATGGGAGCCCGGGAAATGAGCCGCGCCGATTTCGCGGCGCACGTGGCACAACATCGCCTGGAGCCCTCTCCCACATGGCGCTTCGAACCCGTATACTGGAACGAAGTCCTGACGCCGAGGCCCACTGCAGCGTGACGCATCTCAACGATCTTCCACTCCAGACCTTGCAGTTCTACGCAACGGCGCCCTACCCTTGCAGCTATCTGCCGGGGCGGCAAGCGCGTTCCCAAGTGGCCACGCCCAGTCACCTCATCCAGAACGACACCTACTCGGGCCTGGTCAACAAGGGCTTTCGGCGCAGCGGCATGTTCACCTACCGGCCTTATTGCGATGGCTGCCGCTCCTGCCTGCCGCTTCGGGTTCTTGCGGGCAGCTTCAAGCCGGGGCGCAGCCAGCAGCGTGCCTGGAACCAACACGGCGCATTGCAGGCGCGGGTCCTCAAGCTTTGCTTTGTGCCGGAGCACTACCAACTCTATTTGCGCTACCAGACCGGCCGCCACGCGGGCGGTGGCATGGACCACGACAGCATCGACCAATACACCCAGTTCCTGCTGCAAAGCCGGGTGAACTCTCGCCTCGTTGAGTTTCGCGAGCCGTCCTGGGATGGTCATCCGGGGACACTGAAGATGGTGTCGATCCTGGACGTGCTGGACGACGGCATCTCCGCCGTCTACACGTTCTACGAACCCGAGGCGCATGCCAGCTACGGCACCTACAGCGTGCTCTGGCAAATCGAACAGGCGCGCCAACTGGGATTGCCCTACGTCTACCTGGGCTACTGGATCCGCGAAAGCCCGAAGATGAACTACAAGGCGCGTTTCACGCCCAATGAGGTGCTGCTCGACGGGGAGTGGACACCCGGCAACCAGTCGCTGCCCTTGCCGCCATTGCCTCCATTGCCGGCCCCTTGAACCTTCACTTCCGGCTTGTGGCCCGCCTTGCGATGTCGCAGCGCACGAACTGCATTTTCACCAGATAAAATGCCCCAAACAAGTTGAAAGCAGGAATGAGAAAGACCGACCCCAGCGTACCGGCCACACCTACCGTCCAGGTCATTGAGCGCATGTTTGCGCTGATCGATGTCCTGGCGTCGCGCGAGGAGCCGCTTTCGTTGAAGGAAATCAGCGAAAAGACCGGGCTGCATCCTTCCACCACGCATCGCATCCTGAATGACCTGGCGACCGGTCGCTTTGTCGACCGGCCGGAGCCGGGCAGCTACCGGCTCGGCATGCGCTTGCTGGAACTGGGCAATCTGGTGAAGGGCCGCCTGAGCGTACGCGACGCGGCGCTGGCCCCGATGCGGGAACTGCACAAGCTGATCCAGCAGCCGGTCAACCTGAGCATGCGCCAGGGCGATGAAATCGTCTACATCGAGCGGGCCTACAGCGAGCGTTCGGGCATGCAAGTGGTGCGCGCCATTGGTGGCCGTGCACCGCTGCACCTGACCTCGGTTGGCAAACTGTTCCTGGCCGTGGATGACGCGCAGCGCGTGCGCGCCTATGCGACGCGTACGGGGCTGAGCGGCCACACGAAAAACAGCATCACCCAATTGCCGGTACTCGAACGCGAACTTTCCAAGGCGCGCCAGTATGGCATTGCACGTGACAACGAGGAACTGGAACTAGGGGTGCGCTGCATGGCCGTCGGCGTGTATGACGACCAGAACAAGCTTGTGGCCGGTCTCTCGATCTCGGCGCCTGCCGACCGGCTCGACGAAAGCTGGCTGCCCAAGCTGGAGGCGACCGCCGGCCAGATTTCAGCTGCGCTGGGCTACCACAGCGCCAGCAAGCAGCCCTCCTGAAGGCCGCCTTCAGCCATTCACTGGCTTGGCGGCGGACACCATCGGCTTGAGGGCCGGCGGGTTGGCCTCCACCCAGCGGCGTACGCGCTCCGCGTCGCCCAGGCGGCTCAGTTTTCCGGCGGAATCCAGAAACACGATGATGAGTTTGCGCCCCGCGATCTTGGCCTGCATGACCAGGCACTGCCCGGCCTCGGAGATATAGCCCGTTTTCTGCAGGCCGATATCCCATCCCGGGTTTTTGACCAGCCGGTTGGTGTTGTTGTATTGCAGTGTCCGGTTTCCGACTTCCACCAGGTGGCTGGGCGAGGTCGACAACTCACGCAAGACCGGGTCGTTGTAGGCAGCACTCACCAGCGTCGCCAGATCGCGTGCGCTGGACTGGTTGCGGCTGGAAAGCCCGGTCGGCTCGACATACCGTGTGTCCGCCATGCCAAGCGCCTTGGCCTTTTCATTCATCAGGCTCACGAAAACGGCCAGGCCACCCGGATGCGAGCGCCCCAGCGCGTGTGCCGCACGATTCTCGCTGGACATCAAAGCCAGGTGCAGCAATTCGGCACGGCTGAGCGTGGCCCCGATGGTCAGCCGGGAGCGGCTGCCTTTTTCCGTGTCTACATCATCCTGGCTGATGGCGATCATTTCATCCATGGGCAGCCGCGCCTCGGTCACGATGACGCCGGTCATGAGTTTGGTCAACGAGGCGATCGGAAGCACGGCCTGATCGTTCTTGCTCAACAGCACTTCGCGCGTGTCCTGATCAATCACCAAGGCAACGCTGGACTTCAGATCCAATGGATTGAAAGCCGAATGCAAGCCGGCGAGTTGCCCGAAAGACGGCTTGGCAGGTATGACCACAGCGACCCGATTGGCCTTGCGCTTGATGGCGCGCGGCGCAAGCGATGCACTGTGCTGCTTCGTGATGACGACTTTTTTTCGTTCCGCAGCGTGCGCCTGCGGGCCGCCCAAGGCGAGGAGAAATGAAAAAACTGCAACTAGGTGAAACAAACGGCTCAATGCAAAACTCTTGTCGCTGGGCATGAATACGTCTCCGGAACAGGGGAAACTCGTAGCCGAAGTGTATAGAAATGAAAAATTCCGCGCAAGATCAAAGACTTGCGCGGAACTATTAAAGTTGTAAATGTAGCGGCTAACCCTGTGCGGCGACGCGATCCGCCTTGCTGAGCAGTTTGTTCAGGGCGCTCAGATACGCCTTTGCGGAGGCGACGACGATGTCCGGGTCGGCGCCAACGCCGTTGACCACCCTGCCGGAGTTCTGCAGGCGCACCGTCACTTCCCCCTGGCTCTCTGTGGATCCGCTGATGGCGTTCACAGAATAGAGCACCATCTCCGCGCCGCTCTTGACGTGCGTTTCAATGGCCTTGAGGGAAGCGTCGACCGGGCCGTTGCCGTCGGACTCGCCCTTGACCTCCTTGCCTTCCACCGTGAACACGATAGAGGCATGCGGGCGCTCTCCGGTCTCACTGTGTTGCGACAGGGAGACAAAGCTGTACTGCTCGTGCTCATGGGTCACGCTCTCATCGCTCACAAGCGCGAGGATGTCCTCGTCGAAGATTTCGCTCTTGCGATCGGCGAGCTCTTTGAACTTGGCAAACGCCGTGTTGACGTCGGCCTCGCTTTCCAATGCAACACCGAGTTCCTGCAAGCGCTGCTTGAAGGCGTTGCGGCCGCTGAGCTTGCCCAGCACGATCTTGTTGGCGCTCCAGCCCACGTCTTCGGCACGCATGATCTCGTAGGTGTCGCGCGCCTTGAGCACGCCATCCTGGTGAATTCCCGAGGCATGTGCAAAGGCGTTGGCGCCAACGACGGCCTTGTTGGGCTGCACCACAAAACCCGTGGTCTGGCTGACCATGCGGCTGGCCGCCAGGATGTGCTGCGTATCGATGCCCAGATCAAGGCCGAAGTAGTCCCTGCGGGTTTTTACCGCCATCACCACTTCTTCGAGCGAGCAGTTGCCCGCGCGCTCTCCGAGGCCGTTGATGGTGCATTCGACTTGACGCGCCCCGCCGATCTTCACGCCCGCCAGCGAGTTCGCGACGGCCATGCCGAGGTCGTTGTGGCAATGCACCGACCAGATCGCCTTGTCCGAGTTGGGGATGCGCTCACGCAAGGTCTTGATGAATTGGCCATAGAGCTCGGGCACCGCATAGCCCACGGTGTCAGGCACGTTGATGGTGGTGGCGCCCTCGGCAATCACGGTTTCGAGCACGCGGCACAAAAAATCCACATCGCTGCGGTAGCCATCTTCGGGGCTGAACTCCACGTCGGCTACCAGGTTGCGCGCAAAGCGCACCGACAGCTTGGCCTGCTCCAGCACCTGCTCGGGTGTCATGCGGAGCTTTTTCTCCATGTGCAGCGCCGAAGTCGCAATGAAGGTGTGGATGCGTGCGCTGTTGGCGCCCTTGAGCGCTTCGGCGGCCCGCGCGATATCGCGATCATTGGCGCGCGAGAGCGAGCACACCGTCGAGTCCTTGATGGCCTGGGCAATCGCGTGCACGGCCTCGAAATCGCCGTTGGAACTGGCAGCAAAACCCGCCTCGATGACATCGACCTTCAGGCGCTCCAGCTGGCGTGCAATGCGCAGCTTTTCGTCCTTGGTCATCGACGCGCCTGGAGATTGTTCGCCGTCTCGCAAGGTGGTGTCGAAGATGATGAGTTTGTCTGCCATGTGGGGCTCCTGGTGTGACTTGTAGTTCGTTGACAGCTTCAGGCCGCTACCGCGCCCTCACCCGTCGAAATGCTGATTTTCGCGCGTTGCAGGCCGCTCAGAATGGCCTTGAGCGATGCGGAGACGATGTTGGCATCGATGCCTACACCGAACAAGGTATGCGCCTCGTCGATGCGCAGCTCAAGATACGCCACAGCCTGCGCCCCGGCACCCGAGCCGACGGCGTGCTCGTGGTAGTCGAGCACACGCACGGAATGGCCGGTCGCGTCGTTCAGGCCATTGATGAACGCCTCAATCGGCCCGGTGCCCTTGCCCCGCACTTTGAAGCTGCGGCCTTGCAAAGCCACGTCGGCTTCGATGCTGATGTGGTCGCCGCCGGCCTCCTGCAAGGTCTGGTGCTGCGGCGCCGTCACGTCCTTCACGCCATACTCGCGCTCGAACAATTGCCAGAGATCCTGCGCTGTGAGCTCTTTGCCGCTCGCATCCATGACGCCTTGCACGACCTGGCTGAATTCGATCTGCAAGCGCCGCGGCAGCTCCAGGCCGAATTCGCTTTCCAGCAGGTACGCAATGCCACCCTTTCCCGACTGGCTGTTGACGCGAATCACCGCCTCATAGCTGCGGCCGAGATCCTTTGGATCGATCGGCAGGTACGGAATGTCCCAGGGGTCGGCATCCCTGCGCGCGCCAAACGCCTTCTTGATCGCATCCTGGTGCGAGCCGGAAAACGAGGTGTAGACAAGATCGCCGGCGTAGGGGTGGCGTGGATGCACCGGCAACTGGTTGCAGTGCTCGACGGTACGGCGGATCTCGTCGATATCGGAGAAGTCCAGCCCCGGCGAAACACCTTGGGTATAGAGATTGAGTGCGACGTTCACGAGGTCCACATTGCCGGTGCGTTCGCCATTGCCGAACAGGCAGCCTTCGATGCGGTCGGCACCGGCCATCAAGGCGAATTCACCTGCCGCCGTGCCGGTGCCACGATCATTGTGCGGGTGCACCGAGAGCACGATGCAATCACGCCGTGCAAGGTTGCGGTGCATCCATTCCATCATGTCGGCAAAGATGTTCGGCGTGGAATGCTCCACCGTGGAAGGCAGGTTGACGATGCACTTGCGCTGTGGCGTGGGTTGCCAGACTTCGGTCACTGCATCGACGACACGCTTGGAAAAGACCAGTTCGGTACCGGAGAACATCTCGGGCGAGTACTGAAAAGTCCATTGCGTGCCGGGTTGCTGCGCGGCCAACTCTTGAAACAGGCGGGCATGGCTGGTGGCGAGCTGGACGATCTCGTCGCAGTCCATGCCCAGCACCACGCGCCGCATGACTGGCGCGGTGGCGTTGTACAAATGCACGATGGCGCGCCTGGCGCCTTGCAACGCCTCGAAGGTACGGCGAATCAACGGTTCGCGCGCCTGCGTCAGCACCTGGATGGTGACGTCGTCGGGGATCAGGTTGCCATCGATCAGTTGCCGGACGAAGTCGAACTCGGTTTGGGAGGCGGACGGGAAACCGATTTCGATCTCCTTGAAACCAATCTTCACCAGCGTCTGGAACATGCGCAGCTTGCGCAGAATGTCCATCGGTTCGATCAGCGCCTGGTTGCCGTCGCGCAGATCGACGCTACACCAGATCGGCGCCTTGGTAAGGACCGCGTCGGGCCATGTCCGATCGCGCAAACCGATAGGCTTGAACGACGGGTATTTGCTCGCAGGTTGTTTCAGCATGATTGAAGTTTCCAGGGTTTCAAGAAACCAGCAGCCCAAAACAAAACGGCCCGCTGCTGGTGCAAACGGGCCGTTGACTAGGTGGTTGCGCGTGCGCTACCGTCTCCGCCCGTTGGGGGATAGCAGTAGGGCCAGCGAAATTCGGTTCATGGATTTAATGTAGCACAAGTCGGCAATTTCTCGCTCGGTACCACGCGTCACTTGTGCAGGCCCCGCTCATCGGGCTCATCGGTGGAGGTGCTGATCACGCTGGTCTGCACGCCCTTGGCCCTGCGCCAACCGTAGATGACATAGCCGCTCACGCCATAGATCACGAAGAGGCCGAACAACACCGTAGGCGGGTGGATGTTGATCACGGCGATGCCCAGCGCAATCAGCACGATCACCACGAACGGCACGCTTTTTTTCATCTGCACGTCCTTGAAGCTGTAGAACGGCACATTGGTCACCATCGTCAGGCCGGAATAAAGAGCCAGGACAAACATCGGCCAGGAGACGTCGGAGCCCTTGATTCCGAGCTCGGTCATGATCCAGATGAAACCAGCCACCAGTGCCGCGGCGGCTGGCGAAGGAAGTCCCTGGAAATAGCGTTTGTCAACGACAGCCGTATTCACATTGAATCGCGCCAGGCGCAATGCGGCACAGGCGCAATAGACAAAGGCGGCGATCCAGCCCCAGCGGCCCAGGCCCTTGAGCGCCCACTCGTAGGCAATCAGGGCCGGGGCCGCGCCGAACGACACCATGTCCGAGAGCGAATCCATCTGCTCGCCGAACGCGCTTTGGGTGTTGGTCATGCGCGCAACACGGCCATCCAGGCTGTCCAGCACCATGGCGCAAAACACCCCGATCGCGGCCTGGTCGAAACGCCCGTTCATGGCCATCACCACGGCGTAGAACCCGCCGAACAGCGCTGCCAACGTAAACAGATTGGGCAGGATGTAGATGCCCTTGCGGCGCTTGCGCACCAGCACCTCTTCTCCCGGTGCAGCTTGTGAATCGTTTCCGTCATTCATTGAGTTGGCCCATCGGCTTTGAGCATGCCGCGACGGGGTTGGTTCGGGTCTGAGAGTGTACGGCAGCGCCAACACCCAAAACAAAAGCCACCCAAAGGTGGCTTTTGCATATCGTGGGGCGAAGTTGCCTAGTTGCGGGTCTGGTCGACCAGCTTGTTTTTCTTGATCCAGGGCATCATTGCGCGCAGGGTTTCGCCCACGGTTTCGATCTGATGCTCGGCCGTCAGGCGGCGGCGGCTCAGCAGGGTCGGAGCGCCGGCCTTGTTTTCCAGGATGAAGTTCTTGGCATATTCACCGGTCTGAATGTCCTTCAGGCACTTGCGCATCGCGTCTTTCGTGGCAGCCGTCACGATGTTCGGGCCGGTCACGTATTCGCCGTATTCCGCGTTGTTGGAGATCGAGTAGTTCATGTTGGCGATGCCGCCTTCATAAATCATGTCGACGATCAGCTTCAACTCATGCAGGCATTCGAAGTACGCCATCTCGGGCGCGTAGCCGGCTTCCACCAGCGTCTCGAATCCAGCCTTGATCAGCTCGACCGTGCCGCCGCACAAAACTGCCTGCTCGCCGAACAGGTCGGTTTCGGTTTCTTCGCGGAAGTTGGTCTCAATGATGCCGGCCTTGCCGCCACCGTTGGCCATGGCATAGCTCAAGGCCAGGTCGCGGGCCTTGCCGCTCTTGTCCTGATGCACAGCCACCAGGTGCGGCACGCCGCCGCCCTGGGCGTAAGTGCCGCGCACGGTGTGGCCGGGAGCCTTGGGCGCAACCATCCACACGTCCAGATCGGCGCGCGGCGCCACGAATCCGTAGTGCACGTTGAAGCCGTGGGCAAACACCAGCGAGGCGCCAGGCTTGATGTTGGGCTCGACATCGTTCTTGTAGACGCTGGCGATCTGTTCATCGGGCAACAGGATCATGACCACGTCGGCAGACTTCACTGCGTCGGCCACTTCAGCAACCTTCAGGCCAGCCTTCTCGACCTTCGGCCAGGAAGCGCCGCCCTTGCGCAGGCCGACAACGACCTTGACACCACTGTCGTTCAGATTTTGCGCATGTGCATGGCCTTGCGAGCCGTAGCCGATGATGGCAACCGTCTTGCCCTTGATCAGGCTCAGGTCGCAGTCTTTGTCGTAATAAACCTTCATGGTCTTCCTTTCGTTGTCTTCAATCTTCAAAAAAGCACCGGGCCGCCCCAAGCTTTTTCACATTTTCAACTCGGCAAAAGTATCGTGGGAGCGGAGCGACCGACACTTTCACCGAAAACACTAGACGCGCAGGATGCGCTCGCCGCGGCCGATGCCGCTGGAACCGGTACGCACCGTCTCGAGGATGGCGCTGCGGTCGATGGCCTCAAGGAATGCGTCGTTCTTGCCCTGGTCACCCGTCAACTCGATGGTGTAGCTCTTTTCGGTCACGTCAATGATGCGGCCGCGAAAGATGTCGGCCATGCGCTTCATCTCCTCGCGCTCCTTGCCCACCGCTCGCACCTTCACCATCATGAGCTCGCGCTCGGTGTAGGCGCCTTCGGTGAGGTCAACGACCTTCACCACTTCGATCAGCCGGTTCAGGTGCTTGGTGATCTGTTCGATCACGTCGTCCGAGCCGGTAGTCTGGATCGTCATGCGCGAAAGGGACGGATCCTCAGTGGGCGCAACAGTCAGTGATTCGATGTTGTAGCCACGGGCTGAAAACAGGCCCACGACACGGGAAAGAGCGCCGGGCTCGTTTTCCAGCAAGACAGCAATGATGTGTTTCATGAAATGTGATTCCTCTTTTCGGTGCCCTCCCCGTCCGGCGGTAACCGGGCGGCTTGGCAGCCAATAGATTCGTCTGAATGGCTGTCATTGCGGACCCGCAATGACAGGCTCTTGTTGTTTACAGGTCTTCGCTTCCCAGCAGCATTTCAGTGATTCCCTTGCCGGCCTTCACCATCGGGAACACGTTCTCGGTGGGATCGGTGCGGAAGTCCATGAATACCGTGCGGTCTTTGAGCTTGCGCGCTTCACGCAATGCCGGCTCCACGTCCTGCGGGCGCTCGATCAGCATGCCCACATGGCCATAGGCTTCAGCCAATTTCACGAAATTCGGCAAGGCATCCATATAGCTGTGGCTGTAGCGGCCTTCGTAGTCGATTTCCTGCCACTGGCGGACCATGCCGAGATAGCGGTTGTTCAAGGAGACGATCTTGATCGGCGTGTTGTACTGCAGGCAGGTCGAGAGTTCCTGGATGCACATCTGCACCGAGCCTTCGCCGGTGATGCAGTACACCTCGCTGTCCGGCTTGGCGAGCTTGATGCCCATGGCGTACGGAATGCCGACGCCCATGGTGCCCAGGCCACCGGAGTTGATCCAGCGGCGTGGCTCATCGAAGCGGTAGTACTGTGCCGCCCACATCTGATGCTGGCCCACGTCAGACGTGATGTAGGTGTCGACGTCCTTGGTCATGTTCCAAAGCGTTTCCACCACATACTGCGGCTTGATCACGTCCTTGTTGCTGTGGTCGTACTTGAGGCAGTCGCGCTTGCGCCAGCCCTCGATGGCCTCCCACCAACCGCCCAATGCGTCGGCATCGGGCTTGAGGCCGGATTCCTTGATCATGGAGATGAGTTCGGTCAGCACCTCCTTGACGTCGCCAACGATGGGAATGTCGACCTTGACCCGCTTGGAAATGCTTGATGGATCGATGTCGACGTGGATGATCTTGCGTTCGTTTTGCGCGAAATGCTTGGGATTGCCGATAACGCGGTCATCAAAGCGTGCGCCCACCGCAAGCAGCACGTCGCAGTTCTGCATGGCGTTGTTCGCCTCGATCGTGCCGTGCATGCCGAGCATGCCAAGAAACTTGGGATCGCTGGCCGGATAGGCGCCCAGGCCCATCAAGGTGTTGGTGCAGGGGTAGCCCAGCATGTCCACCAGGGTTCGCAATTCCTTGGACGCATTGCCCAGCAGCACGCCGCCGCCGGTGTAGATATAGGGCCGCTTGGCCGCCATCAGCAACTGCAAAGCCTTGCGAATCTGCCCGCCGTGGCCCTTGCGCACCGGGTTGTAGGAACGCATTTCCACGCTATCCGGATAGCCGGTGTAGGCGGACTTGTTGAACGACACGTCTTTTGGAATGTCCACTACCACCGGCCCGGGGCGCCCGCTCCTGGCGATGTGGAAAGCCTTCTTCATGACGTCGGCCAGCTGCCGCACGTCCTTGACGAGGAAGTTGTGTTTGACGATGGGGCGCGTGATGCCGACGGTATCGCATTCCTGGAAAGCGTCCAGACCGATTGCATGGGTGGGCACCTGGCCGGTGATGATCACCATCGGAATGCTGTCCATATAGGCCGTCGCAATGCCGGTGACCGCGTTGGTGACGCCAGGCCCGGATGTAACCAGCGCCACACCGACCTCGCCAGTCGCGCGCGCATAGCCGTCTGCCGCATGCACGGCCGCCTGCTCGTGGCGTACCAGCACGTGCTGGATGGTGTCTTGCTTGTAGAACGCGTCGTAGATGTGCAGAACAGCACCACCGGGGTAGCCCCAGATGTACTTGACGCCTTCGGCCTGCAGTGTCTTGACGAGGATTTCAGCGCCGCGCAGTTCCTGGGCGTTTGAATTGGCGGATGCCGCCGCTGCCGAAGTGATTTCGGCCTTTGAGATTTCCATGATCAACCTTTGCGAATTTCTCTAACGAAAAACCTTGGGTGCTCCTTCGCCGTACTCTTGTGAAGCCGCGTCGGAACTTGAGGCCTGCGGTCATGGGCGCGCTGCTTGCGTCGCCGGACCGAAACCCGTTTGCCTTATTACTTGCAAGGGGCATTATCGCACTGCAACACGCGAGTTTGCCGCGTTCTTGGCAGAAATATGCCAGGGCAGTGCCATAATTCGGCGCAAATCACGATGCCCCGCCGGGAATGCCCCTGGCAGGCGTGTTCTCTTTCTACCGTACTGCCGCTGCACGCCCCTTCTCTTGGCTACCGAACAAGAACTCTCCGACTTTCTGAAAAGCGTCGAAAAGCGGGCTTTCAAGCGCTCGGTGTACCACGTTCGCAACGAAGAATCGGCGCTCGACATCGTGCAGGACAGCATGATGAAACTGGCGGAACACTATGGCGACAAGCCGATCGCCGAGTTGCCGATGCTGTTCCAGCGCATCCTGTCGAACTGCACACTGGATTGGTTCCGGCGCCAGAAGACGCGCAATGCCCTGTTTTCCAACATGAGCGACTTCGAATCACCCTCTGACGACGGAGATTTCGATTTGTTGGAAACTTATACGTCACTCGAAGACTCTGAGCGCACAGAAAGCGCCGAAGACACGACGAGCAGGGCCCAGATCTTGCATGAAATCGAAGCTGAAGTGCAGGAGCTTCCTGCGCGTCAACGAGAGGCCTTCCTGATGCGTTACTGGGAAGAAATGGATGTGGCCGAAACAGCAGCAGCGATGGGCTGCTCAGAGGGTAGCGTCAAGACCCACTGTTCTCGTGCGGTCCATGCCCTCAGCAAAGCTCTGAAGGCCAAAGGAATTAAGCTATGACGAATTCACCGCGATACCAGGCTGATGTGCTGCAAGATCGGCTCGGGTTCAAACTCGCCGCACGACTGTCTGAAGGTGCCGCGGCTTTGCCGCATGATATTTCCGAGCGCCTACGCGCGGCCCGCGTCCAGGCCGTCGGCCAGCGCAAGCGAGTTCGCGCACAGACCGCCACCGCCGTTGTCGGCTCGGGCGGCGCCGCCGCCCTTTTGCTGGGCGACGACGGGCCCGGTCTCTGGAGCCGCATGGCCTCCCTGGTTCCCTTGGTTGCACTGGTGGCGGGGCTTCTGATCATTGACACGATTCAAAACGAAAACCGCGCCCAAGAGGTCGCCGAAGTGGACGCCGCCTTGCTGACTGACGATCTGCCGCCTGAAGCCTACACGGATCCGGGCTTCATGCAGTTTCTCAAGTCCTCGCGGGACCAAGATCAGTAATCCGGAACCGCTCGCATGGCCGGCCTTTTTTCTCGTGCACCAATGAAGTGCGGGGTTCTTGCGGGAATCGCGCTAGCTATGGCTGTTGGCCTGGGCTTGGGTGGTGGACGCGTGCACGCGCAGGCGGTTGCTCCAGCGCCCGTTGCTGCTCCTGCATCGGTGGCCAAACCTGCCCCGCCCAAAGCCCCCGTCGTGAAGAATGGGAATACGCGGCCCTTGTGGACTGAATTGAACAGCACCCAGCAACAGGCGCTCAAACCCCTGGCCACCACCTGGAATACGATCAGCGAGCCGCAAAAGCGCAAGTGGCTGGCCTTGTCACAGAACTACGCCACCATCCCGCCCGCAGAACAAGCGCGCCTGCACGAGCGTGCGGCAGAATGGGTGTCGTTGAGCCCGCAGGCGAGGAGCCAGGCGAGGCTCAATTTCGCGCAAACCAAGGAATTGACACCCACCGAGAAGCAGGCCAAGTGGGAGGCCTACCAGGCCCTGAGTTCGGATGAGAAGAAGAAGCTTGCCGAGGGTGCGCCAACCCCTTTGTCGGGCGCCGCCACAGCCCTCAAGCCCGTGCCCAAGCAAAAGCTCACGGCCCTGCCGGAACCTTCCAAGAACGCGAAGCCTGCCCCGAAGATCGCTTCGGCACCCCATCAGGTTGACGCGCATCCACTGATGCCGCAACCGGGCCCTGCCCCAACTTCCGATCCCGCCCAGGTGCAATAAAGCGCCGGGGACTGAGGCCGATTTCCCGGATTGGGCACGTTTTTTTCATCCATCTTGACCGACTCCCAATTGACCACCTCTTCCCTGGCCGCGCCAAGTCTGTGGCGCCGCATGGCGTGCTGGCTCTATGAGGGCATGCTGATGTTCGGCGTGGTCTTTATCGCCGGATACCTGTTTGGCACGCTGAGCCAGACGCGCAACGCCCTGGACAACCGCCACGCCTTGCAAGGCTTCTTGTTCGTGGTGTTCGGCATCTATTTCACCTGGTTCTGGGCCAAAGGGCAGACTTTGGCCATGAAGACCTGGAATATCCGCGTGGTGGACCGGTCGGGCCGCCCTGTCAGCCAAGTCCGTGCCCTGGTTCGCTATTGCTTGAGCTGGCTATGGTTCTTGCCGGCCCTGGCTGCCTTGGCGCCGTTCAAGCTGACCGCCGGAGAATCCGCTGTCATCGTCGTGGGCTGGGTCATCGTCTGGGCGCTGCTCAGCCGCTTTCACCCGCAACATCAGTTCTGGCACGACGCCATGGCGGGCACCAGGCTGGTAACCGCGCCGCCACTTCCGGCCAAACTCGCCGCCAAATAGGCGTCCGTGCGCAGTAAGCTGTGCGCTGTCATGTTACTCAGTGACAATTGATCCATGCCCGCGTCGTCCCAATCCACCAGCCCTCCCAGCGAACCCGCCAATCTGCAGAAAACCCGAACCGGACTGCGCCGGGTCTGGCACGCCACCGGGTACTCACTGGCGGGTTTGCGCGCGGGCTGGGAAGAGACGGCCTTCCGGCAAGAAGCGAAGGCTGCGCTGGTGCTGTTGCCCTTGTCGTTCTGGCTCGGCAACAATTGGGTGGAAACTGCCCTGCTCGCAGGATCGGTACTGATTGTGATGATCGTGGAACTACTCAATACCGGCATTGAAACCGCCATCGATCGCATTGGCCCCGAATGGCACGACCTGTCCAAGCGCGCCAAGGACATGGGCAGTGCGGCAGTCTTGTTAAGCCTGCTGCTGTGGGGCGGCATCTGGGCCGGCGCTATCTTTCACAGGATCCTTGCAGCATGAGGTTTTTGGCATGACCCCCGCGTTTTCGGTTTGTGTTTATTGCGGTTCACGCGTGGGCGCGAGTCCCGAATTCGGTGAGGTCGCCCGCAAAGTGGGGCGGTGGATCGGCGAGCATCGCGGCCAACTGGTCTATGGCGGTGGCAAAAATGGCCTGATGGGCATCGTGGCCGACGCGGTGCTGGAGTCGGGCGGACGTGTGGTCGGTGTCATTCCGAAAGCCCTCGTCGAAAAAGAATTTGCCCATCGCGGATGCGACGAACTGCACATCGTGGACACCATGCACGAGCGCAAGCGCATGATGGCCGAGCGTTCCGATGCATTTCTCGCGTTGCCTGGCGGCATCGGCACCTATGAGGAATTTTTCGAGGTCTGGACCTGGCGCCAGCTCGGCTACCACGACAAACCCGTTGGCTTGCTCAATATGCAGGGCTACTACGACAAGCTGCTCGCCTTCCTCGAATTCGGCGTCGAGCAGCAATTCATGAGTGATTGGCAAATGAGCCTGATGCAGGTCGGCACCGACCCCGACGCCTTGCTGCGCGACCTTGTCGAAGCTGCGGGCATGAATGCGGAGCAGGATTCGCTGTCGGACAAGATTTGAAGGCCTTGGCTGTTCCGAGATTCTGATCGGTTGGGGACAGAGCAAAAATTGCTTTGCAATTTATTGGCCTGTCCCGCAAGGTCTCAGTCTGATCAGACTGCCGTTTCGTCTTCCTCGCCCGTACGGATGCGCACGACGCGCTCGACACTGGTGACGAAAATCTTGCCATCACCAATCTTGCCGGTGCGTGCCGCCTTGACGATGGCGTCCACGCAGCGCTCCACATCGTCGGTCTTGACCACGACCTCCACTTTGACCTTGGGCAGGAAATCGACGACATACTCGGCGCCACGGTAGAGCTCGGTGTGGCCCTTCTGACGGCCAAAGCCTTTGACTTCAGTCACGGTCAGCCCGGTAACGCCGCATTCGGCCAGGGCCTCGCGCACTTCCTCAAGCTTGAACGGTTTGACGATGGCGGTGATCTGTTTCATGGGTGAGGTTCCTTAGGACTTATGCGCGAAATTTGCTGGTTATAGGATACCGCCAATCCTTGCCGAAGCTCCGATGGGTCACCCGAATGCCCACCGGCGCCTGGCGGCGCTTGTACTCGTTGATCCTGATCAGGCGCGTCACCCGCTCCACGACGACACGGTCGAAGCCGGCCGCGACGATCTGCTCGATGCCCTGATCGTTTTCCATGTAGCGTTCCAGGATCGCGTCCAGCACCTCGTAAGGCGGCAGGCTGTCCTGGTCTTTCTGGTCCGGGCGCAATTCGGCGCTCGGCGGCCGGACGATGATGCGCTCGGGGATCGGGCCGGCACCGGTGGCATAGGGATCGTTTTCGTTGCGCCATCGCGCAAGCTTGAACACCGTGGTCTTGGCCAGGTCCTTGATGACGGCGAAACCACCCGCCATGTCGCCATAAAGCGTGCAGTAGCCGGTGGCCATCTCGCTTTTGTTGCCGGTGGTCAGGACGATGCTGCCAAACTTGTTGGACAAGGCCATCAGCAAGGTGCCGCGAATGCGCGCCTGGAGATTTTCCTCGGTGGTGTCTTCGGCCAGGCCCTTGAACTCCTCGGCCAGGGATGCCTTGAAGGCCTCGAACATCGGCACGATCGAGATCTCGTCATAGCGCACGCCCAGGCGATTCGCCATCTCGCGCGCGTCAATCCAGCTGATATCGGCGGTATAGGGTGACGGCATCATCACGGTGCGCACCCGGTCCTTGCCCAGGGCGTCCACCGCAATGGCCAGCACCAGCGCCGAGTCGATGCCGCCAGACAAACCCAGGATCACACTCGGAAAACCATTCTTGCCGATGTAGTCGTGCACCCCAAGCACCAGTGCATCCCACAGGTCGGCCTCGGCGGTCCGCTCGGGCATCACACGCCCGCTGAGCCGCACCGCGCCTTGTTCCCGCACCACGTCCAGCGCAAACAGATCTTCCTTGAAACTGGGCGCCCGCCCGGCGATCGCGCCGTCGGCGTTGAGTGCGAACGAGTGGCCCTCGAACACCACCTCATCCTGCCCGCCTACCAGATGCGCATAGACCAGCGGCAACCCGCAGGCCCCCACTCTTTCGCGCATGGTCAGCTCACGCTCCCCGCCCTTGCCTACATGAAACGGCGAGGCATTGATCACGGCCAGCATCTCGGCGCCAGCTTCCCGGGCCAGGCGCGCCGGTTCCTCGAACCAGGCGTCCTCGCAGATCAGCAGTCCCACCTTGATGCCACCAACCGGGAACACGCAAACGCCCTGCCCGGGCGTGAAGTAGCGGCGCTCGTCAAACACCTGGTAGTTGGGCAGCTCACGTTTGGCGTAAGTTGCCAGCACCCGGCCCTCGTTGATAACACTGGCCGCGTTGTGCCGTCGCTGTACCGCCACCGACTTGCTGCGCACGTCTCCGCCGGCTGGATGTCCGACCACCACCACCAAATCTTTTAACCCGGCAAGTTCGCGGGCCACCGTTTTCACGGCATCATCGCAAGCAGCGACAAAGGCGGGGCGCAGGAACAGGTCTTCGGCCGCATAGCCGCAGATGGACAGCTCGGGGGTCAGCAGCAGCCGCGCACCTTGCGCGTAAGCGGTGCGCGCGGAAGCTATGATTTTTTGCGCATTGCCCGGCATGTCGCCGACCACGAAATTCAGTTGGGCAATGCAAAGCTTGAGAGTCATACAGGCAGTGGAAAACGGTGCAAACGATTATGTCATCCGGGTACTGACCTCGCCGTTGGAGGTCAATGCACTCGAATGGGACTGCCTGCTGGCCCTTGAGCCTCACTGGAGCCCATTCATGCGGCATGCCTACCTTGCGGCCCTGCACAGCAGTGGCAGCGCCGTGGCGGGAACCGGCTGGGCACCGCGCTTCATGACCCTTTGGCGCGACGGCATCCTGCACGCCGCCTGTCCGCTGTACCTCAAGGACCATTCCTACGGCGAATACGTGTTCGACTGGGCCTGGGCCAATGCGTACCACCAGCATGGGGTTGCCTACTACCCCAAGGCAGTCGCGGCCGTGCCGTTCACCCCTGTACCCGGCGTGCGCTTGCTCGCGCGCGATGACGCTGCCCGCGCCGTGCTGGTGCAAGCGCTGGTGGCTTGGTGCCAGCAGGAAAAGCTGTCCTCCCTTCACCTGCTGTTCGCCGGCGATGCGGATGTAGCTGCGTGCGCGCAAGCGGGCCTGATGCTG
Source organism: Burkholderiaceae bacterium (assembly GCA_035476635.1). Taxonomy (GTDB): domain Bacteria; phylum Pseudomonadota; class Gammaproteobacteria; order Burkholderiales; family Burkholderiaceae_C; genus DATILI01. The sequence continues at coordinate 22,550 of DATILI010000008.1, read as the reverse complement.
CGCCACACCGTGCAGTTTCATTGGGAAAATGCAAACTATTCAAGCTTCGACGAATTCCTGGCCACCCTCAATCAGGAGAAGCGCAAAAAGATCAAGCAAGAGCGCCGCCGGGTGGCTGACGCCGGCGTGACCTTCCGCCGGTCCCTAGGGCGCGATATCACCCAATGCGACTGGGATTTTTTCTATCGCTGCTACGAGCGCACCTACTACGAGCACGGCAACGCCCCGTACCTGAATCGCGACTTCTTCACCCGCATGGCCCACACCATGCCTGAGAACTGGCTGCTGTTCGTGGCCGAGCGCAACGAGAAGCCGATCGCCGCCAGCCTGATCGCCATCGGCACGCACCCCGAAGACGCCACCGCCCGCGTGGCCTACGGCCGCTATTGGGGCGCATTGGAGCGTGTGGACTGCCTGCACTTCGAGGCCTGCTACTACCAGCCCTTGCAGTGGTGCATAGAACACGGCGTGGGCAGTTTCGAAGGCGGCGCGCAGGGCGAGCACAAGATGGCGCGCGCCCTGATGCCGGTCAAGACCACCAGCGCCCACTGGCTAGCGCACCCGGCGTTTGCCGATGCGGTGGAACGGTTTCTGGAGCGCGAGGGCCAGGGCATAGCTGGCTACCTGGACGACCTCGGTCAACGAAGCCCGTTTCGAGCCCCTCGCGGTTGATCGCCTGCGCCGCACGCGCGCTGCACGCGCGCTGCACGCAAGGCAAACCCTATGGTGCACCCAGCGCCGCCCCGCTAAATTGGGCGTGAGGAGAACACAACACATGAAATCACTGAGCGGACTCGACGCCACCTTCCTGTACCTGGAAACACCCGAGACCCCTATGCACGTCGGCTCGCTGAACCTGTACGAGCTGCCCAAGGGATTCAAGGGCAGCTTTCACAAGGCGCTACAGGCCCACATCGCCAAGCGCATGCACCTGGCACCCATCTTCAGCCGCAAGCTGGCCTTCATGCCGTTTGACCTCGGGCACCCGATCTGGGTCGAGGCCGATTCGGTGGACCTGGACTTCCATGTGCGCAAGGTCAAGGACAAAGACTTGAGTGTGCGCGCCGTCGAGACCCTGTGCGCCAAGCTGCACGGGCAGCTAATCGATCGCACCCAGCCGCTGTGGGAGTTCTATGTATTCGACAGCATCAAGCGCCCGGACGGCTCGCGCTGCGCGGGCTTCTACTCCAAGATCCACCATGCGGCACTCGACGGCAAGGGCGGCACAGTGCTGGCCAACGCCATTCTGGACGTGTCGCCGGTGCCGCGCGAAGTACCGCCGCCGGACCCCGCGCGCAGAGGCAAGACGCAGGCCGACCTGAAGATCGGCGAGATGATCGGTGCCGTGTTTTCCAACTCGCTGGCGCAATACGCCAAGCTGGCCAAATCGCTGCCCGCGGCCGCCTCCTCGCTCGGCGGCGCGGTGGCCCGGCAGTCATTCACCACCGGCGGCGGCAAGGGCCTGCGCAGCCTGCGCCCGAAGTCCCCGGTCCAGCTTGCGCCCAAGACCGTGTTCAACACCGGCATCACGCGTGACCGCGTCTTCGCCACCGCGAGCATCCCGTTTGCCGAATGCAGGACCATGGCCAAGGCCGTGGGCGGCTCGTTCAACGACATCGTGCTGTGGATCTGCTCCACCGCGCTGCGCAACTACCTGCTCAAGCACGCCAGCCTGCCAAAGAAGTCGCTGATCGCAGCCATGCCGGTAAGCCTGCGCGAAGAGAGCAACAAGGAACTCAACAACCAGGCCTCGATCTCGGTCGTGGACCTGGGCACGCATCTGGCCCATCCGCTCAAGCGCATGAACGCCATCATGGCCTCCACCGCCAAGGTCAAGGAGGCGCTGGTGAACCTCAAGTCGGTACTGCCCACCGACTACCCTTCCCTGCTTTCGCCCTGGCTGGTGGGCGGCGCGGCGCGGGCGGCCTTCAAGACCTATGGCAAAAGCGGCATCGCCGAGCGCCTGCCCAGCATCGCCAACCTCGCCATCAGCAACGTGCCCGGCCCGCAAGTGCCCTTGTACCTCGCGGGCGCGCGCATGCTGACCTTTCATCCGCTGTCCATCGTGATGCACGGCCTGGCGCTCAACATCACGATCCAGACCTATGCCGGCAGCGTGGATTTCGGGGTGATTGCCGACAAGAAGGCCGTGCCCCATGTGCAGGACCTGGCCAACGCCCTGGTTGCGGCGTACGAGGAGGCTTTGAGCCTGCACACATCAACGCAGGCGAAAACGGCGCCCCCAGTGGCGGCCACCCCCGTAGTTACCCCGACGAAGCGCGTCGCCAAGGCGACTTCGCCGAAGAGCACCCTCTCTAAAACAGCGCTTTCGTCAGCCAAGTCGCGGGGCAAAGCTGCTACTGTAAGCACACTTACAACAGCGAGGAAGAAGGCACCCCGTGCTTGATGCCGCATTCGAAATGGCAACGCGAGAGAGACAAAAACCACTCGACATCGGTCCCCCCAGCCCACTCCTGCTGGCCATGGAATTCCGCGCTCCCTGGGAGTTCGGCGCCGTGCTGCCGGCTTGGCCCGTGCTGCAGCGCGCACCCCGGGGCGACAAGCATTCCGTATTGGTGTTCCCCGGCCTTTCGGCCAGCGACGGATCCACCATTCCCCTGCGCCGCTACATCGGCAGCCTGGGCTACGAGGTCTCGGGCTGGCACCAGGGCTTCAACTTCGGCCCGCGCGCCGGCGTGCTTGATGCCGCCACGCGCCATGTGGAGCACGCCTTTGAAAGCAGCGGCCGCAGGATCAGCCTGATCGGCTGGAGCCTCGGCGGCGTTTATGCGCGCGAGCTGGCCAAGCTCATGCCCGACAAGGTGCGCTGCGTGATCACCTTGGGCACGCCGTTTGGCGGCACCCCGAAAAGCACCAATGCCTGGCGCATCTACGAGCTCACGAGCGGCCGCAACATCGAACGCGAAGCCGAGCAGTTCGACCTGCCTGGCGCACCCCCGGTGCCAACCACCAGTATCTATTCGCGTACCGACGGCATCGTGGCTTGGCAAGGCAGCATCCAGACGCCCTGCCCGGACAACCCCGATACCGAGAACGTCGAGGTCATCGCCAGCCATATCGGCCTGGGCCTGAACCCCAGCGCCTGGTGGGTGGTGGCCGACCGGCTGGCACAAGCCGAAGACCAATGGCGGCCGTTCGAGCGCAAGGGCGGGCTGCACGGGCTGATTTTTCCCGACCCGCAGCGTTGAAAAGAAAAAAGCGCCCATGGGCGCTTTTTCTTTGAGGCGCATACCTCTCAGGAATTGGCTTTGTTGTAGTTCTCGATCCCGTCGAGAATTTCCTTCTTCGCCGATTCCACGCCTTCCCAGCCCAGCACCTTGACCCATTTGCCGGGCTCCAGGTCCTTGTAGTGCTCAAAGAAGTGCGCAATGGTCTTCAGGCGCATCGGGTTCAGGTCTTCCGGCTTTTGCCACTGGGTGTAGATCGAGAGAATCTTGTCGGTAGGCACCGCCAGCACCTTGCCGTCTTCACCGGCCTCGTCTTCCATTTTCAGGATGCCGATGGCGCGGCACGGCACCACCACGCCAGGAATCAGCGGCACAGGCGTGATCACCAGCACGTCGACCGGGTCGCCGTCACCGCTGATGGTCTTGGGCACATAGCCGTAGTTGGTCGGATAGTGCATCGCCGTGCTCATGAAGCGATCCACGAAGATCGCGCCGGTCTCCTTGTCCACCTCGTACTTGATGGGGTCGGCGTTCATCGGGATTTCGATGATCACATTGAAAGATTCGGGCACATTCTTGCCGGGGGAGACTTTGTCGAGGGACATGGTTTTCTTCTGGAGATGAAAAGACAGGTTGATGACAGATCGGGATTAACCCTGATTTTACTGACTCGCTCCTTGCGTGCGACTGCAAGCACCGGTTTTTCAAGTTACATTGCGCCGGTTGGCCAATTGTCTCCTTCTGTGGAGCCGAGGAAGCAACGCAGCGGGGGTCCCTCCAAAGCGTTGAACCCCTTCCAAGCAAAAGCAGCATAGGAGAACAGAGCATGACAGGCAACTCGGCGCTTATTTTGGCGCTCGTTTGCGGGCTGATTGCCGTGATTTACGGCATTTGGGCGCGCGGCTGGATTCTTTCCCAGGACGCAGGCAATGCACGGATGCAGGAGATCGCGGCAGCCATCCAGGCCGGTGCCGCCGCCTACCTGGCCCGGCAGTACAAAACCATCGCCATCGTCGGTGTGGTGCTGGCCATCCTGATCGGTGTGTTCCTCGACGGCCAGACGGCCATCGGCTTTGTCATCGGCGCGTTCTTGTCGGGCGCCTGCGGCTTCATCGGCATGAACGTCTCGGTGCGCGCCAATGTGCGCACCGCCCAGGCGGCCACCCGCGGCATCGGCCCGGCACTGGACGTGGCCTTTCGCGGCGGTGCCATCACCGGCATGCTGGTGGTGGGCTTGGGGCTGCTGGGTGTGACCGGTTTCTTCTGGTTCCTGGTGGGCAACGGAAATCTCACGCCGGACAAGAGCCTCGCCACCCTGCTCAACCCGCTGATCGGCTTTGCCTTCGGCTCCTCGCTGATCTCAATCTTCGCGCGCCTGGGCGGCGGCATCTTCACCAAGGGTGCCGACGTCGGTGCCGACCTGGTGGGCAAGGTCGAGGCCGGCATTCCGGAGGACGACCCGCGCAACCCGGCGGTGATTGCCGACAACGTGGGCGACAACGTCGGCGACTGCGCCGGCATGGCGGCCGACCTGTTCGAAACCTACGCCGTGACCTTGATCGCCACCATGGTGCTTGGCGCGCTGCTGTTGGCCTCCGCCCAGATGAACGCCGTGCTGTACCCGCTGGCGCTGGGCGCCGTGTCCATCATCGCATCCATCATCGGCTGCTTCTTCGTCAAGGCCTCGCCCGGTATGAAGAACGTGATGCCGGCGCTGTACAAGGGACTGGCCATTGCCGGCGTGCTCTCGCTGATCGCCTTCTACGGCGTGACGATGTGGCTGATTCCCGACAACGCAGTGACCGCCACGGGCACGCAAATGCGTCTCTTCGGCGCTTGTGCGGTCGGCCTGGTACTGACCGGCGCGCTGGTCTGGATCACCGAGTTCTACACCGGCACCCAGTATTCGCCGGTGCGCCACATCGCGCAGGCTTCCACCACCGGCCATGGCACCAACATCATTGCCGGCCTGGGCGTTTCCATGCGCTCCACCGCCTGGCCGGTCGTCTGCGTGTGCATCGCCATCCTGGCGGCCTATTCGCTGGCCGGCCTATACGGCATTGCCATTGCTGCGACCTCCATGCTGAGCATGGCCGGCATCGTGGTGGCGCTGGACGCCTACGGCCCGATCACCGACAACGCCGGCGGCATTGCCGAAATGGCCGAACTGCCCGCCAGCGTGCGCGACATCACCGACCCACTGGACGCCGTGGGCAACACCACCAAGGCCGTGACCAAGGGCTATGCCATCGGCTCGGCCGGCCTGGCCGCGCTGGTGCTGTTTGCTGACTACACCCACAAACTGGAAAGCTACGGCAAGGCCATCACCTTCGATCTGTCCGACCCGATGGTGATCGTGGGCCTGTTCATCGGCGGCCTGATTCCCTATCTTTTCGGCGCCATGGCCATGGAAGCCGTGGGCCGCGCCGCCGGTGCGGTGGTGGTCGAAGTGCGGCGCCAGTTCCGCGACATCAAGGGCATCATGGAAGGCACGGCCAAGCCCGAATACGGCAAGGCCGTTGACATGCTAACTACCGCCGCCATCAAGGAAATGGTGATCCCGTCGCTGCTGCCCGTGGTTGTGCCCATCGTGGTGGGCCTCGCGCTCGGCCCGAAGGCGCTGGGCGGCATGCTGATGGGCACCATCGTCACCGGCCTGTTCGTGGCGATCTCGATGTGTACCGGCGGTGGCGCCTGGGACAACGCCAAGAAACTCATTGAAGACGATTTCGTCGACAAGGACGGCGTCACGCACAAGAAGGGCGGCGACACGCACAAGGCCGCTGTCACCGGCGATACCGTGGGCGACCCTTACAAGGACACGGCCGGCCCCGCCATCAACCCGCTGATCAAGATCATCAACATCGTGGCGCTGCTCATCGTGCCCCTGGTGGTGAAATTCCACGGCGGTTGAGGGCCATCCGCACACGCCTGGTCCCAGGCCGATCAAGCCCGCTTCGGCGGGTTTTTTGAAGCCCATATACTTTAGACTTAAATTAATTCATCTTCAACATTTATCGAGGCCCGGCATGACGACACACTTCACGACACTCCAGGGGCGCCATGCCGTCATCACCGGTGCGGGCCGCGGCATTGGGGCAGCCATCGCCGAGCGGCTCGCGGCCCAAGGTGCCACGGTCACGCTGATAGGCCGTAACCGCGCCGTGCTGGAGCAAAGCGCAGCCCGCCTGCCTGCCAGCGCCCACCCCCTGGTCGCGCCCTGCGACATCACCGAGCCCGAGGCCGTGGCAAAGGCCTTTGAAGCCGCGCGCGCGGCGCTGGGGCCGGTGTCCATCCTGATCAACAACGCCGGCCAGGCGGAGAGCGCGCCGTTTCACAAGACCTCGCTGGACCAATGGCAGCGCATGCTGGCAGTCAACCTGACCGGAACCTTCATCTGCACGCAAGCGGCATTGCCCGACTTGCTGGCTGCCGGTACGGGGCGCATCGTCAACGTCGCCAGCACGGCCGGACAACGCGGCTATGCCTACGTTGCTGCCTACGTCGCGGCCAAGCACGGAGTGATCGGGCTGACCCGTTCGCTCGCCCTTGAACTTGCCACGCGCGGCATCACCGTCAACGCCGTATGCCCCGGCTACACCGACACCGACATCGTGCGCGAAAGCGTCGAACGCGTCGTGGGCAAGACCGGGCGCTCCGCCGAAGAGGCACGCGCGGAATTCGTCAAGTCCAATCCGCAGGGGCGCCTGGTTTCCCCGGTAGAAGTCGCCGATACGGTGGCCTGGCTTTGCTCGGACGGGGCTGGTGCGGTCACCGGGCAGTCGATTTCCGTGTCCGGGGGTGAGGTGATGTGACGGTTCTCTTGCCGCACTCTGCTCCCGGCGCGCCAGTTTCTCAAAACTGAAACACTCGTTCTCACCAGCCTTATTGTTTCGCCTCCGGCGACGTGCCACATTGCTGTCACGGCCCAGCGTGGGCCGTCGGCAGGAAGAATCAGGTTCATGAATTTCTCCTCCGCCCACGACATGAACCTCTGGAGCAATGGCAATGAACGGACCGACACGCAGGAGCCTTCTGAAAACTGTGGGCGCCATGGGAATCCCGGCCCTCGGGCTGGGCACGATGGGCAGCACATCCGCGCAACAGGGCAATGCGCTCAAGGTCGGCGTGGTCTACGTTTCCCCGGTCTCGGAAACTGGCTGGACACGCCAGCACGACCTGGGCCGCCAAGCGATTGAAACCGCGTTCCCTGGCAAGGTCACGACCACCGCGATCGCCAACGTCTTCAGCACGCAGGATACCGAACGCGTGATGCGCGAACTGGCCGAACAAGGCCATGGCCTGATTTTCGGCACCAGTTTTTCGCACATGACGCCGATCGTGAAGGTGGCGCGGGACTTTCCCCACGTGAAATTCGAGCACTGCTCCGGCCTGCAGCACGCCGCCAATCTCGGCACCTTTGAAGCGCGCTACTACGAGGGCGGATTCTTGAGTGGTGTTGCCGCCGGCGCGATGACCAAGAGCAACGTCATCGGCTTCGTCGGAGGCTTCCCCGTGCCTGACGTCGTGGCCACCGTGAATGCCATCCTGCTCGGAGCGCGCAGCGTCAACCCGAAGACCATCTGCCGTGTCGTCTGGCTCAACTCCTGGTACGACCCGGGCAAAGAGCAGGAAGCCGCCACGGCCTTGATGGCGGCCGGCGCCGATGTGCTGGTTTCGATGACCGACACGGCTGCCACGGCGGTTGCAGCCGAGTCCAGGGGCAAATGGAGCATCGGCTACGCCAGCGACTTCCGCAAGTTCGCGCCCAAGGGACAACTGACTTCGTTCACCCTGGACTGGTCGTCGATCTACGTCGAAGCGGCCCGCGCCGTGCTGGAAAAGCGCTGGGTATCCCGCGCGCGCTGGGAAGGCATCCAGCCGGGCATCGTCAAGATGGCTCCCTGGAATCCCGCAATTCCCTCTTCCGTGCTGGCGACGGTGCGCGCAAACGAAGCCGCCTTCCAGGCCGGCACGCTGCAACCGTTCACCGGTCCGATCAACGACCACACCGGCAAGCCGCGGGTCGCGCGCGGGCAGACGCTTGCCAGCGACGATCTGCGCAAGATGAACTGGCTGGTCGAAGGCGTCCAAGGCACGATCTGAAATGAATACCCTTTATCCAATCGGCCTGTCCACGGCCCTTGAAAACGAACAGGTCATGCTCGCGCGTTGCGGCGGCCAGGAAGTCGCCGTGTGGCGCGATTCCCAAGGCACGTTGCACGCCAACCAGAACCGTTGCGCACATCGCGGCATGCGCCTGCACCTGGGCTTCGTGCGCGACGACCAGTTGCGCTGCCCCTACCACGGCTGGGCCTACGACGGCTCCGGCCAATGCAAGCACATTCCCGCACACCCCGACATCGTGCCGGCCAAGACGATTTGCCTGAAGACCTACACCGTGCGTGAGACCAACTCGGTCATCTGGCTGGCACCACAGCCGGCACTCGCCGGCGCCCCGGAAGAGGCACACGCAACCACCGCTTTGCCAGCAGACCTGCAGGCCACGCCGGTGCGCTCTCTCTATCTGCAAATCGAGGTGGATCGCCTGGCGCAGGCTTTCCAAGCATTGCTTGCGGCACCGTTCGCCAACGAGGCCACGGCCACACAGCTTGTCGCCGTCTCCGGCAACCAAGCCAGCTGGCTGCTCGGCGAGCGGCAGATCGCGGTGGCCTATGAGCGCATTGCGCTTGGCGCCGGCAGCGAGGCCGTGCTGGTGCATGGCGAGGGGCTTGCACCGCAGGGCCTGGTCTACGCATTGCAGGACTGCGGCGGCGGCCAGGCCGGCATCCACGTCAGCGCCCTGTGGCGCGGCGCGGCACCGGCCGCGTACAGGCTGGGTCTTTCGCAGTATCTTCGGCGCGTGGAATGGTTCCTGAAAAATGAAGTCGCCCTCACCACGCAATGGAGCCCCTTCAGCCAGCATCCAGGGAATGAAGCATGAGCAAGACAAACGACCCGGTAGCGCTCAGGGAATGGATCGTCATTGCCCAGCAAGACCATGTGCGCCCTGGCCAACCCTGCCGCACCGTGGTGCTGGGCCAGCCGATTGAATGCAGCCGCGGCAACGACGGCAGCCTGCTGGCATTCGAGCTGGAAGACGGTTGCGCCAGCCCCGGCCGCGCCATCCAGGTACGCGAGCGCTACGGCCATGTATGGGTCGCTCTCAGCGACGAACCGCGTCCGATGATCGAGATCCCCGAGTTCGACGACCCGCGCCGGCGCTACCTGGGCTGGGGCGGTGTCATGGTGCGTACCTCGCCGCAGCGCCTGGTGGAGAACTTCCTGGACATGGGCCATTTCGCCTTTGTCCACACCAACCTGCTGGGCAGCGAGCCGCACACGCAAGTGAAGGACTACAAGGTCGAACTGCGGGCCGACGTGGCAGAGGTCTGGGCCACCCAGTGCGTGGCCTTCCAGCCCAAGGCCTCGAAGGCCGCGGACGAGGGGCGGGATGTGGAATACACCTACCGCACTTGCGGGCCATTCGTCGTCGTGCTCTACAAGACTGCAGAACAGCCCGGCATGTTCGACACCATGGGCATGCTGGTGCAGCCCATGGGCGAGGAGCACTGCCGCGTGTTCGGCTACACGCTGCTGCTGGAAAGCGAAACGCCCTTCGTCGACGCGCTGCACTTCCAGCAGACCATCTTCCTGCAGGACCGGCTGATTCTGGAACAGCAGACCCCGGCCCGCATCCCGCTGTACGACAACAGCGAAACGCCAGCCCGGGTCGACGCCGCGGCCATCATGTACCGCCGCTGGCTCAAGAGCCAAGGCATGCGCTTCGGCATCCAGCCGCCCTACCCCGCCCCCTCGGAAGAAACGCGATGAAACTCTACGACTACGAAATCTCGGGTAGCTGCTACAAGGTCAGGCTGCTGCTCTCCATGTTGGGCCAGCCCTATGAAAAGCAGGCGGTGGACTACTACCCCGGCCGCGAACACCGCCAGCCCGATTTCCTGCGCATCAACCCGCTGGGCCAGTTGCCGGTGCTCGCCGATGGCGAACTCGTGCTGCGCGACGCACAGGCCATCCTGCTGTACCTCGCCTCCAGGTACGACCCCAGCGGGCAATGGTTTCCCGCGGACCCGGCCACACGCGGGCGCATCGCGATGTGGCTGTCGTTTGCCGGCGGCGAGCTCATGAACTGCTCGGCCGCACGGTTGCACGAAATGCTGATCGGCTACGAGCACATCGATATCGACCGGGCCCGCCAGGGCGCCCATGATGCGCTGCAGGTGCTCGACACGCATCTGGCCGAGTGCGAGTTCGCCGGCCAGCCCTGGCTGGCGGCCACCCACCCGACGATTGCCGACATCGCCTGCTTTCCCTATACGGCCCTGTCGCACGATGGCGGCGTGGACCGCAGCGCTTACCATCACGTGAACCGCTGGCTGCGCCGTGTCAGGCAATTGCCGGGGTTCATCGTCATGCCCGGCGTGCCTTCGTACGCCTGACCACAAGGAGCGTTCCTCATGAAAGTTAAAGCAGCCGTTGCCTACGAAGCCGGCAAGCCACTCGTCGTCGAAATGGTGGACCTGCAGGGCCCCAAGGCCGGCGAGGTGCTGATCGAGATCAAGGCCAGCGGCGTGTGCCACACCGATGAATTCACGCGCTCGGGCGCCGACCCTGAGGGCTTGTTCCCCGCCATCTTCGGCCATGAGGGCGCTGGTGTGGTGGTCGATGTCGGCCCGGGGGTCGTCTCGCTCAAGAAAGGCGACCACGTCATCCCGCTGTACACGCCAGAGTGCCGGCAGTGCAAATCCTGCCTGTCGCAAAAGACCAACCTGTGCACCGCCATCCGCGCGACGCAAGGCAAGGGCCTGATGCCCGACGGCACCAGCCGCTTCTCCATCGGCGGGCGGGCCATCCACCACTACATGGGCTGCTCCACGTTCGCCAACTTCACGGTGATGCCGGAGATCGCTCTGGCCAAGATCAGGCCGGATGCGCCGTTCGACAAGGTCTGCTACATCGGCTGCGGAGTCACCACCGGCATCGGCGCGGTGACCCACACGGCCAAGGTGGAAGCCGGTGCCAACGTGGTCGTGTTCGGCCTGGGCGGCATCGGCCTGAACGTGGTCCAGGGCGCGCGCATGGTGGGCGCCAACAAGATCATCGGCGTCGACCTCAATCCAGCGCGCAAACCGCTTGCAGAAAAATTCGGCCTCACGCATTTTGTGAATCCCGCGGAGCTGGACGACGACCTCGTGGCCCACCTCGTGGAGCTGACCGATGGCGGGGCCGACTACAGCTTCGAATGCGTGGGCAATGTCAAGCTGATGCGCCAGGCACTCGAATGCTGCCACCGCGGCTGGGGCGTATCGGTGGTCGTGGGGGTGGCCGGCGCCGGCCAGGAAATTGCGACGCGGCCATTCCAGCTGGTGACCGGCCGGACCTGGAAAGGCACGGCCTTCGGCGGCGTGCGCGGCCGCACCGAAGTGCCGCGCATTGTCGACTGGTATATGGACGGCAAGATCAACATCGACGACCTGATCACCCATGTGATGCCGATCGAGCGCATCAACGAGGCCTTCGACCTGATGCACGAAGGCAAGTCGATCCGCTCGGTCGTCACCTTCTGAGCGCGTGAGCTGCATGGCATTCGAGCTTGTCTCCAGCGCGCGCTGTTTCGGCGGCGAGCAGCGCACGCTGCGGCATCTGTCGGCGGTCACCGGCACGCCCATGCGGCTGGCGGTATTCCTGCCGCCGCAAAGCTCTGGCCAACGCTGCCCGATGGTGATCTACCTGTCCGGCCTGACCTGCACCGAAGACAACGTCATGGCCAAGGCCGGTGCCCAGCGGGTCGCCGCCGAGTTGGGCCTGGTGTTCGTGGCGCCCGACACCAGCCCGCGCGGCGATGGCGTGCCCGACGATGCTGCCTGGGAGCTGGGGCAAGGCGCAAGCTACTATCTGGATGCCCGGCGCATGCCTTGGGCGACGCACTTCCGCATGGAAAGCTATCTGGTCGATGAGTTGCTCCCGATGTTGTGCGGCGCGTTGCCGGTCCAAGCCAGCCAGGTCGGCCTCATGGGACATTCAATGGGCGGCCACGGCGCCCTCACCCTGGCCCTGCGCCACCCTTCGAAGTTCCGCTCGGTCTCGGCGCTGTCGCCCATCGTCGCGCCCAGCCAGGTGCCCTGGGGAAAGAAAGCTCTCGAAGCCTATCTGGGCGAGGACGAAGACAGCTGGCGCGAACACGACGCCTGTGCGCTGCTGCAGCGGCACCGCTTCGACGGCACGCTGCGCGTTGACCAAGGCGACGCCGACCCTTTCTACCAGGAGCAACTGCAGACCTGGCTGCTGGCACAGCGGTGCGAAGAAGTCGGCCAGGCTGCGGACATTCGCATCCATGCCGGCTACGACCATTCGTATTTCTTCGTCGCATCCTTCATCGAGGAACACTTGCGCCATCACGCTGCCGCGCTCAGCACCGGCCGCGATAAGGAATAACCCCATGAACGAACTTCGCGTTCGCGTGACGCAGATCGCCGACGAAGCCGAAGGCATTCGCAGCTTCACGCTGGCACCTACCGACGGCACACCGCTGCCACCCTGGGAGCCCGGTGGCCATATCGACGTGCACCTGAAACCGGGCCTCACGCGGCAGTACTCGCTGACCAACGGACCCGATGAGACAGATGCCTATCGCATCGCGGTGAAGCGCGAGCCCGTGTCGCGCGGCGGCTCGGGCCACATGCACGCTGAGGTCCGGGTCGGCAGCGAACTTTTGATCTCCCCGGCGCGCAACAACTTTCCGCTTGCTGAGAACGCCAGCCGCCATCTGCTGCTGGCCGGCGGCATCGGCATCACGCCGGTGCTGGCCATGGGCAAACACCTGCACGCGCGGCAGGAAGCGTTTGCCCTGCACTACTTTGCGCGAGGTCCGCAGCACGCGGCCTTTGTCGGCTGGTTGGACCAAAGCGTGTGGCGCGAACAGGTCAATTTCCACTATGGCATGGCGCCTGACGAACAGCGCGGCTATCTGAAAACGCTTCTTGGCCAGCCGGACGAAGGAACGCATCTCTACATGTGCGGCCCCGGCGCGTTCATGGACATGGTGGATGCTGTCGCACGCGAATGCGGCTGGCCTGCGCGGCAGGTGCACTGCGAATACTTCAGCGCGCCGGCGCCGGTGGACAGCAGCGGCCAGGCGTTCGAGCTGGTGCTGGCAAAAAGCCAGGTCAGGTTGCGCGTGGAGCCGCACATGAGCATGCTGGATGCCATGCGCGGCGCCGGCATCGAAATTGAAACCTCATGCGAGCAAGGCGTTTGCGGAACCTGCCTGAGCAAGGTGCTCGAAGGCACGCCCGACCACCGGGACCTGTACCTGAATCCCGACGAGCAGGCGCTGGGCACGATGGTGCTGCCCTGCGTGTCACGATCGTGCAGCGCTCGCCTGGTGCTGGACCTGTAACTCCGCCTCAGGGCCACTTGGACTGTTTCGGCGCCGATCCGACATAGTGGTGAATCGAGTCGATGTGCTGAAAGCACTCCACCATGAAGTTGATGAAACTGCGCAGCTTGCGGCCCATGTAGCGCTGCTTCTGGTAGGCGCAGTAGATGCGCATCGGCTCCGGTTTCCAGTCGGCCAGCACCGGCACCAGCGCACCGCTGCTGGCCTCGGGCCGGCTGAAAAAATCCGGCAGCAAGGCGATGCCGAAGCCATCCATGCAGAAGGTCTTCATGATCCAGTAGTCGTTGGTCGTGATGACCGACTGGGGCCGGTAGACCACCGAGGTCTCCTGCGAATGGAGCCGGCATTCGCCAGCGTTCTTGGTGGCATGCAGCATCACTGCCTTGTGCAGCACCAGATCGGCCGGTGACTTCGGCACGCCATAGCGCTGCAGGTATTGCGGGCTCGCGTACAGGCTGTAGCTCATGCGCCCCAGCAGCTTGCCCACGAGGTTCGGCAGGTCCGGTGGCGTGGTGCAGATATAGCAATCCGCCTCTTCGATCGCGGGTGCCGGATCGACATGCGCAATGCTCACGTCGCAGCGCACGTTCGGGTAGCGCTGCATGAACTGGCTCATCACATAACAGACGAAGGTGGTGCTGAACTGGGAATCGGACAACAGCGAGAGATGGCCCGCCAGGCCGTCCGACATGTCGTGCACTTCGGTCTGCGCGGCCTCCAGCTTGGCGCGCACGTCGGCCAGCAATTCTTCGCAGCGCGCATAAAAGGCACGCCCCGCCTCGGTCGGCGCGGTGCGCCGCGTCGAGCGCACCAGCAACTGCACGCCCAGGACTTCTTCGAGCTTGGAGATCTGGCGGCTTAGCGTGGCCTTGGAGATACCGCAGGCATCTTCGGCGCGCGTGAGGCTGCCGCAGCGCATCAGCAGGACGAAGGATTCAACGAGTTTGATGTCGATCATGGCGCTATGGTCGGTTGTTTTTCCGGGCTCGCTGTTGCATTAGTGAGAAGCAGCTTTTCAGCGTAGCACTTTCATCGGGCGGCTGCGCTCCCTAGCATGGGTCGAGCTTCAACAGAGCCCATCCACCACCACAGAAAGCACTCCCCATGCACAACATCTCACGCATCGCCGCTCTCGCCATCGCTTGCATCACCAGTGCCGCCAACGCGGCCGAATGGAGCGACAGTTTCATCGGCTACAGCTACGGCAGCAAATTTCGGGAACCGGGCAGCGCCGACGACGTGAAAAAGCACATCGTCACCTTGCAGTATGTGGGCGGCTACAAGTACGGCGTCAACTTCTTCTCGGTGGACCTGCTCAAGTCGGACCTGGCCAACCCGGCCAAGGGCCCAGGCCTTGGCACCTCCAGCAACACCGGGGCGCAAGAGCTCTACCTCACCTACAACAACACCTTGAGCTTCGGCAAACTCAGTGGCACGCCACTGAAATTCGGCCCGCTGCGCGATGTCGGCATGCAGGCCGGCTTCGACTTCAATGCCAAGAACGATGCGTTCGGCTCCGGCGTCGTGAAACTCATCGGCGGCCCGAAGGTCGAGTTCGACGTACCGGGTCTGCTGACCTTGGGATTGTTCTACTACCGCGAACTGCACAGCAACAACGGCATTGTCGGCAGCGACGTGAAGTCCAAGGCTGCGCCACGCCTGGCCACGGTCTGGGCCTTCGACCTCAACGCCGGCGCGCCGGCGGTGTTCAAGGGCTGGGCCACGCACACGGGCTCCAAAGGCAAGGATGGCTTTGGCGGCAACACGTCGCCGGAAACCTGGGTTGAAGCTTCGCTGCTGTGGGACATCGGTGCAGGCAGCGGCAAGCCCAAGACCTTCTACGCCGGCCTGGGCTACCAGTACATCAAGAACAAATTCGGCAGCCAGCCCTCGGTGCCCGGATCTCGGGTATCGGCGCCATCGCTTAGATTCGAGGCGCATTTTTGAATCGGGCGCGGGCCGGGGCTATAACATGCGGTGGAAATAGCGCGGAGACCCCATGCCCAGAAAAACCTACGAACAGCTGCGCAGTGCACGCTGGTTCGCGCCCGACGACTTCCGTTCCTTCGGCCACCGCTCGCGCGCCATGCAGATGGGCTATGACCATGCCGACTGGCAAGGCAAGCCGGTGATCGCCATCATCAACACCTGGAGCGACATCAACAACTGCCACGCGCACTTCAAGCAGCGCGTGGAAGATGTCAAGCGCGGCATCCTGCAGGCCGGCGGATTTCCGCTGGAGCTGCCTGCCATCTCGCTGGCCGAGAACTTCGTCAAGCCCACGACGATGCTCTACCGCAACCTGTTGACGATCGAGACCGAAGAGCTGCTGCGCAGCCACCCGGTCGACGGTGCCGTGCTCATGGGCGGCTGCGACAAGACCACGCCAGGCCTGCTGATGGGCGCCATCTCCATGGGCATTCCCTGCATCTACCTGCCCGCCGGCCCGATGCTGCGCGGCAACTGGAAGGGCCAGACGCTGGGCTCCGGCTCGGACGCCTTCAAGTATTGGGACGAGCGCCGCGCCGGCAACATCAGCGCCACGCAATGGATGGAAGTGGAGACCGGCATTGCCCGCAGCCACGGCACCTGCATGGTGATGGGCACCGCCGCCACCATGATGGGCATTGCCGAAGCGCTCGGCATGACCTTGCCCGGCGCCTCCAGCATCCCCGCGCCGGATGCCAACCACCCACGCATGTCGGCCGCCTGCGGCCGGCGCATCGTCGACATGGTCTGGGAAGACTGGACGCCCGCCAGGATCCTTTCACGCAAGAACTTCGAGAACGCCATCACCGTGGCCATGGCCGAGGGCTGCTCGACCAACGCCATCATCCATCTCGTCGCCATCTCGCGCCGCGCGGGCGAGCACTGCGCCGTAACCTTGCAAGACTTCGACGCCTTCAGCCGCAAGGTGCCGGTCATCGCCAATATCCGGCCCAGCGGCGACACCTACCTGATGGAAGACTTCTACTACGCCGGCGGCATGAAAGGCCTGATGAGCCGCCTGCGCGACGGCGGCCTGCTGCACCTGGATGCACTCAGCGTCACCGGCAAGACCACCGGCGAGAACCTCGAAGGCGCCGAGGTCTACAACGACGATGTGATTCGCCCGCTGGACAAGCCCATCTACCGCGAGGGCGCGCTGGCCGTGCTCAAGGGCAACCTCGCGCCCAATGGCGCCGTCATCAAGCCCAGCGCCTGCTCGCCCCGGTTCCTCACGCACACCGGGCCAGCGCTGGTGTTCGACGACTACCCGAGCCTCAAGAAAGCCATCGACGACCCCGCGCTGGACGTGACCGAGAACCACGTCCTGGTGCTGCGCAATGCCGGCCCGCAGGGTGGCCCGGGCATGCCCGAATGGGGCATGGTGCCGATCCCGACCAAGCTGGTGAAGCAAGGCGTGCGCGACATGATGCGGATCTCCGATGCGCGCATGAGCGGCACGAGCTACGGCGCCTGCGTGCTGCATGTCTCGCCCGAGGCCTACATCGGCGGCCCCCTGGCCCTGGTGAAAACAGGTGACCTGATCACCGTGGACGTTCCGAATCGGCGCATCCACCTGGAAGTCAGCGATGCCGAACTGGCCACGCGCCGCGCCGCCTGGACGCCACCGCCCAAGCGTTTTGAGCGCGGCTACGGCTACATGTTCAGCCAGCACATCCTGCAGGCGGACCAGGGCTGCGACTTTGACTATCTCGAAACCTCGTTCGGCGCGCCCGTCGGCGAACCGGCCATCTACTAAGAAAAGAAGGGAAGCGCGATGCCCATCAAGCCTGAAACCCGCGAGAAGCTCAAGACCGTCAGCACCGCCACGCTGTGCACCGCCCTCTTCAAGCGCGGCCTGCGCAACCAGTTCATCCAGGACGTGCGGCCCTTGAACCCGAACCTGCCGAACATGGTGGGCGAAGCCTTCACCCTGCGCTACATCCCGGCGCGCGAAGACCTGAACCCCATCACCGTGTTCCAGGACCGCAAGCATCCGCAGCGCGTGGCCGTGGAGCAGTGCCCCGAAGGTGCCGTGATGGTGTTTGACAGCCGCAAGGACGCCCGCGCCGCCTCGGCCGGCTCCATCCTGATTTCGCGCCTGATGGTGCGCGGCTGCGCCGGCGCGGTGACCGACGGCGGCTTCCGCGACTCGCCCGAAATCGCGGCGATGCCCTTCCCCACCTACCACCACCGCCCCTCGGCCCCAACCAACCTCACGCACCACCAGGCGCTGGACATCAACGTGCCGATCGGCTGCGGCGATGTCGCGGTGTTCCCCGGCGACGTGGTGGTGGGCGACAAGGAAGGCGTGTTCATCATCCCCGCGCACCTGGCCGACGAGGTTGCCGACGAAGCGGTGGAGATGACCGCCTTCGAAGACTTCGTCACCGAGGAAGTGCTCAAGGGGCGCAGCATCCTGGGCCTGTACCCGCCAACCGAACAGCAGTCCAGGGATGACTTCGCGGTCTGGCGCAAGGCCAGGGGCCGCTGACGCCGCCCACTAGGGCCGCTTCCCAAACTCCACCTTGTCCGCCGTCCAAGCCAGCGCCTGCTCGCTCAAGGAGAAGCCCAGCCCCGGCCGGTTCGGCACGTGCATGCGGCCTTCCTTCAATTCCATCCGCTCGTTGAACATCGGCTCCAGCCATTCGAAGTGTTCGAGCCAGGGCTCTTGAGGGTAGGCGGCGGCCAGGTGCAGGTGGATTTCCATCGCGAAATGCGGCGCCAGCTTGCGGCCCTTGAAATCGGCCAGGCCCATGATTTGCAGGAAGGGGGTGATGCCACCGACGCGCGGCGCGTCGGGCTGGATGAAGTCGCTGGATCCGGCCATGATGAGTTGCGCATGCTCACCGAAGCTGGTGAGCATTTCGCCAGTGGCAATCGCCGTGTCGTAGCGCTCGGCAAGTTGGGCGTGGCCTTCGAAGTCATAGGCGTCGAGCGGCTCCTCGATCCAGGTCAAGTCGAATGCTTCGAGTGCGCGGCAGGCGCGCATGGCCTGGGGCCGGTCCCATTGCTGGTTGGCGTCGACCATCAACGGAAAGCCGTCTCCGAGCAGTTTGCGCACCTGGCCGACGCGGCTCACATCGGTGGGCAGGTCGGGTTGGCCGACCTTGATCTTGATGCCGCCGATGCCTTTGCCCTGGTTCATCGCGACGTTCTCCAGCACCTCGCCGATCGGCATCGACAAGTAACCGCCCGAAGTGTTGTAGCACTGCACGCTGTCGCGGTGCGCGCCCAGCAGCTTGGCCAATGGCAGGCCGGCGCGCTTGGCCTTCAGGTCCCACAGCGCGATGTCGAACGGCGCGATGGCCTGGGTGGTGAGGCCGCTGCGGCCCATCGAGGCGCCGGCCCACATGAGCTTGCCCCACAGCTTGGCAATGTCGTTCGGGTCTTCCCCCAGCAGGTTGGGCGCGATCTCCTTGGCGTGCGCGTACATGCCGGGGCCGCCGGCACGCTTGGAATAGCCGAAGCCGATGCCCTCAAGGCCATCGCGCGTGCGAATCTCGGCAAAGACGAAGGCGATTTCGGTCAGCGGCTTCTGGCGGCCGGTCAAGACCTTGGCATCGCTGATGGGCGCGGCCAGCGGCAGGTAGACGAGTGAGACCTTGACCCAGGCGATGGCGTCGGCGGAGGCAGCTTGTTCTGTCATGGGGTTCTTCGGGAGCTACTGGGGCTTGATGCCGGCGTTCTTGATGACTTTGGTCCACATGTCGATTTCGCTTTTGACGAACGCGGTGTAGTGCTTGGAGCCCTGCTGCGGCACAACGAAGCCGACCGATTCCATGCGCTGCCTGATCGATGGCGATTGCATGGCCGTGGAAAGCGCGGCCTCCAGCTTGTCGACGATGGGCTGCGGCGTGCCCTTGATGGCCGAGAGGCCCGACCATGAGAGCGCCTCGAATCCCTTGTAGCCCGATTCAGCGATCGTCGGCACGTCCGGGTACAGCGGATTGCGCTGCGCGCTGGTCACGGCCAGGGCGCGCATCTTGCCGGCCTTGACGTGCTGCAATGCCGCATCCTGGTTGATGAACATCATCGGGATCTGGCCGCCCAGCAGGTCGGTGAGCATCGGGCCGCCGCCGCGGTAGGGAATGCCGACCATGAACAGGGGCTTGCAGTCTTTCGCGCCGGCCGGGCACTCGCTGGCGGTCTGCTTGAGCAACTCCATCGCCATGTGGCCCGATGCGGCGAAGGTCATGCCGTAGCTGAGCTTGCCTGGATTGGCCTTGCCAAAGTCGACCAGCTCCTTGAGGTTCTTGTACGGCGTGTCGGGGTGCACCACCAGCACGTTGGGGCCGGAGTGGATCTGCGAGATGTGGATGAAGTCGGTCTTGGAGTCGTACTTGAGGTTGGGGTCCAGGCCATGGGCCACGGCATTGGAACCCACGCCGGAGAGCAGCAGCGTGTAGCCGTCCGCCGGCATCTTGGAAGCCCGCTCGGACCCGATCACGCCGCCGGCGCCGCCGATGTTTTCCACCACGAACGGCTGCTTGAGCAGCCGGGTCAGCTCGTCGGCCACCATGCGCGCCATCACGTCGCTGGTGCCGCCGGCCGGGAACGGAACAATGATCTTGACCGCCTTGTTCGGGTAATCGGCCTGGGCGGTTGCGGCCAGGGGAAGCGCGCTGCCCAGGGCGCAGATTGCCGCCAAGCGTACGAGGTTGCGTCGAATCATTGGAGTCTCCTTCGGGGTGTTGTGCGTGCTGAGTCCGGTCGTGATCTTCGGTGGATACCCCGCCGCTTGCAACTGGCCGTGTTGCGAAAGTGGACCCGGGTATCCCAGGGGCTTGCCAGCGGGGCTCGCCGCTGTGCAGAATTGCCAGCAGTCTTACTCCGTATTCCCGCGAGGCAACCATGAAAACCCTGATCGACCAGATCGCCAACTACGCCGGCTACCACCGCGACCCGCGCAACATCGCCACGCATTTCATCGGCATCCCGATGATCGTGCTGGCGGTAACAGCGCTGCTCTCGCGTCCCGCCTTCGAGGTGGCGGGGCTCACGTTCTCGCCCGCGGTGCTGGCGGCGCTTGCCGCTTCGCTGTACTACCTGCGCCTGGAGTTGCGCCTGGGCGCGGCGATGGCGGTGCTGATGGGCCTCTCGGTGCTGGCCGGCCAGTGGCTTGCCGCGCAATCAACGGGGCTATGGGCGGGCACCGGCATCGCGGTGTTCGTCGTCGGCTGGGTCTTGCAATTCATCGGCCATTACTACGAGGGCAAGAAGCCGGCTTTCGTTGACGATGTGATGGGGCTCATCATCGGCCCGTTGTTCGTGGTGGCTGAGTTGGCATTCGCGCTGGGGCTGCGCCGCGATCTGCAGCACGCCGTGGAAAGTCGCGTTGGTCCGGTGCGCCTGCGCGCTCTGGGCGCGCACACCGGCAACTGATCTCTCTAGGCAGAGCCCTGCGCCACTGCGCGCACCAGCCGGCTTGCGGGCGCCACCAGCGCCTGCAGTTCGCCGACGCGGCCGTCCTCGATGGCCTGCAGCACCAATTCATTGATGCCGCCCACGACGGCCATGGCCAACTCGGGCGATAGCGCGGATTGCGCGGCCTGGCCGGCCTTGGCGCCGTTGACCACGCCGAGCATGAAGTTCGCCATCTCCTGGTTGACCCGCCGTCGGGCCGCCAGGCCCTCGGGCCCCAGGCCCAGAATTTCCACGAACAGCGTGCGCATCAGCACCGGGTTCTGCATCATCCCGCCCAGGTAGGCCGCCAGCGCGCGCTCCACCTGGTCATGCCAGTCGTGCGCGGGGTCGATGGCGCCGCGCAGCACCTTCAGCGCGTTATGGCTGGCCGCCTCGTACAGGGCAATCAGGCATTCGGCCTTGGTCGCGAAATGCTCGTAGAACGTGCGGCGCGAAACGCTGGCCTCGCGCACGATGTCGGCGATCGTGGTCTCGGCATAGCCCTTGGCGGCCACGGCATGGGCCATGCCTTCGAGCAGGCGGTGGCGGTGTTCATGAACGACGGTTTCTGTCTCGGTCATGGCACCAAGCATAGCGGCTGCCGCAGGCCATGGCTTTCTCGCGCCGGGTATTACTGAATGCTGGTACTTGACAGTACCATCACTTTCACCCATCATTGCGCCACCCGGTACTAGCTCGTACCAAATTTGCCAATGGGAAACTGCTTCATGACCGACCTCGTTGTCCGCCGCCTGCTGATCGACCTTGAAACCCCGTTCGCGCGCCACTGGTGCGGCGGCGATGCATTCCGCACTGCCTTGCTCAATGCCCTGTCCATGAGCTTTCCCGCGGGCGAGCAGTTCTTCATCGACTCGGTACGCAATGGCTTGAAGACCTTGCCGGAAGACAAGCGCGAACAATTCAAGACCGAGGTGCAGGGCTTCATCGGCCAGGAGGCCACGCATCGCCGCATCCACGCCTTGTTCAACGGCCACCTGGAAAAGCAGGGCCTGGACAACGCCTGGGAGCCGCGCTCCGCCGAGCGCATGAAGCTCATGGACGGCGCCGACGTGCGCCATCACCTCGCGGTCACGGCCGCCACCGAACACTTCACCGCCATCCTCGCCGAATGGATGCTGCGCCATCATGACCTGCTCGATGGCGACGCGCGCATGAAAACCATGTGGCTGTGGCACTGCGCCGAAGAGGCCGAGCACAAGAGCACGGCCTTTGATTTGTACCAGGCGCTGGGCGGCAACCACGAATGGCGCATCACCTGGTTTCGCCGCATCACCAGCGTGTTCCTCGGCGACCTCACGCGCCAGACGCTGAACAACCTGCGGAGCGACGGCACGCTGTGGAAATGGAGCACCTGGAAGAGCGCGGCCAGCTATCTCTTCGGCCGGCGCGGCCTGGTGCGTACCACCTACAAGCCCTGGCGCGAATACCTGCGCGCCGACTTCCACCCTAGCCAGCAGGAAAGCGAGCTTTCACGCCGCTGGCTGGCCGACCACGCGGACCAGTATTCGCTGGTGGGCGCGCCTGCCACC
>DATILI010000007.1:0-17780 GCA_035476635.1 Burkholderiaceae bacterium | reverse complement strand
GCCGAGCGCCAGCACCACCAGGAACAGGTCGTCGCTTTGCGCCACATCGTCGGCCCAGGATTCGGCGGCCCAGTCGGCGCTCTTGACCACGAAGGCCAGCGTCACCATCAGCTTGCGCTTTTGCGCCGTCATGTCAGGGGGAAACAGCTCGCGGTAGCGCGGCTGCAGCTCGAAGAGGCGCCGATAGAAGAGGTCGGACGCCGTCTCCATGATCGGCACCACCAGGCGCCAGGTGTCCTTCAGGATTTTCTTTTCCGCGTCGGTCAGCATCGCGTTTTCTCCGCCCGTTGTTGTGGCAAGGCCGCCGGATGGTTCCAATGCGCTATCGCCGGGTGCCCCTCTGCATCGACGACAACGCGCGGTCCTCGCGCACGATTGTGGCTGGAGAGGGTATCACAGGGCCGTGGTGGGGGCGGATCGCATCCAACGCGAACCTGATCGCCATCACCGGCCAGCGCGTCCTTCAGGGTCTCGACCGCGTCGCGAACAGTCCGGCAATGGTTTTCATGGGCAGGAAGAGGCGGCGCGGCTGCTCGTGCAGCGGCAGAAAGCTGAAATGCCGGTAGAAGGCTTGCGCCGCGTCGTCTTTGGCATCGACCAGGACGGCCATCGCCGCGATGTGAGCGGCAGCTTCGAAGCTGCGGCGCAGGGCGTCCATCAGCAGGAACTGTCCGACGCCTTTGCCCTTCATGCCCTGGTCAACGGCTAGCCGACCCAGCAACGTCACCGGCAAGTGCGGATAGCGCGGCAGTTTCTTGGCCAATGTGCCGGGCAGTTCGCTGGCGTTCACGAGCGCCGCTGACAGCGTGTAGTAGCCGAGCACCCGCGGCGCGGGCGGTGTCGTCAGGACGAAAGGCGCGGCGACGCTCTTGTCGGCGTCCTGGCGCGCCTGCTGCTGCAGGTAGCGATCCAGTGCCGCGCTGCCGCAGGCGAATGCGGTGCGATCGTGGGTCTTGCCAAGTGCCTCGATCCGATACGGCGCGGTGGGCGCGGGCAATCACAACCCCATCTGTTTGCGGTAGGCCCCTGCGGCTTTGCGCAGACGCGCATTGGGCGCAGGCGGATGAAGCAAGGCATTGACGAACGCCATCTGTTCGGTGCGGCTGAGGCGGATGGTCTCGTGTTCCTGGATGACGCGGCTGGCCGCCTCCTGGGCACTGGCGACCACGAATTCACTCAAGGTACGCCCCGACAGGGCGGCGGCTTTCTGCAGCACGGTCTTCTGTTCGACCGATATGCGGGCTTCCAGGCGTGCGCCTCTCGACTTGTCGGTGGTTTCCGGCGTGGTTTGCATGGTGCCTCTCCTCTAGGTCGGTGCGAATTGATTCCCGACACAAGCGCCAATGTACGCCAAATGTACGGACAGCTCAAGACCCCAAGCCGTGAGCATCTTCACCTGCCTGCGCAGCCAGGAGGGACCGCATTCGTCGAAATCGAAAAGGCAGCGACCTTGCCGCCTTCCGCGCCCACGATGATGAAGTTGTTGCTGCCGTGCGAATCGCTTCCGGTGCGACTCAGAAGCGCATTCGGGTGGCCGCGTTCTCCCGCACGTCCTCGCTGGACTGGTACTCCTCGTACAGCCGCACCCAGTCGTCAAGCACGGATGTGAGCTGCATCGCCTTGGCCACCCTTCGCAGGCGTCGCGTGTCCAGCGCCCCGATCTCCAGGTCGAAGGGGGGACGCGTCATGCGGCTTCGCGGCGACGCGCCCAGGAACAGCCAATCGAGCAGGGCCTTCTCGGGGGTGGTTCGGGGATAGTCGAACTGCGTGTCGCGGATGTCCTCCACCCGGCCCACGTCGACAAGCCGCGCGGGCATGGCGAAGAAGCGGAAAGTCCCTGCCTTCGTCACGCGATCGCCGACGTTGGGAGTCGGCCAGGTCGCGTCCGTGGGGATCACGCACGTGATCGTGTCGCCGAAGTTGTTCGTGATATGCGCCTGCTCCAGCACCCACGACAAGCTCACGACACTGCGGCTGCGCACCCAGTGGGCCGCCGCTGCGGGGCTCACCTCGCGGTGGCCCAGACGGTTCAGGTAGACGCCCTTGATCACCTCCTGCAGCTTGCCGAAGTCGGCCATCGTCGAAACCCAGCGGGCGAAGGTCGCCGGCGACGGCGCGTCCGCGCGCCCGGTGGTTACAAGCGAGTGCAGCATCGCGGTCGTGAGCACCGAGGGGCTACCGGTGTTCATCAGCAAGCGCTCCGCATCGGCCTTCCAGTGCGTGTTCATCACCGCTCTCTTTCCGGATTCTGCGGCCTCTTCGGTCCCTGCGGCTCCTGCTGCAGTTCCAGGGCAGCCTTGCACCAGCCCTGGATGGTGTCGGCCACCATCAGCGTCGTCTCGATCCACTGCGCCTCGTTGAGCGCCCGCCTGTCGTCGGGCGGCAGGTAGGGCAGAAGTTCCTGCTGGGCGAGCTGGAAGGTGAGCAGCTCCAGCTTGCCGAGGGCCCGGTCCGAGAAGTCCTTGAGCAAGTCGGCGTCCTGCCTGGACAGCAGCTCGGTCGGATCCGCCCGGGCCCAGATGAGTTCGCGCAGGTCATACAGGTCGCGGGGAGCGTTTCTCTGCGCGGACAACGCCGCGCCGATCTTCATCGCTGCGAGCGCCGCGTTGGTGTACGTGGTCACCGGGAACGGCGCCATCGCGTATTTCGCGGGCGGCGTGACGATCTCGCTTCGCACGTTCTCCCTGGCCGGCGTGTCGCGGCCGGAGACCTCGACGTCGAAGCGCGCGTCAGTCTTGCCCCCGATGGTGCCCTCGAGACGCGCGCGCACCGTGGTCTTGGTGTCCTTCGTGATCTGCACCTTGGGACTGCGGATCCCGGCCGTGCTCGCCGCGCGCACCAGCATTCGCTCAAGGTTCTTCTTCAGCGCGTCCTGGCTGATCGTCTGGTCGCGGTCGAAATCGATGTCCTTGGTCAGCCGCATGCTGCCGAATGCGACGCGCATCGCCATGCCGCCCTTCAGGGTGAGGCGATTGCCGAGCTGGCCCGACAGTTCGCGCAGCAGGCCCACTTGGCAGCGGTCAATCGCCTCCAGCCCGGCATCGAAGCCCCTTTCCGAGGGGGTGTAGAGCATAGCCATAGCATCTAAAAATCATTTATTGATAGTTCCATGCTAGCATTTTTTTGCATCTGCAGCGTAAGCGGTAAGCCGACGGCGTTCCTTGCCTACGCGGGCGCTTTGTGCAATTCCGAGCACAGGGGCTGGTCGGCGAAGCCACTTCTGGCCACCGCTGTGCGCCAGGCGCACCAGTCCGCTGGCGTGTATCTGCTTTGATTCAATGCTGTCGCTTCGGCCGACCGCCGTCAGCAGGGCAACCAGGGGTACACCGCCAGCTCGTAGGCGAGATACCCAGGACCGCATTCGTCGGAATCGAAAAAAGCAGCGACCTTGCCGCCTTCCGCGCCGACGGTGATGAAGTTGTTGCTGCCGTGCGAATCGCCGTGGCAGACCGTCCGCGACAGCCCATCAATCGCCTCGATGCGCGAACGCAGCCGCGCGGCAATCTCGCGGAACTGCGGGCGAAGCTCCTCCGTGATCGTCGGCGCCTGGAGCGTGCGCGCCAGCGGCCGGTCGATGAGATAGTCGAGGTCCAGCGTGTAGAGGCTCGGCGGCCCGGCGTAGCTCGCGGCGGCATCGTGCAGCGCGGCAAGGCCTGAACCGAAGGCTTCGATGTCATCAGCGGCGTCGCTGGTCTCGTCGCCGTCCAGATACTCGAACGCCATCAGAGTGCGGGGCCCCTCCGGCAAGCGGACCATGACCGAGTCCCGGCCATCGGCCGAGGGCAGGCTGGCCGAGACGGGAATGCCGCGCCCTCGCAGGTGGCGAAGCAGCGCCGCCTCGTAAGTGATGTTCGGCGCGCCTGAGAGCTGACGTCGCGTGGACCTACCCGAGTTGGCGCGGTTCAGAGCAGGAGCCACGCACGATGAGTTCCGCCGGGAACAACACCTTCTGCTCCTCAGGAGGCTCGGTGCCCTCCAACACCGCCAGCAAGAGCCTTGCAGCAGTCCGGCCCACTTCGAGTGGATCGTGGCGCACGACCGTAATGCCCGGGTTGGAAATTCCCAACAGGCTGCTGTCTCCGATCGAGATCACGGAGATGTCGGTTGGCACTTGCATACCCAGCGTGCGGGCGACGGACATCAGCAGCGCGAGATCATTGATCGGCGCGATGATGGCGGTGGGCCTGTCCGGCAGCGTCAGCAATCGCGTGCACGCGGCGACGTCGAAACGGTCCGCGCGGGCGATCAGCGACGGATCCACTGCCGCACCACGGGCCCGGTGCGCCTCCGCATAACCGCGCTCCATTTCGCGCCCCACCCAGGTGTGTTCGCGGCCGGCCACGAGCGCGACGCGCCGGTGACCCAGTCCATACAGGTAGGCCACCGCCTGATTGCATCCCCCATGATGATCCGAGAGCGCGGAACTGAAGAGCCCGCCCGCTTCGCGCTCCCACAGCACGACAGGCACCTGCAGCGACTTGAGGAAGGCGAGATAGTCCGGGTCCTCATCGTCGGAAATGACCAGGATCAAGCCGTCGATCTTGCGTTGCCGGAAGGAACTGATGATCGCCCTCTCGCGCTCGAGGTCGTAGTGTGAACTCGCCATGTACATGGCATAGCCGGCGTTGTGCAGCACTTCCTCGGCGCCATTGAGCATCTGAGCTGCCGTCAGCTGAACCACGTCGCTGACGAGGCACCCTACCGCTCGAGTCGAGCCTGCGCGCATGCTCCGGGCCAGCACGTTGGGCTCATAGTTGAGTTCACGCATGGCGGCCTGCACCCGCTCGCGCACCTCAGGCATCACCGTGGCATTGTCATTGAGCACGCGCGAGACAGTGCCCACGGCCACCCCCGCTACCCGGGCGACGTCCTTGACGGTCAGGCCGCGCTCGCTGCGTTTAGGGGCGTCGCCCTTCGCCCCCGTGGAGGGCGTACCTGCCGCCTTGCGTGCGCCTGTTTTCATCTCCACGCGTTTCCCCTTGTGCTCGTGGCTTGAGAGTATAGGATCCCGGCTCAGCCTCCCCCCAAAGCACTGGTGGCCTGGGCCAGCGACATCACGACGCTTCGGCTCTCAAAGGCGGTCTCGAACAGATGATCGTGCACCACCGGGTCGGGGTCGAAACAACAATCCTTGACGGTGTAGATGCGATAGTCCGCGTCGCTGGCATAGGCGATGGTGGAGAGAACAACGCCGGTGGACGCGATCCCCGCCAGCACCACGGTATCGATGCCTTTGGCGGAAAGGCGCGATTCGAGGTCGGTGCCGAAGAACACGCTGACGCGCTTGGCGACCAGCACCGGTTCGGCGGCCGTGCGCGCCAGCTCCGCGGGTATATCGTTGTTCAGGAAGGCGCCGGTGCTGGCGAGGAAGGAGCCGTTCTTGTTCCGCGGGCTCACCTCCAGGTAGCTGGGCGAGAAAGCGATGCGGATGAAGAACACCGATGTTCCCCGCGCACGGGCCGCGTCCAGCAAGGCGCGCGTGTTGGCGAGGAGCGTCGGTGCCGCTTGTGAAAAGAAGCTCAGGATGTCGCTTTGGTAATGCATCACCAACACCGCCGTCTTCGCCGGATCGATGGGCCCGCCCCACGCCGGTTCGCCACTTGGCGAGGGAGCAGGCGCGGCGCTGGCGCCCCCGCAGGCTGTCTGCGCGGCGCCCAGTGCGAGCAGCCCGGCCGCCGACATGGCACGGCCGAAGAAGCGTCGCCGGCCCGGTTCGACCATTGGGTCATCGGCGGCGGGAAGGCACTCGGGCAGGCAGTGGGTTGAAGTCGTGTTGTGCATGGGATTTCTTCGTGATTCGATCTTGCAACTTCAGACGGCCAGAGCCGGCCGGCCGGCCAAGCCCCGCGGAATCGCGGCGATGAGCTGCTGGGTGTAGGCCTGCCGGGGCCGGTACAGCACCTCGCGAGCACTGCCATGCTCCACCATGCGGCCACCATGCAGCACCGCGATGGAGTCGCACAGGCTGCCGACCATCGCCAGGTCATGGCTGATGACGACGAGCGTGAGCCCGGCGCTGCGGTGCAATTCGCGCAACAGCTGGATCACTTCGCGCTGCAGGGACACATCCAGTGCTGAGGTGGGCTCATCCGCGATCAGCAGTTCGGGCCTGCGTGCGATGGCACGCGCGATGCCTACCCGCTGGCGTTGGCCGCCCGAGAGCTCGTGCGGCAGCTTGCCCGCCACCGAAATCGGCAGCCGTACCATGTCCAGCACTTCCTTGAGCGACGGGGGCTCGTGCTGTTCGCCATAGGATTCCCGCAGTGTCCTGGCTATCAGCTTGCGCGGATTGAGCGAAGCGTGTGTGCTTTGGAAAACCATCTGCACGCGCTGGCGGAAGTCCCTCAGTTGGCCGGCCGTCGGCTGCGCGAGGCTGACACCGCGGTAGTTCAGGGTGCCGGAGGTAGGCTCCTGCAGCTTCACCATCAGGCGCGCCAGCGTGGTCTTGCCGCTGCCGCTCTCTCCCACGATCGCCAGCGCATCGCCTGCGCGGACGGTCAGTGAAACATCCTCCACCGCCGTGGAGGCGCCGCGATCCCATAGCCGGGCGATGGCGGAGCGGGCCGTGGGATAGCGCTTGCCCACGTGGCGCAGGTCGAACAATACGTCCTTCATGGGTGCACCTCCAGCCGCGGAATGCTTTCGAACAACATGCGGGTGTAGGCGTGGCTTGGCCGTTCGAACAGGTCTTCGGCGCTGCCGGTTTCCACTACGTCACCGCGGTACAGCACCGCCGCATGACCGCACAATTCGGCCATCAGGTCCAGGTTGTGGGTGATGAAGAGCAGGCCCAGGTCCAACTCCTTTACCAGCCGCCGCAACAACTCGACGATCTGCGCCTGCACCGTGACGTCCAGCGCGGTGGTGGGCTCATCGGCCAGTACCACCCGCGGCCGGCAGGACACGGCCATGGCGATCATCGCGCGCTGCTTCATGCCGCCGCTCAACTCGTGCGGATACGAACGCAGCACCCGCGCCGGCTCCTTGAACCCGACCTGGTCGAGCACCTCCAGTGCTTCCTTGCGCGCGGCGGGGGCGCGCAGCTTGCGATGCGCATGGATCACGTCCAGCAACTGCGTACCGATGGTGAACGCCGGGTTCAGGGCCGTCGTCGGGTCCTGGAAGATCATGGAAATTTCCTTGCCGCGCACCGCGCGCATCTCGGACTCGGGCAACTGCGTGAGGTCGCACCCTTCGAGCAGGATGCGCCCACCCGTGACGGTGCCATGCCTCCCCAGCAATCCCATAACGGCCAGCGCCGTCACGCTCTTGCCTGAGCCGGACTCGCCCACCAGCCCGACGGCCTCGCCGCGACGGATGCACAGGTCCAAGCCATGCAAGACCTCGTGTGTCGTTGCGCCCTGGTTGAACCCGACGCGCAATCCCTGAAGTTGGAGCAGACAGTCGGCCATCACAGCAGCTCCCTCGCGACCGGCGCGCCACGGCGCGGGTCAAGCACCACGCGCAATCCGTCGCCCAGCAGGTTGAGCCCCAGGACCGCCAGGAAGACCGTGAGGCCCGGGTACACCGCCACCCACCACTCCCCGGAGAACACCAGGTTGCGCGCATCGGCGAGCAGCGTGCCCCAGCTGGGCGTCGGAGGTTGCACACCGAGGCCAATGAAACTGAGCGACGCCTCGACAATGATCGCGACTCCCATCAGGATCGAGGCCTGCACCAGCACAGGCGAAATGACGTTGGGCAGAATGTCGGAGATCACGATGGCCGCCGGGGACGCGCCCTGGATGCGGCGCGCCAGCACGTATTCGGCGGCAGCCTCCTGCAGCACGAGACCGTGCGTCAGCCGCGCCAGGCCGGGCACGTACAGGATGCCGATCAATAGTGTGAGCTTGACCTCGTTGCTCAGGGCGAAGGGCCCGATCACGGTGGGCTGGACACCGAGCACGCCCACCATGGCGATGGCCCAGATCAGCAGCGGGATCGAGGCGAGAACCTCCATCAGTTTCATCAGCACCTCCTCGAGCCAGGTGCGGCTGTAGTAGCCCGCCACCAGGCCGATGCTCACACCCAGACCCAGCCCGATCGCGATGACGCAGGCGCCGATGGCCAGCGACGTGCGCCCGCCCCAGATGATGCGGCTCAGAATGTCGCGGCCGGCCTGGTCGGTTCCCAGCAGGAACTCGCCCCCCGGTGCGGCCAGACGATGGTTCATGTGCAGTTGCAGCGGATCGTGCAATGGCAGCACGGGCGCCAGCACGGCCAGCAGCGCGAACGTTCCCACCAGCAGCAGGCCTGCGGCCCCGACCGGTGTGGCCGCCAGCCGCCGCAGCCAGGAGAAGCCCCACCAGCGCGGCGCCACCTCGAGGGCGTCTGCGGATGGCGTGGTGTGTTGAGCTTGCATGGTAGCTTGCATCAGTGTTGTCCGAAAAGGCGGGGGCTGAGCGCACGCTGGAGGATGTCCGCGAGCGTGTTGGAGCCCACGAAGATCACGGTGATGACCAGGACAATGGCCTGCACCGTGGGATAGTCCCGCGAGAAGATCGCCGCCAGAAGGTCGCGCGAGACGCCTGGCAGGCTGAAGACCTGCTCCACGATCAGCGCCCAGCCGAACATGTAGCCGTACACCATGGCAGCCATGCTGGCCAGCGGCGGCAGCGCGTTCTTCACCGCGTAGGCCGTCACCCGCAAGGGCCTCAGTCCCATGGCGCGTGCGGTGCGAACGTAATCCTGCGATAGCGTCTCGATCATGTTGGCCCGGACCAGGCGGCTGAGCACCGCGATGTAGTAGAACGAGATGGATGCCACCGGCAGCACCAGCGAGCGCAGGTGCGCCCCGACGCCTTCGGACAGGGGCACCAGCCCGCCAGCCGGGAACCAGGCCAAGTCAACCGCGAAAGCCCGCACGAGCAGCAGCGCCAGCCAGAAGCCTGGGATCGATAGGCCCACGATGGCGACGACGCGCAGCGCGTGATCCACGACGCCCTCCTCGTGCAGCGCCGCTGCCACGCCAAACAAGGTAGCGGCCAGAACCGTGACGAGGAACGACAAGGTGACCAGTTCCACCGTCACCGGCAGCGTGCGCCTGATCTGCGCGACGATGGACTCGCCGCTGACGTAGGACTCGCCCATGTTCAGCGTTGCGGCGCCGCGCAACCAGTGGCCGTACTGGGCCAGGACGGGACGGTCCAGGCCGTACTGCTGCTCGAACTCCGCCACTTGCTGCGCACTGGCATCGGCGCCCAGCACCAGCCGGGCGGGCGACACCGGCGTGGCGCGGCACAGCGCGAACAACAGCGCGCTCACGGCCAGCAGCACGGCCAGCGAAGACAGGACACGGGAAAATATCCACATGGTTCGCTCCAGGGCCTTAAGCCAGTTCGGCGTCCCGCACCCGCAGCGTGAGGCCGCTGTTGGGCGCGAAGCCGCGCACATTGGCCCGCCAGAGGTTGAACACGTTGGGCGTGCCGATCCAGATCGCCGCCGCATCGCCAGCCAGCACGGTCTGCATCTGCTGCAGGATGGGCTTGAGTTGCGCCGGGTCATCCACCTTGTAGCTGTCTTCCAGCAGCTTCGTCAAGGCCGGGTTCTCGTAGCCGGTGGCCTTGAAGAACGCCTCGGTGGGCCGGAAGAAGCTCTGCACCAGGAACGTAGGCTCCGGCGGGCCCACCAGCGCCATCAGCGCCGCCTTGTGGTTGCCCACCAGCACCTGGGAGATCAGCCGGCCGAAGTCCATCGGCCGCAGGTTCACGCGGATGCCCAGCGGCGCGAGTTGCGCCTGCAGAAATACGGCGATGGGCGCTGTGTCGATCAAGTAGGGCGTGCTCGCGTAGAGCAGGTCGAACTCGGTCCCGCTGGCGTATTTCGACTTTCGCAGAGCCGCCCTCGCTTCGTGCATGTTGTAGCTGAGCGACTTGCTGGCCTGGGCATTGAACCACCAGGACGATGCGGCCGCCGGCATGGCCGTGGGTTCCACCAATCCATGACACAGGCCCGCACAGATCTGTTCGCGGTCGGTGGCAAGCGCCACGGCGCGGCGGAACATGGGGTCGTCGAACGGCGCTTGCCTGGTGTTACCGGTGATCATCAGGGTGCAGCCGGTGGCGGGCTTCGCGGCGCCGCTCACGTTCAAGCTGGCCTTCAGCCGGGCGAAGTCCTTGGCGGGCGGCGCGGCGATGACGTGGGTCTGTCCCGAGAGCAGCGAGGCCACACGGGCGGCCTCCTCCGGTATGACGCGCACGATCAGCTTCTCCCATTTGGGCTGGCCCTTGCGCCAATAGGACGGATTGCGGCGCAGCTCCACGTGGTCGTTAGCCTGCGCGGCCACGAAGATCGCCGGGCCGGTTCCCACGCCCGTGGGTGTGGCCTTGAAGTGATCGGGCGGAAACTTCTCGCGACTGCCCGCAGGGAAGATGGCCATGTACTTGGTCATGTAGTCCAGGAACGGCCGGTACGGGTACTGCAGCTTGAACACGACCCGCGTGGGGCTGGCGACTGTGACCGATTCGATCGGCGCCCACATGGGCCGGCGCAAGGCCTTGTTGGCGGGGTTGAGCACCCATTCATAGCTGTACTTCACGTCTTCAGCGGTGAAGCGCTGGCCGCTGTGGAAGGTGACATCGTCACGCAGCTCGAAGGTATAGATCAAGCCGTCCTTGGAAACGGTCCACGATTTGGCCAGCATGGGCACGCGCCGGCCGTCGCCATCGATCTCCACCAGATTTTCGAAGATCAACTGGTTCACCAGCATCGCGTCATGATTGCTCTGGTTGGCGGGATCGAATGTCTGTGGGTTGCTCGGCAGGCCCACGGTGAGCACGCCGCCTTCCGCGGCGGCAGCCTCCAGCAGCCAGGACGAGGACAGCAGGGCTGTGGCGGTGCCACCCAGCAAGGCGCGGCGCCGGGGGTCGAAGTGGTTCATTGCGTTGTCTCCTGAAAAAGGATTTTGTGGGGGTTTGGGGTGCTTTGCTCATGCAGGCAAACCTGCGGCAGGCCGCGCACCAGGCGAGGGAGCAGCTCCATCAGCGGTACGCCCAGGGTGGCCGCCAGTTCATCGATGGGGATGGCGCAGTCGCCGTCCTGCCCGACCAGCGTGACGAGGCTGCCCACATCTGCGTTGGGCACGGCACTCACGTCGATGACGGTGTGCTGGAAGCTGCGGCGGCCGACCACCGGCGCGAACTGGCCGGCGACGATCACGCGGCCGAGCGGCGGCGCATGGTTCAAGCCGTCCCAGAACCCGATGGGAACCACGGCCAGGCGCATCGGTTTGCCCAGAACGATAGGCGCGCCGTAACCCAGGCCCAGGCTCTTGCCCGCTTCGTGTTCCTGGACATGGATGATGCGGCCGCGCACCGCGTGCAGCAGGGGCCGAAGGCCGGCGCGCTCGGCGAGCGCTGCATCCAGCGCCCCGTAGATGAAGCGTCCCGGGTCCACACCGGTGTGATTCAGCTGCGGGTGCAGGATCATCACGCGGCTGCTGGCAAGAACGCACTCGAGCCCCTGGAAGCCTTGTTGCTGCGCGTCGCCGACGGCTCGCGCGAAGACAGCCGCTTGCTGCGCGCTGGTGGCCTCATCCTCCGGCGCGCTGAGGTGGCTGTACACGCCGTGCAGTTGGACCAGCGGCATGCCTCGCAGCCTTGCCAATGCGCTGCGCCATTGCGCGGGTTGAAGGCCGAAGCGGCCGAAGCCCGAATCGATCTCCAGGAAAACGTCCACCGACCTGCCCAGCGCCGCGACGGCCTCCAGCATCTGCGGGCTGTGGATGCTGAGGATCACGTCCAGCTCCGCCAGAGCCGAAACATCTTGTGGCAGGGTGCAGGCGAACAGGAGGATGTCCGCATCGATTCCGGCGCGCCGGATCGCCCAGGCTTCGTCCGGGCTGCCGACGCACAAGGCGTCGACGCCGGCTTCGAGCGCCCAGGTGGCGACGCGTGCGGCGCCGAAGCCAAAGCCGTCGCCCTTGCAGACGAACCATATCTTGCGATCCGGTCCGATCGCTCGCCGCGCCGCCTGCACGTTGTGGCGCAGCGCGTCGCGGTCGATTTCGGCCCAGCTGGGCCGAAGCAGGCGGGCGTCGTGCAACTCGAGTGGCAGAGCGGGCTTCATGCTCATTCCAGGCCCACCCACGCGGCGGGCAACTCGTTGGTGGCCGCGAAGCATTGCAGTTGCCGTCGCACACGCTCCTGGATCGGCTGGGCTGCGAGATCGCGCCGCAAGGCAGCGGTCGCGGGTGCGTCGATGCCGCGGCTTGTCGCATCCAGTACCACGCCGTACACCTCACGGGCATAGCGGTTGCTGACGCGGCCATCCAGAATGTCCTCCAGCACGGCGGCGGGCTGCCGCTCCAGCGGATCACCGTGGCCGCCGGCGCTGGCCGCGATGTGCAACAGCCGGTCGCCGTGCCGCATCTGGAGCAAGCCGCTGGGCATGACCGGTACCAGGTGCGGCCCCGTGTCGTTCACGAGAATGTTGAGCGATGGAGAACCGTGAAGCCCGCCGTCCACGCCGGCCGGCAGGTGGTCGCGCCGGTCGGAACGCAATGACAGCGCGGCATCCTCACCGAGCAACCGATACTCGCGCACCATGGCCATGCCGCCGCGGTGGCGGCCGGCGCCGCCCGAATCCTGCACCAGGCCATAGCGCGTCACCTGCACCGGAACCCGCGCCTCGATCAGCTCCACCGGCTGGTTGGACATGTTGCCCAGGGGGCTGGCGATTCCGTCAACGCCATCGCTCGATGGGCGCCCGCCCCAGCTGCCCAGCACACCGTCGGTGATCAGCCAGGGCTGCCCGTTGGCGCGGCCGGAGAGCGACACCACCGATGGCCCGCCTTCGCCCAGCGCCGGCATGCGCTGCGGCACGATCTTGGCGAAGGCTCCCTGCAAGACATCGAACATGCGGTAGGCCAGCACACCGCGGGCGGCGCAGGCGGCCGGCGCGTTCGGGTGGACGATGCTGCCGGGCTCGGCCTTGACGGTGAGCACCTGGTTGAAGCCTTCGCAGTTGGGCACCTCCACGCCGATCGCGGAGCGCAGCGCAGCCAGCGCCACCGAGTTCGTTGTCGCGATGGGGCAGTTGATCGCGCCCGCGACCTGCGGGCTGGTGCCGGCCCAATCCACCGTGACGTGGCCGGCCCGCACGCTCACACGTACGCAAAATTTGATGGGCGTGGGCGCCTCGCCCAGCCCGTCAATAAAATCCAAATGCTCGTACTCGCCCTCGGGCATGGCTGCCACGGCGCCCCGAGCCAAGGTGTGGGCATAGACGTGCAAGGCCTCGACATAGCGATTGAAGCCCTCCAGGCCATGCTTGGCCAGCAGCGCCAGCAGCCCTCGCTCGCCCGCCCGGCAGGCCGAGACCTGTGCCCGCAGGTCGCCACGCATTTGCGTCGGCATGCGCGAGTTCAACTCCAGCAATGCCAACAGGTCGTCGTTGGCGACGCCCTCGCGGTACAGCTTGATGAGCGGGATGCGCACACCTTCCTGGTGAATCTCGGTCGCGGCAAGCGCCATGCTGCCGGGGGCGAGTCCGCCGATATCGGCATGATGCACGATGGTCGCCGCGAAGGCCGCGAGATGTCCCTCGAAGAACACCGGCTGGATGACGTACACGTCCGGCAGGTGCATGCCCCCGGCGACGTAGGGGTCATTCAGGATGAACATGTCGCCCGGCCGCGTCGTGGCCGCCTGCTCGCGCATGAGCTGGCGCATCGCATCGGGGAAAGCTCCCAGGTGAATCGCGAGCGTGAGCCCTTGGGCAATGGCGCGCCCTTGGCCATCGAACACTGCGGTGGAGTAATCCATGGAATCGCGCACGATCGGCGAATAGGCCGTGCGCAGCACCACGAGCGCCATCTCGTCGGCGATGGAGCCCAGCGCGTTCTTCAGGATTTCGAGGCTGGCGGGGTCAATGTTCATGGCGCGGCTCATAGCGTGATCACGATGTTGTGGTGTTCGTCCGTCATGGCGCTGGCGCCGGGCGGAATGACCACGGTGGAGTCGTATTCCTCCACGATCAGTGGCCCCTGGACGGGCCCTTGGCGAAGCGCGTCGCGGCCGAGCACCGGTGTTTCGAGCAAGCCGAAGCCGGGGCCGAAGTACGCGGTGCGACTGGACGGCGCGGCCCGGCCAGCGCCGTGAGCCAGCCAGCCGGCGGAGAATGCGCTGCTCTGCGCCAGCGTGCCGCTGACGCGCAGGTTGACCACCTCGATCGCGTCGGTGATGGAAGCATGGCCGTAGGTCTTGCGGTGCTCGGCATGAAAGTCCTGCACCACGCGCCGCATGAAATCCGCTGCGCCGACCTCGCCGGCCACCGGCACGGTCAGCTCGAACGCCTGGCCAGCGTATCGCAGGTCCAGTGCCGGCTGCAGGCGGATCGCGTCCAGGGCATAGCCCTCGCCCGCCATTTCGTCGTGCGCCTGCGCCTGCAAGGCGATGAGCCCGGCCTGCAGTTCGCCCGGCCGAAGTTGGTCGAGCCGGCGGAACAGCGTGCGCATGAACTCATGCTGGGTCTGCGAATGCAGCAGCCCGACCGCGCTGAAGACTCCAGGGCTGGGCGGCACGAGCACGGTCTTCATGTCCACCAGCCGGGCGATGGCATGGGCGATGACCGGCCCGTTGCCGCCGAAGGCGATCAGCGCGAACTCGCGCGGATCCCGGCCGCGGTAGACCGACACGGCCTTGACCGCGCGGGTCATGGTGGCAGCTGCGACCGAGAGCACGCCATACGCAGCGTCGTGCAGTGACAGGCCCGTTGGCGTGGCGATCGCGTCGCGCATCGCCTGCAGCGCCAGCGGCGCCTGGATCAGTACCTCACCACCCGCGAGCTGACGCGGGTTGAGGTAACCCAACGTCACGAATGCATCGGTCAGGGTGGGGGTGGTACCGCCCGTGCCGTAGCACACCGGGCCGGGCACGGAGCCGGCCGAATCGGGGCCCACCTGGATTAGCCCGCCAGCGTCCAGCCGCACCTTGCTGCCACCGCCGGCGCCGATCTCCGACACGTCGATGAAGGGCAGCTTCACCGCGTGTCCGCCTCCCTTCACGAGTTTGCTGCTGAGGTTGATGCCTGCGCCCACCTCGTATTCGGTCGTGCGGGCCGGCTGCCCTTGTTCCACGATCGCTGCCTTGGCCGTGGTGCCACCCATGTCCACCGTGATCGCATCGGCTCGGCCGGATCGCACCGCGGCGTGGGCACCGGCAATCACACCTGCGGCGGGGCCGGATTCGATGATGCAGGCCGGCTTGCGCATGACGGCGTCGGCCGTCATCACGCCGCCGTTGGAATGCATGATGCGCAGCGGCGCGTAGATGCCCATCCCGTGCAACTTGTCCATGAGCGAATGAAGATAGCCGACGACGACCGGACCCAGGTACGCATTGACTACCGTGGTGCTGGTGCGCTCGTACTCCCGGATCTCCGGCAGAATCTCGTGCGAGCAGGTGATGTAGATGCGGTCGCCGAAGGCCTGCGCCAGCAGTTCGCGGATGCGCAGTTCATGAACCGGATTGGCATAGGCGTGGAGCAGGCTGACCGCCACCGCCTCGATTCCTTCCTGCCGCAGGCTGCTCACAATGGCGTCCAGGCCGCCCTCGTCCAGGGGCGTGTCTATGCTGCCGTCGGCGCGCAGGCGCTCCGACACCTCGTACCGGTGCCGGCGCAACGCGAGCGCGCGCTGCTTGGCATAGCCCAGGTCATACATCACCGGCGCGCGCAGCCGTCCGATCTCCAGCACGTCGCGAAATCCGCGCGTGGTGATCAGGGCGGTGCGTGCGCCCTTCCCCTCCAGCACCGTGTTGGTGGCCACCGTGGTGGCGTGGATCACTTCGATCACCTGCGACGCCGCGGCGCCGATGTCCCGCAGCAGGCCGGTCAAACCGTCGACGATGGCCCGTCCATAGTCGTCCGGGGTGGATGAGACCTTGCGGGTATGCAGGCCTCCCTGGTCGTCGGCGACGACGATGTCGGTGAAGGTGCCGCCGATGTCGGCTCCGACCCGGTACGCTGCTGCGGATGTCATGGGATGCTCTAAAGAGGAAAGTGAGTGGCGGATGCCGTTTTAGAAGTTGTAGCGGAAGCCCACCCGCGCCAGGTTTTGCCGGTCGCTCGATGAGGCGCCCACGAGATTGATCTTGGCGGCCGGCCCGCCATTGGCCGCCACCGCGAAGGGGCTGCCGCCCGCTTTCATGTGGATCAGCTCGCCGTAGAGATACAAGCCCTTGTAGATCTGGTAGTCGGCGAGCAGGCTGAGCTGGTCCCAGCGCGGGCTGGCGAAGGCCGCGCCGCGGCCGGTCACGTCACCACGCGTGTGCACGTAGGCGCCGGAGAGCGTGAGCTTGGGCGAGGCGTAGTAGCTGAGATTGAGCTCATAGTTGTCCAGCTTGTAAGAGACGCCGACGGTAGTCGCCTGGTTGACCCCCTGGTAGTCGGCCCGAGTGACGGCGCCGCCCACCTTGAAAGTGCCGAGCAGGTAGCTGGCGCCGAGGCCGAACACCTTCTGCCGCCTTGAGGAGGCAAAGATCTGGTCGGTAGTGGCCGTGCCGGCCGGGTTCGCAGCCGCAGCCGCCAAGCCACCGTTGTTGACTTGCAGGTAGCCTGCGCCAACCTTCAGCTTGCCGTCGAAATAGCCGGCGCCGGCGCTGGTCATGCTGTTGTTGTTCGTGCCGCCGGGCTGGTTGCTGAAGCCGCGCGACACACTGAGGCCGAACGGACCGAATGCGGGGCTGCGGTACTTCAGGACATTGTTGAAGCGCAGCGTGTTGTTGGTGTTGTCGTTGTCGTACGGGTGGGCAAAGTAGGCGCCGCCCACTGTGCCGTTGGCCGTGACGGGCTGCACGTAGTCCACAAGGCTGTCGTACTGACGGCCGAACGTCAGCTGCCCGTAGCGCTCATGCTTCAAGCCCCCGAATACCTGGCGGCCAAAGAGGCGGCCACCCTGGCCCAGAGTGCCATTTTCCGGATTGAACCCTGCCTCCAGCACATAGACCGCGCTGAGCTCAGGATCGATGGCGACGTTGCCCCGGAATCCGAGCCGGCTGCCCTGGATCCCGACACTGGTGCCTTGCAAGACGTGCTCGCCGCCGATGTCATCAACGAAGGTCAGGCCGAGGTCAAGGACGCCATAAATGGTGTTGCTTATCGCGTTGGTGGCTGGGGCCGGCGGCGCCGGAGTCTGTGCTTGGGCTGCGAGCGCGGCGGCTGCCACGGCGGCGCCCACAAGGGTCTTTTTCATCTCTTCTCTCCGGTTCTTTGGTTGAGGTAACTGCGCATCCGCCCTGATGAATCGTTATCCATGAATCGATTCATTGAAGTTTAGGCGGACGAGGCCGCAGCTGTCAAGAAATAGAAGTTGGGGTTTTCCCTTTGAGTATTAGACCGAGAGGGAAATGCCTAAACCGCCCTGATTTTCCATGTCCAAGGATATTAATGAAACGATATCTCCATATCTGGAGAAAGGTTCGCTGAGGGCAGGTGTGGGAGAAAGCAGTCCGCTGCGGTGAACTCCGCCATTCCCGTTTTGTTGGTGCTTACCGCGTCCTCCCAGGAACACCCAGCGGCACCGCGATAATTGATCCCCCACAACCCCCGCCCCCCCGCCATGAACCCCATCGGAACCCCGCTGTCTCCCCGCGCCACGCGCGTCATGCTGCTCGGCAGCGGGGAACTGGGCAAGGAGGTGTTGATCGCGCTGCAGCGCCTGGGCGTGGAGACCATCGCTGTGGACCGGTATGCGAATGCGCCGGGCCATCAGGTGGCGCACCATGCCCACGTCATCGCCATGAGCGACGGTGCG
This sequence comes from Burkholderiaceae bacterium, assembly GCA_035476635.1. GTDB lineage: Bacteria > Pseudomonadota > Gammaproteobacteria > Burkholderiales > Burkholderiaceae_C > DATILI01. The sequence continues at coordinate 28 of DATILI010000007.1, read as the reverse complement.
CAGCTGCGCGCGCTGATCGAGCGTGAGA
>DATILI010000006.1:0-10556 GCA_035476635.1 Burkholderiaceae bacterium | reverse complement strand
GCGACGCGCTCGTGCAGCAGCAAGCCGATCGCAACGTGCCGTTGGGCGAAGTACTCGTGCGCATGGGTGCGGTGTCGCGCTCGGAACTGCAGGCCGCCCTCGCTCGCAAGATGGGTTACCCGCTGGTCGATCTGGATGTCTTTCCGGTGGAATCCGAAGCATTGCGCAAGATCAGCCACAGCGTCGCGCAGCGCCTGCAGCTGATGCCGCTGCTGGTGCGCGATACGCGCTTGATTGTCGCGCTTGACGATCCCGCGTCGCGCCGTGCTGCGGTGGAGGAGGTCGAGTTCAGCACGCAGATGAAGGTCGTGGCGGTATTGGCGCAGTGCCGGGACCTGGACAAGCTGCTGTTCGCCGCCTACGACAAGATTGGGGCCGCATCCGGCAGCCGGTTTGCGCCTGGCGAGCCGTTGCGGGCGGCAGACTTCCAGGTGCACGACACCGAAAAACTGCTGGAGACCCTGGAGAAGGAAGGCCAGCAGCGCGTGGACGACACCTCGCCGATCGAGCAGTCCGACAACTCGCTGGTGCGCTTGATCGACGGGATGATCATCGAGGCCTACCGGGACGGCGTGTCCGACATCCACATCGAGAGCTACGCGGGGCGCGAGAAGATCCGCATCCGTTTTCGCAAGGACGGCGTTCTGCGCACCTACCTCGAGCTGCCACCGAACTACCGGAACGCGATGATCGGACGCATCAAGATCATGTGCGACCTTGATATCAGCGAGAAACGCAAGCCGCAGGACGGCAAGATCAACTTCGCGAAATTCTCGCCACAGCACCGCATTGAGCTTCGCGTCGCGACGATCCCGACCAGCAACGGCCTGGAGGACGTGGTCATGCGCATCCTGGCCTCGGCCAAGCCAATCCCGCTGGATCGCTTGGGGCTGTCCCCGCACAACCTTGCACAGCTCAAGCGCGCCATCGAGCGGCCCTATGGACTGGTCTTGTGCGTCGGCCCGACAGGTTCGGGCAAGACCACGACGCTGCATTCGGCACTGAGCCATATCAACGTGGCCGAACGCAAGATATGGACTGCGGAAGACCCCATCGAGATCACCCAACCCGGCTTGCGGCAGGTGCAGATCAACCCACGCATCGACTGGACGTTCGCGAAGGCCTTGCGCGCCTTGCTGCGTGCCGACCCGGACGTCATCATGATCGGCGAGATCCGCGACAAGGAAACCGCACAGATGGCCATCGAGGCCTCGCTCACCGGCCACCTGGTGCTTTCGACGCTCCACACCAACGGTGCCCCCGAGACTGTGACGCGACTGCTCGACATGGGCATGGATCCGTTCAACTTCGCCGACTCGCTGCTGGTGGTGTTGGCGCAACGACTTGTGCGGCGCCTGTGCGAGCACTGCCACGCGCAACGGCCGGCCAGCGCAGGCGAGATCGATGAACTGCTGTCCGACTACATGAGTGCCTTCGGTGCGGCCGGCTTGACGGTGGACCGCGACACGGTACGCCGTGGCTGGATGGAACGCCATGGCCGCGATGGCCAGCTGCTGATGCACACGAGTCCCGGCTGCGTGCAATGCGGCAACAGCGGCTTCAAGGGCCGCATGGGCCTGCATGAGCTGATGGTGATTTCGCGCGAGATGCGGCATCTGATACAGACTGGCGCGCGCGCCGAAGCGCTGCAGGAAACAGCACTGCGCGAAGGCATGCGAACGCTGCGCCAGGACGGTATCGACAAGGTTCTCGCCGGCCAGACGACCATCGACGAAGTGCGCGCGACCAGCAACGGGTGAGTAAAAGAATTGAGGCCAATCCATGAAAAAGATCCTGATCGTTGAAGACCAAGCCGACATCCGCAAGTTGCTGCACATGACCATGGAATTCGAGGACTACGAAATCCACGAAGCGGCCGATGGCGACACCGCGCTGGCGTTGGCGCAGCAGCTCCTGCCGGACATCGTGCTGCTCGACGTGATGATGCCGGGAAGCCTGAACGGGCTGGACGTCTGCCGTCGCATCAAGGCCGACCCTGCGATGCGGCATACCAAGGTGGTGATGCTGACGGCGCGCGGCCAGAGCGGGGACCGCGACGCGGGCTTCGCCGCCGGGGCCGACGACTACCTGGTCAAGCCATTCAGCACACTGCTGGTCCTGGAAACCATCCATCGCATCGAAGCCATGGCATGACGTCCGGCTTCAGCACGTATCTTCCCTGGGTCGGCGCCGTTGCGATCATCGTGATCGTCGCGCTGGCCGTCGCGGTCTGGCGCAGCCTGCGCGCCCGCGAGGCGGCGCGTCGCCTCAACGACACGGCACAGGCGCGGGTGGCGCGCAACGAGCGCGAACTGGCGGTGCTGATGAAGAGCGTTCAGGAGCTGATCTTCCGGACCGACGCCAGCGGGGCGATCACTTTCGTGAATGCGCGTTGGGCGGCGCTGAGCGGCACCGATGCCCGGTCGGCGATCGGACGGCACTTGCACGACATTGTCGAGACCGAGTGCCGCGAGGCGGTCCGGGCGCTATTCCGCGCAGACGGCCAGGGCGGCGTGCGAGCGGCGCAGGCCCGGGTGCGCACCGCCAACGGCGGTGACCTGCTGTTCGATGTGGCCGTCGTGCCTTTGTTGTCCGATGGCACGGTCTCCGGATTCGTCGGCAGCGCGGTCGATGTGACCGAACGCTGGGTGGCGCAACGCCAGCTGCAAGCCCAACTCGCGTTCAGTGCCCAGCTGATGGAGGTCAACCCCTTGCCGATCTCGATGACGGATACGCGCGGACGCGTGCAGGTCGTCAACCAGGCCTGGGAGGCCTACGAGGGGCTGCACCGGGCGGATGTCGTCGGCAAGCACCTGCGCGATATCCTGCCCGAGGACGAGGCCGATATCCATGCGGAGGCGGACCGCGGCATCGTTCGCCGGGGCGGAACGACGCAGTTCGAAACCCGCATCCGCCATGGCGACGGGTCGCATCGCGACATGCGTGTGATCAAGGCATTGGTACCGGACGCCCGAGGTTCGGCCGGCGGGATCCTCTGCGTGCAGATGGACATCAGCGAGTTCCGCGAAGCCGAGCGGGCCACGCAAGAGGCGCGCGACGCGGCGGATGAGGCCGCGCGCACCAAGTCGGAGTTCGTCGCCAACATGAGCCACGAATTGCGCACACCGCTGCAGTCGATCATCGGCTTCTCCGAGCTGGGCAAGCTGCGCGGCAAGCACGAGCCGCGCCTGGCCGCGATGTTCGAGGACATCCACGCGGCGGGCCAGCGCATGCTCGCGCTGGTCAACGACCTGCTCGATGTGTCGAAGATCGACAGCACCGTCGGCACCTTCCACCTGGAGCGGATCGACTTGCGCGGCCTGGTTCGCGCCGTGGTGCGCGAGATCAAGCCGCTGCTGGAGGCCAAGCGGCTGGACCTGCGGTTGCGCTTGTCCGAGGCGCCGCTGCTGGCCAAGGCGGACCCGCTGCGCTTTCAGCAAGTGATACGCAACGTGATTGCCAACGCGATCAAGTTTTCGCCGGAATCCGCCGTGATTCACGTCGACGGCCAGGCCACGGCGGCGGGCGAGCTCCACTTCTGCGTGCGCGACCAGGGACCGGGCATCCCGGAATCCGAACTCGAACACATCTTCGATGCCTTCGCGCAGTCCAGCACAACCAAGAACGGCTCCGGCGGCACCGGCCTGGGCCTGGCAATCTGCCGCAAGATCGTCGAGGCCCACGACGGGCGCATCTACGCCGAAGCCGTTGCCGGCGGTGGGGCGGCCTTCCACATCTTCATACCCACGCGCGGCATGGGCGAGACGGTATGGTCGGCGCTGGAAACGGCCGCGTGAAGACATGGACCTGTCCTACGCCGTTGCGACCCGATGACTGACCCGGTGCGCGGGCCTGGCGGGATAAGCTGGACGATGTAAATACAAGGAGACTAGCGTGAGCACCATCATCTACATCGTCGGTTTGGTCGTCGTCATTGGATTTCTTCTCAGCTTCTTCGGCTTGCGTTGACCCTGGGCATCAGGGTTTGTCCGAGGGCGCCAGGCCGGCGCGGCTGACGGCCCATCGCCCTGGATTCCGGATTGCCGGCAATACGGCCGGACCGATCGGAAAAAACGTCCAATGAATCAATGAGTTAGCGTTCTTCGCGGTTGCCGCTCGAGGTGGCACGCCTGTTGCTGAATAGCTTGGCCGATCGCATCACCGGATGCGCGACAAGAAATAAGCACAGGAGACAAAGATGACCCCGATGGGCGACCTCGATCCCACCGAAACCGGCGAATGGCTCGACTCCCTGAACGCAGTCCAGCAGCATCGCGGCAAGGAGCGCACCAACTACCTTCTGAACCGCCTGGTTGACTTGGCGCGCAACGACGGCGTGTACGTTCCGCGCTCGCTGAACACGGCCTACAAGAACACGATAGAGCCGCAAGACCAGGAGAAATCCCCCGGTGACCGCGAGATCGAGCACCGGCTGCGTTCCATCATCCGCTGGAACGCGATGGCGATCATCCTGCGCGCCAACAAGGACAGCTCGGAGCTGGGCGGCCACATCGCCAGCTTCCAGTCGGCGGCAACGCTGTACGACATCGGCTTCGGCCACTTCTGGCATGCGCCCACCGACAACCACGGCGGCGACCTGCTGTTCATCCAGGGCCACAGCTCGCCGGGCATCTATGCGCGCGCCTTCCTGGAAGGGCGCCTCACGGAAGAGCAACTGCTCGGCTACCGGCAGGAAACCGGCGGCAAGGGCCTGTCGTCATACCCGCACCCCTGGCTGATGCCCGACTTCTGGCAGTTCCCCACCGTCTCCATGGGCCTGGGCCCGCTGATGGCGATCTACCAGGCGCGCTTCTTGAAGTACCTGCAGGGCCGCGGCCTGGCCGAGACCACGCCGCGCAAGGTCTGGGCCTTCATGGGCGACGGCGAGATGGACGAGCCCGAATCGCTGGGCGCGATCTCGCTGGCCGGCCGCGAGCGCCTGGACAACCTGATCTTCGTCATCAACTGCAACCTGCAGCGCCTGGACGGCCCGGTACGCGGCAACGGCAAGATCGTGCAGGAACTCGAGAGCGTGTTTCGCGGGGCCGGCTGGAACGTCATCAAGGTGCTGTGGGGCACGGGCTGGGACCAGCTACTCGCCAAAGACAAGAGCGGCCTGCTGCTGCAGCGCATGGAAGAGTGCGTGGACGGCGAATACCAGGACTTCAAGAGCAAGAGTGGCGCCTATGTGCGCGAGCACTTCTTCGGCAAGTACGAAGAGTTGAAGGCGCTGGTCGCCGACATGAGCGACGAGCAGATCTGGGGCCTGACGCGCGGCGGCCACGACCCCGAGAAAGTCTTTGCCGCCTACGCTGCCGCCGTCAAGCACAAGGGCCAGCCAACGCTGATCCTGCCCAAGACCGTCAAGGGCTACGGCATGGGCGAATCGGGCGAGGGCCAGATGATCGCCCACCAGGCCAAGAAGATGACGCAGGATGCGCTGCGCGGCTTTCGCGACCGCTTCCAGATCCCGGTCAGCGACGCGGAGCTGGCCCAGGTGCCCTTCGTCAAGCCGGCCGAGGACAGCCCTGAGATGAAATACCTGCGGGCGCGCCGCGAAGCGCTGGGTGGCTACCTGCCGCAGCGCAGGCGCCAATCCGCAGCGCTTGCGATCCCGCCGCTTGCCAGCTTCCAGCGCCTGCTGGAGAACACCGGCGAGCGAGAAATCTCCACCACCATGGCCTTCGTGCAGATGCTGGGCACGCTGGTGCGCGACAAGCAGATCGGCAAGCACGTGGTGCCCATCGTGCCCGACGAATCGCGCACCTTCGGCATGGAAGGCATGTTCCGCCAGCTGGGCATCTATTCGTCGGTCGGCCAGCTGTACAAGCCGCAGGACGCCGACCAGCTGATGTACTACCGCGAGTCCAAGGACGGCCAGGTGCTGCAGGAGGGCATCAACGAAGGCGGTGCGATGTCCAGCTGGATCGTCGCGGCCACCTCGTACAGCACGAACAACGTGCCGATGATCCCGTTCTACATTTACTACTCGATGTTTGGGCTGCAGCGCGTGGGCGACCTGGCCTGGCTGGCCGGCGACATCCGCGCGCGTGGCTTCCTGCTGGGCGGCACCGCTGGTCGCACCACGCTCAACGGCGAAGGCCTGCAGCACGAGGACGGCCACAGCCACCTGCTGGCCGCCACGATCCCCAACTGCATCTCCTACGATCCCACTTTCGCCTACGAGGTGGTGACCATCGTGCGTGACGGCATGCGGCGCATGTACGAGCAGCAGGAGGATGTCTACTACTACATCACCCTGATGAACGAAAACTACCCGCACCCCGGCCTGGCCGATGCGGGAGAGGGCGCGCAGGAAGGCATCCTGAAGGGCCTGTACCGGCTCAAGGACGGCGGCAAGACCGCCAGGAAGGGCTTGCGCGTGCAACTGATGGGCAGCGGCACCATCCTGCGCGAGGTGATGGCCGCGGCCGAACTGCTGAAAGCCGACTTCAACGTCACCGCCGATATCTGGAGCGCCACCAGCTTTAACGAGCTGCGCCGCGACGGCATGGCGGCTGCGCGCTGGAACCTGCTGCACCCGACCGAGGCGCCGCGCCAGAGCTGGGTCGAGAGCTGCCTGCAAGGCAGCGAAGGCCCGGTGATCGCATCGACCGACTACATGCGCAGCTACGCCGACCAGGTGCGCGAGTACGTGCAGGCCGCTGGCCGGCGCTACGTGGTGCTGGGCACCGACGGCTTCGGCCGCAGCGACTACCGCGCCAAGCTGCGCAAATTCTTCGAGGTGGACCGCTACTACGTGGCCGTGGCCGCGCTCAAGGCGCTGGCCGACGAGGGCGCCATCAAGCCACAGCTGGTGGCCGAAGCCATCGCCAAGTACGGCCTGGATACCGAGCGCGCCGCGCCGTGGACCGTTTGACGACATCGGGGACAAGCAAACATGAGCCAGACAATTGACATCCAGGTGCCCGACATCGGGGACTTCAAGGACGTGCCCGTCATCGAGATCTTCGTGAAGGCCGGTGACACCGTGAAAGCCGAAGACCCCCTGGTCTCGCTGGAATCGGACAAGGCGACGATGGACGTGCCCGCGCCACGCGGCGGGGTGGTGCAGGAAATCCGCATCAAGCTGGGCGACAAGGTCAGCGAGGGCAGCGTGATCATGACGTTCGCCGCTGGGGATGCGGGGGCTGCCAGCACAGGGGCGCCGGCGAGTCTGGCGCAGGAGGCGTCGGTGGCTACTGCGGTGGCCTTGCCCCCACCCCAACCCTCCCCCGGCGGGGGAGGGAGTAACGGCATCGACGAGGCGGCGTTCGCGCTGGCCTATGCCGGCCCGGCGGTGCGCAAGCTGGCGCGCGAGCTGGGTGTCGATTTGGGCAAGGTCAAGGGCACGGGCGCGCATGGGCGGATCGTGCAGGCGGATGTCGAGGCCTTTGCCAAGGGCGGCGCCGCGGCAGCGGCCCCCGGTGCCAAGGCTGCCTCGGCATCGGCCAGCGGCGGTGGCGGCCTGGACCTGCTGCCCTGGCCCAAGGTCGACTTCGCCAAGTTCGGCCCGATCGAGCGCCGGGAGCTGCCCCGCATCAAGAAGATATCGGCTGCCAACCTGCACCGCAACTGGGTCGTCATCCCGCACGTCACCACGCACGACGAGGCCGACATCACCGACCTGGAAGCCTTCCGGGTGCAGATGAACAAGGAGCTGGAGAAGTCCGGCGTCAAGATCAGCATGCTGCCCTTCATGATGAAGGCGGCGGTGGCGACGCTGAAGAAATTCCCCGAGTTCAACGCCAGCCTGGAAGGCGACAGCCTGGTGCTGAAGAACTACTGGCACATCGGCTTCGCGGCCGACACGCCCAACGGGCTGATGGTGCCGGTGATCCGCGACTGCGACAAGAAGACGATTCCACAGATCACCCAGGAAATGGGCGAGCTCGCCAAGCTGGCACGCGACGGCAAGTTGAAACCGGACCAGATGCAGGGCGGCACCTTCACCATCAGTTCGCTGGGCGGCATCGGCGGCATCTACTTCACGCCCATCATCAACGCGCCCGAGGTCGCGATCATGGGCGTGTGCAAGAGCTACTGGAAGCAGCACTCCAGCGACGGCAAGAACTGGGCCTCGCGCCTGACCCTGCCGCTGTCGCTGTCCTGGGACCACCGCGTGATCGACGGCGCTGCCGCCGCACGCTTCAACGTCCACTTCGCCAACCTGCTCGCCGACATGCGGCGCGTGCTGTTCTGAATCCGAGGTACCCATGGCACAACTCGTAGAAGTCAAAGTCCCCGATATCGGCGATTTCAAGGAAGTCGCGGTGATCGAGCTGATGGTCAAGGTCGGCGAGACCATTGCCGTCGATACCGGCCTGATGATGGTCGAGTCCGACAAGGCCTCGATGGAGATTCCGTCCTCGCATGCCGGCGTGGTCAAGGAAATCCGGGTCAAGGTGAATGACAAGGTCAGCGAAGGGTCGGTGATCCTCTTGGTCGAGGCCGCTGACGCATCTTCTGTCCCTCCCCCTCCGGGGGAGGGTAGGGTGGGGGTAAGTTCGCCCGCCGCTGTGCCCCAACCCCAACCCTCCCCCGGGGGGGGAGGGAGCCAAACCGCGGTGGCGGCGGGGAGCTATTCGGGCAAGGCCGATCTTGAATGCGAGATGCTGGTACTGGGCGCCGGCCCAGGCGGCTATTCGGCGGCGTTTCGCAGTGCCGATCTCGGCATGAAGACGGTGCTGGTCGAGCGCTACGCCACGCTGGGCGGCGTCTGCCTGAACGTTGGCTGCATTCCTTCCAAGGCACTGCTGCACACCGCGTCGGTCATGGATGAAGTGAAGCACCTGCCCGACCACGGCATCAAGTTCGGCGCACCCGAGATCGACCTGGACAAGCTGCGCGCCTTCAAGGACGGCGTGATCAAGAAGCTCACCGGCGGGCTGGCCGGCATGGCCAAGGCGCGCAAGGTCGAAGTGGCCACGGGCGTGGGCAGCTTCCTCGATCCATACCATGTCGAAGTGGTTGCGGCAGACGGCACCAAGAAGGTGGTGAAGTTCGCCAAGGCCATCATCGCCGCCGGCAGCCAGGCGGTGAAGCTGCCCTTCATGCCCGAGGACGAGCGCATCGTCGACTCCACCGGCGCGCTGCTGCTCAAGTCCATTCCCAAGCGCATGCTGGTGGTGGGCGGCGGCATCATCGGGCTGGAGATGGCCACCGTGTACTCGACCCTGGGCACGCGCATCGACGTCGTGGAGATGCTCGACGGCCTGATGCCGGGTGCCGACCGCGACCTGGTCAAGGTCTGGGAGAAGTTCAATGCGCCGCGCTTCGGCCATGTGATGCTCAAGACCAAGACCGTGGGCGCCAAGGCGACCCCGGCCGGCATCGAAGTCAGCTTCGAAGGCGAGAAGGCGCCCAAGGAGACGCAGGTCTACGACCTGGTCCTGGTGGCCGTGGGCCGCAGCCCGAACGGCAAGAAGATTGGCGCCGAGAAGGCGGGTGTGGCGGTGACGGAACGCGGCTTCATCGAGGTCGATCGGCAGATGCGCACCAATGTGCCGCACATCTTCGCCATCGGCGACATCGTCGGCCAGCCCATGCTGGCGCACAAGGCGGTGCATGAGGCGCATGTGGCGGCCGAAGCGGCGCATGGCGAAGCGGCGTTCTTCGATGCGCGGCAGATTCCCTCGGTGGCCTACACCGACCCCGAGATCGCCTGGGCCGGCAAGACCGAGGAGCAGTGCAAGGCAGAAGGCATCAAGATCGGCAAGGCCGTATTTCCGTGGGCCGCGTCCGGGCGCGCGATTGCCAACGGCCGCGACGAAGGCTTCACCAAGCTGATCTTCGACGAGGCGACGCACCGCATCATCGGCGGCGGCATCGTCGGCACGCATGCCGGCGACCTGATCAGCGAGGTCTGCCTGGCGATCGAGATGGGCTGCGTGCCCAGCGACATCGGAAAGACCATCCACCCGCATCCGACCCTGGGCGAATCGATCGGCATGGCCGCCGAGCTGTTCGAAGGCGTCTGCACCGACCTGCCGCCGCAGAAGAAGAAATAAGAGGACAACCGCGATGGCATGTCAACTGGCATTCGAGGCTGTGGGCGAGGGGCCGCCCGTGGTGATCCTGCACGGCCTGTTCGGCTCGGGCCGCAACTGGATGCAGATCGCGAATGCACTGGCCGACAGCTACCGCGTCTACCTGCCCGATGCGCGCAACCACGGCGCGTCGCCCTGGGCTGATGCCATGTCCTATCCGGAGATGGCGCTCGATGTGCTGGCGCTGATCGAACGCGAGCGGCTCGAACGACCGGTGCTGATCGGCCACAGCATGGGCGGCAAGACGGCGATGGCGCTGGCCCTGGAGCACCCGCAGGCGGTCGCCGGTGTCGCGGTGATCGACATCGCGCCGGAGGCCTATGCCGACCAGTTCTCGCCACACGTCACCGCCATGCGGGGCCTGGACCTGGCAAGCGTCAGCAGCCGCAAGGAAATCCGCGACGCGCTTGCCATGCGCCTTGGGGCGGACGCGCCGATCGACTTCCTGATGCAGAACCTCAAGCGCAACGAAGAGCGCTTCGACTGGCGGCTCAACCTGATGGCCAC
>DATILI010000005.1:0-8085 GCA_035476635.1 Burkholderiaceae bacterium | reverse complement strand
GTGCTTTGCAAAAACACAGGCATGAAATTCCCATGAAACCCGGCACGCCTGTTTTGCGCTCCACACGACTGCTGGACCAAGTCCGGGAGCGTGTTCGCTACCTTCACTATAGCCTCAGCACCGAGAAGGCTTACCTGTACTGGGTGCGATTTTTTATCCGCTGGAATGGTCGTTCCAGGGGCATGCGGCACCCGCGCACGATGGGGGCGCCAGAGGTGGAGGCGTTTTTGACCATGCTGGCCACTGAACGCCAGGTTTCGGCTTCGACGCACAACCAAGCGCTCAGTGCGTTGTTGTTTCTTTATCGGGAAGTGCTGACGATGGATTTGCCTTGGCTGGACGGCGTGAACCCAGGCAAACAGGTTGGAAGTCGCTGGTCGCAGACGTCGAATGGGGAAGGTGCATGAAGCGTTACCTCGTTTGCACCAAGAATGGCAGCCGCGTCCCGTCCTTGCAATCAGGGGAATCGGATTTTTCAGTGGGGCTGAAGGAAGCACCGTGTCAGGCGTTCCCTACATCTGGGAAGAATCGCCTTCTCTAAGCGCCGGCCGGTTTGAGCGGAAAAGCATGCATTTCTTTCCAGCGGCCGGATGAGTTCTCAAGCAACACGACGCTTGCGCATTCCGCCACAACAGGGCCGAAACTGCCGAGCCGAATCCCCAGTTCAGCCTCGGCCGAGTCGGCTTCGGATGCGTTGCCGTGCGCGACCGTGAGGTGTGGGATGACGCCCAGGTGCTCGCCCTCATAGGGCTTGAAACTTGGGAAGGCCGCAACCAGTGCTTCGGTCATGGCGACGAAAGGCGCGGATGGCTCTGGCACGAGATAGGCCGTGGTGGGGAATCGGCCAACAGTCTTCAATGCGAACGGGAAGGCCACCATGCGATGAAACGCCTGCTGCACGTTCTCGACGATCGCAGGAGTGATGCTCTCTGGATCCATGAAAGGGAAGAGGACGGTGATATGCGCTGGAACGCCCAGGATTGCGGTCGCATCGAAACGATGGCGCAGATCGCCAACCAGCAACTCTGCCTGGGGTACTTTGACAACAAACGCGGATTTCGCCACGCTAGACGGCCTGCGCAAGCCGGGCTTTGATGAGCGCGTATTTTTCGGCGGACGTATCCGCGAGTGCTGCAGCGCGCGACGACGGGGTATCGTCATAGGGCACCGGCTCTGCGAACTGGCTGGCCGTCAAATCCCACTTCGCGCCATCGACCAGGTTGTAGAAATGCGTTCCTCCGGAGGTCTTGGTGCTGAGGATCTCACCGCCAAAATGATCCTGCACGACCAAGGACGTGATGCTGCAATGGTTTTGTGCCGGATTGGACGGCGACCAGGCGCCGGTCGGGCTTGACGTATCTGCCGACCAGATGCGGGAGATGGCCCTGTACAGGTCGAGTGGTGCAGCGAAGGTCTTCAATGAAGTGGGCGTCTTGTATTCCATCGTTCGATTGTGCCAAACGGGCCCGCAAGCGCGCCGGTGCTAAACTTTCGCTATTCCAAAAGGTAATAGCGAAAGCGAAGCGTCACCATGTCCTCTCGTCTGCCCTCTCTCTTGTGCGCCCTGCTCGGCCTCGCCTTGTCCGCCACGCTGCATGCGGAGACCGTGCAGGTTGCGGTAGCGGCCAATTTCACGGCGCCGATGAAGGCGATTGCGGCCGAGTTCGAGAAGGACACCGGTCACAAGGCCCAGCTCTCGTTTGGCGCCACGGGCAAGTTCTACGCGCAGATCAAGAGCGGTGCGCCGTTCGATGTGTTCCTCTCGGCCGACGACGAAACGCCGGTGCGCCTGGGCAGCGAGGGCGAAGCCGTGGCCGCAAGCCGCTTCACCTACGCCACCGGCAGGCTGGTGCTGTGGTCGGCCAAGCCCGATGGCGTGGACGCGAAGGGCGAGATCTTGAAGCGGAATGAATTCAAGGCCCTGGCCATCGCGGCGCCGAAGCTCGCGCCCTATGGCGCGGCGGCGGTGGAAACCTTGAAGGCGCTCGGCCTGCTGGATGCCGTGGCGCCGAAGTTCGTGCAGGGCGAGAGCATCGGCCAGACCTTCAGCTTCGTGGCGACGGGCAACGCGGAGCTGGGCTTTATCGCGCTGTCGCAAGTCTATGAAGACGGCAAGCTCAAGAGCGGTTCGGGCTGGGTCGTGCCGGCATCGCTGCACAGCCCGCTGCGCCAGGATGCGGTGCAACTGGCGCGCGCCAAGGGCAACCCCGCGGCGGCCGCGCTGCTTGCCTACCTGAAGTCCGACAAGGCCAAGGCGGTGATCCGCGCCTACGGCTACGAGGTGTAGCCCGTGTCCGGCGATGCCGCCCTGGGTGCCGTCACGCTGACACTTCGGCTCGCCGGCCTGACCACCTTGATCCTGCTGCTGCTGGGCACGCCGCTGGCCTGGTGGCTGGCGCGCACGCGCTCCTGGCTCAAGGGCCCCGTCAGCGCGCTGGTGGCGCTGCCGCTGGTGTTGCCGCCCACCGTGCTCGGCTTTTATCTGCTGGTGACCATGGGGCCAGACGGGCCGCTGGGCCAGCTCACGCAGGCGTTGGGCCTGGGCCTGCTGCCTTTCACGTTCGCCGGGCTGGTGCTGGGCTCGGTGCTGTACTCGCTGCCCTTCGTGGTGCAACCCTTGCACAACGCGTTCGAAGCGATCGGCGAGCGGCCGCTGGAAGCGGCGGCCACCTTGCGCGCATCCCGGCTCGATACCTTCTTCAGCGTGGTGCTGCCGCTGGCACGGCCCGGCTACCTCACGGCCATGGTCATGGGCTTTGCACATACCGTGGGCGAGTTTGGCGTGGTGCTGATGATCGGCGGCAACATCCCCGACAAGACGCGCGTGGTCTCGGTGCAGATCTACGACCACGTTGAAGCACTTGAGTACACGCAGGCACATTGGCTCGCGGGTGGCATGGTGGGCTTCGCCTTCCTCGTGCTGTTGGCGCTGTACATGCTGAACCCGACGGGAAGGCGCCAATGAGCGCCGCCGGGCCGCCCCAAGGCGCGAAGGCCCCCTTGGGGGGCAGCACAGTACACGAAGTGACAAGCGTGGGGGCGAGCTTGCCGCAAGCGCAACTCCTCGCGCGGTTCTGTATCGCCTACCCCGGCTTCGCGCTGGATGTGGATCTGCGCTTGCCCGGCCGCGGTGTCAGCGCGCTGTTCGGCCCCTCGGGCTGCGGCAAGACCACCTGCCTGCGCGCCATCGCCGGCCTGGAGCGCGCGCGCGGCGCTTATCTTGAAGTCAGCGGCGAGATCTGGCAGGACGATGCCAAGGGCCAGTTCCTGCCAACCCACCGCAGGCCCCTGGGCTACGTGTTCCAGGAGGCCAGCCTGTTCGCGCATCTCACGGTGCGCGGCAATGTGGAATACGGCATGAAGCGCGTGCCCAAGGCCGAGCGCCGCGTGTCGCTCGCGCAGGCGGTGGACTTGCTTGGAATCGGTCCGCTGATGGACCGCAAGCCGCAGGCGCTATCGGGTGGCGAGCGCCAACGCGTGGGCATGGCACGCGCGCTGGCCACCAGCCCGCGCCTGTTGCTGCTGGACGAGCCGCTGGCCGCGCTGGACGCGGCGCGCAAGGCGGACATCCTGCCGTATCTCGAGCGGCTGCACAGCCAGCTCGACATCCCCGTGCTCTATGTGAGCCATGCGCTCGATGAGGTGGCGCGCCTGGCCGACCACCTGGTGCTGCTCGACGCCGGCCGCGTGACCGCCAGCGGCCCCACGCGCGAGCTGCTGACCCGGCTGGACCTGCCGCTGGCGCATGGCGATACCGCCGGCGCGGTCATTGAAGGCACGGTGCAAGACCACGACGCGGTCGACCACCTCACGCGCATCGCGTTCGACGGCGGCAGCCTGCTGTTGGCCAGTACCCTGGCGCGGCCCATCGGCCAGCGCGTGCGCCTGCGCGTGCAGGCGCGCGACGTGAGCTTGACGCTTGAGGCGCAAAGCGGCACCAGCATCCTGAACATCCTGCCGGCCGCCGTCACCAGCGTGAGCGCAGACAGCCCCGGCCAGGCCATGGTGGCGCTGGACGCGGGTGGCGTGCGCCTCCTGGCGCGGCTCACGCAGCGCTCGGTCCACACGCTGCAGCTCGCGCCGGGGCTGCCGGTGCACGCGCAGATCAAGGGCGTGGCGGTTTTGGACTAGTGGTGGGCTGATCGGTCGACGCCGGCAGCAACACTGGAAACAGCAGCTGACGGCGCAGCATGGCTTGTGCTCAGGGCTGGCCGAAGCCGTGGCGGTGAAACACCGCTTGCGCCTCGGGTGCGAGCAGGCTTTGCGCAAACCGCTGCGCAGCCGGGGGCGCGCCATCGCGCACGCTCAAGCCATAAGAGGCGCCAACCTGCAATGGCGCCGGGATCTGCACGATCTTCAAGGTCGGCATTTCGCGTTGCGCCGCGACGGCATTGGTGCAATAGGTCAGGAACACATCGGCGAGGCCCTGCTCCATCAACCAGGCGTAGGTGCCGCGCCCGGGCGGCGGCTTGGGCGAATCGGCCGCGCCGGTGAGCTTGAGTGCCTTCGCATCGAGCAGCGCATAGGCACCCGGGCGCACCGCGTCGGCCTTGCGAAACAGCGCCCAGGCATAGTCGCCCGAGGGGTCCGACTTGGGTGTGGAAGTGCCCAGCCGCACCGCGGGTCTGAGCAATGTCGCCAGCAAGTCCTGCGGCGATGCGTCGAGCGCGGGCGAAGTCAATGCGCATAGGCTGTTGCGCACAAAGACGGCCGGTGCCTGCCACCCGCCCGCAGCCGCCAGGCGCTGCGGATGCTCGGTGTCGGCCGATGCGAAGACCTGGGCGCTCTCGCCCTTCTCGATGCTTTCACGCAGCAGGCCAGAGGCACCGAAGCGCAGCGCCAGTTGCTGGCCGGTCTTGGCTTCATGGTTGCGCGCGATTTCCGTCAACACCTCGCGCAGGCTGCCCGCCGCGAAGACGAGCACGGATTCAGTCGTCGTTTGCGCCATCGCGCCGCCCGCGGAGATTGCAAGCATGGCCAAGGCCCAGGTACCTGCACGGCGCAGCATGGTCTTCATTTCGCGGCATTCGGAAAGAACAATTGCTCGCCGCCGATCTTGAAGCTGGCGATTGTGCCCTGCCCCGCGGGCGACACCACCCAGTCCACGAACTTCTGCGCCTCCGCTGTTTTCACGTGGGAATGCTTCGCCGGGTTCACCACCATCACGCCGTACTGGTTGAAGAGCTTGGTGTCGCCTTCCACCAGCACCGTCAGGTCGCCACGGTTCTTGAACGAAAGCCAGGTGCCGCGATCGGCCAGCACATAAGCATTGCCGGAGGCGCCGATATTCAGCGCCGGGCCCATGCCGCAGCCGCACTCCTTGTAGCCGCTGCCCTTGGCGCTGGCCGCGCCGGCCTGGTTCCAGTAGCGCAGCTCGGCCGCGTGCGTGCCGCTCTTGTCGCCGCGCGAGATGAAGGGGCCGTTGCTGGCGGCCAGTTTCTTCAGCGCCTGCACGATGTCGTTGCCCCTGGTGCCGGACGGATCGGCTTTCGGGCCGACCAGCACGAAGTCGTTGTACATCACGGGAAAGCGCTTCACGGCGAAGCCCTCGGCGACGATTTTTTCTTCGGCCGCCTGGTCGTGCACGAACAACAGGTCGGCGTCCCCGCGCCGGCCCATGTCCAGCGCCTGGCCGGTACCCAGCGCGACGACCTTGACGTCGATGCCGCTGGCTTTCTTGAATTCGGGCAGCAGGTGGCCAAACAGGCCCGATTGCTCGGTGGACGTGGTCGACGCCATGGTGATGGTTTGCGCCGACGCACCCAGCGCTGCCGCGGACAACGCAAAGGCCAACGCAACAAACCTGATCGACTTCATGCCAACTCTCCTTTGACAAACAAATCCGCCTCACGCGAGGTGTCGCGCAAGGCCGGCCCATTGAAAAACTCGTGCACCGGCAGGTCGGCCAGCACGCGGCCCTGCTCCAGGTAGACCACGCGCGTGGCCAGGCGCTTGACCTGCCCCAGGTTGTGGCTGGCGAACACCAGGGTCATGCCGGTTTGCGCGAACTCCGCCATCAGCGCCTCGACCTCGCGCTTGGCATGCGGGTCCAGGCTGGCGGTGGGTTCGTCCAGCAGCAGCATGTCGGGCTTCAGGCTCCAGGCCCGCGCCAGCGCCAGGCGCTGCTGCTGCCCGCCCGACAGCGCCCGCGCATTGCGCCGCGCCGCATCGGCCAGGCCGACGCGGGCCAGCGCCAGCAGGGCCTGGTCCTTGGCCTCGCGCCAACCCAGGCCCTTGAGCCACAGACCCAGCGCCAGGTTGTTCAGTGCGCTGGTGCGCAGCATGTGCGGCCGCTGGAACAGCATGGCCTGGCGCGCCGCCGTGTCGCGCAGCACCGAGCCGGCCGCCGGCGGCACCAGCCCGTGCAGCACGCGCAAGAGCGTGCTCTTGCCGCTGCCGTTGGCACCGATCAGCGCCACGCGCTGGCCGGCCGGCACCTTGAGGTCGATCTGCTGTAGCGCGTGCAATTTGCCGAAACGCACGTCGACGGACTTGAGCTGTATGAGTGCGCTCATGCCACCGCCTCTTGCTCCCTCTCCCTCCGGGAGAGGGCGGGGGTGAGGGCGCGGGCGACAGCAAGGCCAGTGGCCTCTGCGAACACCCTCACCCTAACCCTCTCCCGATGGGAGAGGGAATGAAGACAGGGGCTTGACACCGGTTGTCTCATGCCGCCTGCACCTGCGTAGCAAGCACGACGTCACCAGCGCTTTCGCGCCAGCGCCGCACCAGCGCGATCAGCGCATTCAGTGCCAGCACCACGGCCAGCAGCACCAGGCCCAGCGCCAGCGCCAGCGGCAGGTCGCCCTTGCTGGTTTCCAGCGCGATCGCGGTGGTCATGACGCGGGTGAAGCCATCGATGTTGCCGCCCACGATCATCACCGCGCCCACTTCCGAGATCGCGCGGCCGAATGAGGCGATCAGCACCGTGAGCAGCGCGTAGCGCTCGTCCCAGGCCAAGAGCAGGCTGCGCATCAGCGGCCCGGCACCGAGTGAGCGCAACTGCTCGCCGTGTGCCTGCTCGGCGTCTTCCACGGCTTGCCGCGTCAGTGCCGTGACCACCGGAAGCACCAGAAGCGCCTGGGCCAGCACCATGGCCTTGAAAGAAAACAGCCAACCGAGAGAACCCAGCGGGCCGCTGCGTGACAGCAACAGGTAAACCACCAGGCCGACCACCACCGAGGGCACGGCCAGCATGGTATTGAGCAAGGTGAGCACCGCGCCGCGCCCGGCAAAGCGGGCCACGCCCAGCCAGGCGCCGAGCACCAGGCCCAGGCCGCAGGCGAGCGCGCAGGCCGTGCCGCTGACGGCCAGCGAGCGGCCGACGATGGCCAGCAGCTGGGGGTCGGTGCCGGCGATCAATTGCAGCGCCGTGACGGCACTTTGCGCGAAGGTGTTCATTCGGCTTGCATGCTAAGAGATGCGCCGGGGTTTGCGCATTGGGGATGCCGAGCTATGAACCGGAATGCATAGGCGGCTGATGCCTAGATCAGCAGTGTCACTTCAGCACTTCGAACAGGTTGTTGAAGTCGTCGCTCCAGGTCGACAAGCCCGGAATCGGCCGCACCGGCGTGGCCGCCTTGCGCAGCGCCGGCGTATCGAGCACGGCGGGGTTCCTGGCCACCAGCACCCAGTCGGTGGCGCGCAGGTCCGAATCTTCGGCTGCATCGTGGATGAGCACCGAAGACACGCCGAGTTCGGCTGCCAGCCGCTGCACCACGGGCGGCAGCCAGAGGAAGCGGTTGGTCAGGTGAAACGCGATGATGCCGTCGGGATGCATGTGGCGCAGGTAGACGCGCAGGGCTTCGACGGTGATCAGGTGCACGGGCACCGAGTCGCCTGAGAACGCATCGACCGCCAGCACGTGAAAGCCTTGCGGCGCCTCGCGCTCAAGCGCCAGCCGCGCATCGCCCAGCACGGTGTCGATCTTGGCGCGCGAATCGCGCATGAAGCTGAATTCGGCCTGCGCAATCTGCAGCACGGCCGGGTTGATCTCGTAGAAGCGGTAGCTGTCGCCAGGGCGTCCGTAGGCGGCCAACACGCCCGCGCCCAGGCCGATCAGGCCGATGCGCTGGCCCTCGCCTGGCG
>DATILI010000004.1:0-9950 GCA_035476635.1 Burkholderiaceae bacterium | reverse complement strand
GCTGCGTTGATACAGCTGGCAGCTGAGCCTGGCCGGTTCGCCCGCCACTGGCGACGGCGCTACGTAGAACTGGAAGAAGGCGTGGCACGGCATCAGCGCCATCTTGCTCAGTTCGGCGACGTTCCAGGCGCTGACGATGATCCGGCGCGAGTCGGGGTTGTTCTTCAGCGTCTTGATGACTTCGGCGATCTGGTCGATGTGGCCGCCATCCGGCGTCGGCCAGCTGCGCCACTGCACGCCGTAGACAGGCCCCAGGTCGCCGTCAGCGCGCGCCCATTCGTCCCAGATCGAGACGCCGCGCTCCTTGAGCCAGTTGTTGTTGCTCGACCCGGTGAGGAACCACAGCAGTTCCTGGATGATGGACTTGAGGTGCACCTTCTTGGTGGTCACCAGCGGAAAGCCTTCATTCAGATCGAAGCGCATCTGGTAGCCGAACACGCTTTTCGTGCCGGTGCCGGTGCGGTCGGTTTTGGGTGCGCCCGTGCTGTACACGTGGCGCATGAAGTCTTCGTATTGGGAGCGGATGGGGCGGTGCATCAATAGCTTCCGAAAAGTGTGTCAAGCGCATCCTGGATGGACAACTGCTGCGATGCCAGATTTTCCACTGCGCGGCGCAAGGCGGTGATGGGCGCCGCGCCGATGGCCGGTGTATCCATCACCACTCGCTGCCCGGCCACGTCAAACTGGGGATTGAGATTTTCCACCGGAGTGGGCAGTAGGCCGGATTTCCAAAGCGGCACCACCACGCGGGTCTGAAGGCCTTTTACGTGGTCGTTCTGTACATCCAGGAAGAAAGGAATCAGCTTCCGTTCGACCGTGTCCGGATTGGCATAGACGTCAAAACGCGCCATCTCAAGTGGCCTCTCGGCCGTCGCCCAGGCCTTGTCCGAAGCTGCGGAACTTGGCCAACGGCAACCCGTGTTTGGCAATGCGGGCGTTGTAGGCGTCGATGGCGTTCTTGTTCCGATCGTTCCAGTGCTCCCAATAGAGGCGCTTGACTTCCTCGGCCAACAAGGCGTCGACGGTCTGCGATACATTCATTCCCAGTTCGCGCGCCATTTCCAGTACCTTGGAGTTGAGCGAAAGATTGGTGGCTTTTTTTGGAGCCTTGTCAAACTGGAGCATGCTGGATTCCCTTGACTTGAATGTGGAAATTATATGCGCATGAATGATGCGTAGGATTCATGTGGCTGTCTGAGCAACAGAAGGGGCTGCGTTAGGAAAATGGGCAGAACGATCGATCTCGCGAACTGGAAGCGTGCGCAGCACTATGCCTTCTACAAGGATTTCCAGCAGCCGTTCTTCAGCGTCAACGCGGATGTCGACGTCTCCGCGCTGCGTCGCGCCTGCCAGGCGCCGGGCGGGGCCTCGTTTTTCCTGGCGTCGCTGTTCCTGTCGCTGCAGGCCGCCAATGGGGTAGAGGCGTTTCGCCTGCGCATACGCAACGAAGCGGTCTGGCTACACGATGAGGTGCATGCCGGCTCGACCATCCTGCTGCCCGACGACACCTTTACCTTTGCCACTTTCCCGCTGGTCCATGACTTCGGCACCTTCCAATCGCGGGGCCAGGAGGAGATCCGCCGCCGGACAGCGGCGCCCGGGCTTGCGGCCGGCGCCGGGGGCGATGAACTGATCCACTATTCCGTATTGCCCTGGATCCATTTCACGAGCTTCACCAATGCGCTGCATTCGGCCGCCGATTCGGTTCCCAAGATCGTCTTCGGAAAATACCGGCAACAGGGCGGCAATTGGCGCATGCCGGTGTCGGTTCAGGTGCACCACGCGCTGGTGGATGGGATCGACGTGGCCCGCTTCCTGGAAGGATTCCAGGAGCGGCTGGACGATCCGCGGCTGTTAGGCGGCGTTGCTCCCGGCTAGGGCTAGTGCCCGGGGTGCACCACCCGCCCCGGGTTCATCAGGTTCTGCGGATCCACGGCGCGCTTGATCTGGCGCATCAGGCCCAAGGCAACTGGCGACTTGTGCTGCTCCAGCTTGTCGATCTTCAGGCTGCCGACGCCGTGTTCGGCCGAGATCGAGCCATCGAATTTCTGCACCGAATCGTAGACGAGGGCGTTCACGCGCTCTTCCTGCTCGCGCAGGAAGGCCGCCGCATCGCCGCCTTCAGGTGCCTGCACGTTGTAGTGCAGGTTGCCGTCACCCAGATGGCCGAAATTCACCAGCCGCACACCGGGAATCGCCTGTGCGAGCAGCGAATCGGTGGCCGCCACGAACTCGGGGATGCGCGACACCGGGATCGAGATGTCGTGCTTGATATTGAGGCCCTCTTCGGCCTGCGCCAGCGGAATGCTTTCGCGCACGTGCCAAAGCTGATGCGCCTGCGCGAGGTTTTCGGCGACCACGGCATCGGTGACGCAGCCTTGCTCCAGCGCCATCTCCAGCAGGCGTTCGAATTGTTCGCGTGCATGGGTTTCCGATTCGTGGTCGGAGTTTTCCAGCAGCACGCACCACGGCGTGTCCTGGTACAGCGGAACGCGCTGCTGCGCATAGTGCTTGGCCACCAGGCTCAAGGCAAACTGGCCCATGACTTCAAAGCCGGTCAGGCCCGCACCCAGATGCCGGTGCGCGAGGCCAAGCAAGGTGACGGCTTGCTCCAGCGAGGGCACCGCCGCCCAGGCCGTCAATTGCGCCGCGGGCAGGGGGTAGAGCTTCAGCGTCGCGGCCGTGATGATGCCCAGTGTGCCTTCGCTGCCGACGAAGAGATCGCGCAGGTCGTAGCCGGTGTTGTCCTTGCGCAGGCCGGTCAGGCCGTTCCATACCTCGCCCTGCGCGGTCACCACTTCCAGCCCCAGGCACAGCTCGCGGGCGTTGCCGTAGCGCACGACCTGGGTGCCGCCGGCGTTCGTGGCGAGGTTGCCGCCAATCGTGCAACTGCCTTCGGCGGCCAGGCTCAGGGGAAACAGAAAGCCGGCCTTTTCGGCCGTTTCCTGCAGGCTTTGCAGGATGCAGCCGGCGTCCACGGTCATCGTGAGATTGGCGGCGTCCACTGCGCGCACCCGGTTCAGGCGCTGCAGGCTCAGCACGATCTGGGTGCCCGATTCGTCCGGCGTCGAGCCCACGACCAGGCCCGTGTTGCCGCCCTGCGGCACGATGGAAGTGTTGGCCGCGGCGCAGGCCTTGACGACCGCTGCGACCTCCCCGGTGCTGCCCGGGCGCACCACCGCCAAAGCGCGGCCGCGGCTGCGCTTGCGCCAGTCGTGCTCCCAGGCGCTCAGGTCGCCTTCAGTCAGAACGTGTGCGGGGGCTACGATGCGGCGCAGGGATTCGAGCAAATCATTCATGGTGTTTCCTGGCGGGCGGAGCTGGCGGCGACAGTAGCGGCAACAGTAGCGGCGGCCTTGGCATTGCGCAGCCGCAGCCGCACATGCAGGGCGCAGGCGACAAACAGGATCACGCACAGCAGCACTTCCAGCAAGGCCAGGTAGTTGCCCGGCGGGCGGTCGCTCCAGGCGCGCACTACGCCTTCGGTGAAGTACAGCCAGATCATCAGGCTGACCCAGCGGTAGGTGTACATGCGGTTCTTCAGCAGGCCGGCCAGCGGAATGCACAGCGGCAGCACCTTGAGTGCCAGCCACGATCCGCCGGGCCGCAACGGCGCCAGCAGCAGTTCCCAGGCCAGGCCCAGCACGATCAGGGCCAGCAAACTGCCCACCGCCAGCAGGCGCGTCAGGGGTACGGTCTTGTCTTGTGTCGTCATTGCGATGGCATCATAGCGGCCATGTCGTCCCTGTCCTTTCGCATGCTGTCGGTCCGCTTCGAGCAATTGCTGCACGACCTGCAAAAATTCCCGTGGAAAACCACGGCGCTCACCCTGCGCGAACGCTTTCGCGAAGACCGCCTGGGCCTGACCGCCAGCAGCCTGACCTTTACCACCACCTTGGCCCTGGTGCCCTTCATCACCGTGGCATTGGCCGTGTTCACCGCATTTCCGATGTTCGGCCAGATGCAAAACGTGCTGCAGCGCTGGCTGATCGAAAGCCTGGTGCCCGACAGCATTGCGCGCCAGGTGCTGGGCTATCTCACGCAATTTGCCAGCAAGGCCAGCAAGCTTGGCGTGGTCGGGCTGGCGATCGTGCTGGTCACGGCGCTGGCCTTGATTCTCACCATCGACCGCACGCTCAATGCGATCTGGCGGGTCAAGCAGCAGCGCCGCCTGGCGCAGCGCGTGCTGATCTATTGGGCGGCCATCACACTCGGCCCCCTGCTGCTGGGTGCCAGCCTGGCCTTCACGTCGTACGCCATTTCAACCTCCAAGGACGTGGTCGGCGGCTTGCCCGGCGGTGTGCGGTTTTTGGTCGATCTGCTGGAGTTCTTCCTGCTGGCGGGCGGCGCGGCAGCGCTTTACCACTACGTGCCCAATACGCCGGTCAAGTGGGGCCATGCCTGGACCGGAGGCCTGTTCGTGTCCCTGGGCATCGAGCTGGCCAAGAAGCTGCTCAGTGTGTACCTGAGCCTGATGCCGACTTACTCGGCGGTCTACGGCGCTTTTGCAACCTTGCCCATCCTGTTGATCTGGATCTATGTGGCCTGGGTCATCGTGCTGCTGGGTGCCGTGATCACCGCCTATCTGCCGGCCTTGCTGACGGGTATCGCGCGGCGCGGCGGTGGCCATGGCTGGCAGTTCCAGCTGGCGCTGGAAGCCTTGCAGCAACTGCACCGGACGCGGCCCACAGCGCGGCGGGGCATGAGTGCGCCGCAGTTGGCGCAGGTGTTGCAGGTCGAGCCGCTGCAACTGGAGCCGGTGTTGGAAATCCTGGTCGAACTGGATTGGATCGGCCGCCTCAATGAGGTCGAAGACGAGGAAGAGGCCCGCTACATCCTGCTGGCCGACACCCAGTCCACCGCACTGGAGCCGCTGATGCGGCATCTGTTGCTGCCGCACACCGAGGCAACGGCCAGGCTCTGGAAGTCGGGGCAGTTCTCCGGCATCTACTTGCGCGACGTGGTGTGAGTCGTGGTGTGGGTCGTTGTGTGAGTGCGGCGCGTGTGGCCGTCAGGCCCTGCGCCTGCCAGGATGGCGTCGACCAGGTGCTGCGAGAAAGCGTCGTTCAAGGCCGCGGTCGGTGAGTTTTCAATGCTGGCCACGCCCAACTGGTAGCTGATGCGCGGGCGAAACGGCCGGCTGGAAAATTCCTTGTCCTTGCAATAGCTGGCCAACAAGGCATTGACGACGGAGACCCCGAGTCCCTGCGCGACGAAGCCGCAAGCCACGCCGACCGAGTGCACTTCAACCGCCACGCGCGGCAGCACGCGCGCCTGGCGAAACGCCATGTCGATCTCGTGGCGGATTGAGCGCTGGCGGCCCAGCAGGATCAGCGAGACGTCTTCCAGGTCGAGCGGGCCGACGGACTCGAGTTTTTCCAGCGCATGGCCCTTGGGCATGATGCACACGGCGTCCGACTCCAGGCAGGCATTGGCGCGCAGGCCCTGCATCTCCATCGGCAGGCGAACCAGACCGACGTCGGCGTCGCGGCTCAGGATGGCGCGCTCGGTGTCGGTATAGGAGCCGGACAGCACCTCCAGCACGACCTCGGGATGCGCACGCATGAATTCCTGCGCAATGGAGGGCATGAGTTGCGAGGCCAGCGTACTGGGCACGGCGACTTTCAGCAGGCGCCGCTTGAAGGCCCCCAGGCGCAACTGCTCAGAATGACGCCGAAAGCACTGGGCCGAGTCCACCAGGCCATGCGCATCCTGCAGCAAGGCCTCGGCCTCGCGCGTGGGCGCCAGCCGGCCTTTTTCGCGGACGAACAGGCGCAGGCCCAGGTCTTCCTCGAACTGCGTGAGCAGGCGGCTCACGGCCGATTGCGACAGGCCCAGGCGTTCGGCCGCGCCGGTGGTCGAGCCGCTGGCCATGATGGCCTGAAATGCTTCCAGTTGTTTGAAGTTCATCGGAGTACGTGCGTGAGACCGCGCCATCTTTGCAGGTCCGCGGCAGCCTCGCAAGCGCCGCGCGATTCGCATAGGGCAATGCGCAAGCGTCATACCGTTGTGGGCTGCGAAACCCCGCCACACAATCCGCCCCGCCCACAGTTTTTCCAATCACGAGACGAGGAGCGAGATTCAATGAAGACCCGTATTTATGCCGCTGCCATCGGCGGCGGCTTGATGATGAGCGCACTGGCGCCGGCTGCTGCCCAATCGGTACAAACGTATGGCCTGATGACCATGACCGTCAACAGTATCAAGGGTGCGGTAGAACGAAAGGAACTGCGCGACAACGCATCCCGGCTGGGTTTTCGTGGCACCGAGGACCTGGGCGGTGGCCTGGGTGCCTTCTTCGGCCTGGAGTTTGGTATCGAGGCCGATTCCGGCACGCTCGGGACACCCATTCGCAACAGCTTTGTCGGGCTGCGCGGGGACTTTGGCGCAATTGCGCTGGGCCGGCTGGATTCGTCGAACCCGACCGGCTCACCGCTGTACTCGCAGGTGACTTCCATTGTTTCGTTTGCCGCCGCCGATGCCGGGGCAACAGCGATTGGCACGACGATACTGAACGCGCGCAACCGTACGTCCAATTCGATCGGCTACATCAGCCCCAACTGGGGCGGCTTCGACGTTCGCGCGCGCTACTACATGCGCGGTGCGCCGGCGACCCCGGACGTGGAAAACGGCGCCAAATCGTTTGACCTGGGGTTCAGCTACGCCGATAAAAACCTGAACACCGGCATTGGCTTTGCCAGGGACTCGCGTCCCGGCGGGCTGCTGGCCAACGAGTTCTCGGACAAATGGCAGGCCGGCGTGCGCTATGCCTTCGGCCCGGTTTCGCCGTATGTCCTGGTTGGCAGGGACACCTACAAGAACACGGCGACCAGCCGCCGCGACGTGGACTACTGGATCGTCGGCGCGAAATACAGCCAGAATGCGCATTCGGTGGTGCTCAACCTCATGGAACGCGAAGTGCAGACCTCCCTCGTCGGCAAGCGCAAGCGCCAGCAGCTTGCCTATACCTATGCCATGTCCAAGCGCACCGAATTGCGCGCGTTTGTCGATCGCGACGGCGTCGATTCGAGCCGCAGCAACGTAGCCATCCGTGCGATTGGCGCCGGTATCAAGCACAGCTTCTGAGCAAAGCCATGACCAACATCAAACAAGTTCTGGCGGCGGTGCTGGCCGCCCTGGTGGTTCAAGGCGCACAGGCGGCCGCTTACCCGGAAAAGCCGATACGCGTCGTGGTGCCGTTCCCGGCCGGCGCGGCAGCCGACAACGCGATGCGGGTGGTGGCGCTCAAGCTCGGGGCCGAGCTGGGCCAGCCCATGGTGATCGACAACAAGGCCGCGGTGCCCGGCATCCAGGCGGCGGCAATGGCACAGGCCGATGGCTACACCTTTCTGCTGGGCGCCGGCTCCAGCATGGTCACGGGGCCCTTGCTCAAAAGCAAGCTGCCGTACCACCCCACGCGCGATTTCGTGCCCGTCGGCCGCGTGCTGATCAACGTGCCGATTCTTACCGCCCACCCTTCGCTGGGCGTGCGTTCGGTCAAGGAGTTGATTGCATTGGCCAAGCAAAAGCCCGGCCGCCTGGACTACAGCTCCAGCGGGTCGGGCACGCCCGGCCACCTGTCGATGGAGATGCTCCAGGCCCTGACCGGCACGCACATGGTGCACATCCCGTACAAGGGCGGCGCGCCAGCGGTCAACGAATTGATGGGAGGCCATGTCCATCTGGGCATCAATGCCCTGCCCAGCGTGGCGCACCACGTCAAGAGCGGCAAGCTGGTGCCGTTGGCCGTGGCCAGCGCCAAGCGCACGCGCGCCTTGCCCGATGTGCCGACCATGGCCGAGGCCGGCGTTACGGGCTTCGAATACGACATCTGGTATGCGCTGTTCGCCCCGGCGCGCACACCGCCGGAGATCGTCGCCAAGGTCAGCGCCGCGCTGCAACGCGTACTGGCCGACCCGGAGGTGCTGCGGCAATTGACGGAGCAGGGCGCCGATGCCGCGCCCACCAGCGCGCAGGAACTGGCCCGCTTCATCCAGGAAGACACGGCACGCTGGTCCAAGATCATCAAGGACCGCAACCTCAAAGTGGAATGATGGCCCGCGCATGACGCAAACAATCTCAAAAGAAAACCAAGGCGAAGTGATGGACGTGGCGAAGACCACGACCATGGTGGCGATGCGCGACGGCGTGCGCCTGGCCACGGATGTGTACCTGCCCGCGGCGCCCGGCCCGTTCCCGGTGCTGCTGGAACGCACGCCCTACGGCCGCAACGCCGAGACCCGGCGCGAGCGCAGCGCACGCCACCCCGAGCCGCTGCGCCGCGGCGAGGTGGCCGCGCAGTTCGCGCGGCATGGCTACGCGGTGGTGGTGCAGGACTGCCGCGGTCGATTCGATTCCGAAGGGCGGTTCACAAAATACCTGGGCGAAGCGAACGACGGCGCCGACACGCTGGCCTGGCTTGCCAGCCAGCCCTGGTGCGATGGCCAGGTGGGGACCTACGGCCTTTCCTATGCCGCCCACACCCAGACCGCGCTGGCCAGCCAGCGGCCCGCCGGACTGGCGGCGATGTTCCTCGAATGCGGCGGTTTTGCCAATGCCTACCGTGGCGGCATCCGGCATGGCGGCGCCTTTGAACTCAAGCAAGCCACCTGGGCCTACAGGAATGCCCTGCAGGCGGGCCAGGCCGGGCACGCCGGGCGCGACGGCTTGGCGCTGCAGGCGCTCGCGTCGGAAGACATCGCCACCTGGTTCGCGGCACTGCCATGGCAACGTGGTCATTCGCCGCTGAAGTGGGTGCCTGAATACGAAGACTATCTGTTCGAGCAGTGGGAGCGCGGCAGCTTCGATGACTACTGGCGCCAACCCGAGCTGTACGCGGCCGGCCACTACGATTCTTTCGACGGCATCCCGGTCCTGCTGATGTGCGGCTGGTGGGACCCCTACGCCCAGACGACTGCCGACAACTACCTCGGCATCTCGCGCCGCGAGAAAGGCATTGCCCGCATGGTGCTCGGGCCCTGGACGCACGGCGAGCGCAGCGTCACCCACGCCGGTGATGTCGACTTCGGGCCGCAGGCGCAACTGGATGGGGTGTTGGCCGATGACTATGTGCAGATGCGCCTGGCCTGGTTCGGCCGCTGGCTTCGAGGGCCGGCCGCCCAATCGATGGGGGAAACGAGGGACGACCCGGCGGTGCGCTACTTCCGCATGGGCGGAGGTTCGGGCACGCGCACGGCGCAAGGCCGGCTCGATCACGGGGGTTGCTGGCTCAGCGCGGGCGACTGGCCGGTGCCGGGTACGCAGTTCGTGCCCTGGTATTTGCACGCCGATGGCAGCCTGGACGATGTTGCTCCTGGGTCCGGGGAGCAGAGCGGTGTGCTCGAGTACGAATTCGACCCCTCGAACCCCGTGCCCACGATCGGCGGCTCCATCACCTCCGGCGAACCGCTGATGACCGCCGGCGCCTTTGACCAGCGCACGCACGAAGGCATCTTCGGCGCGCGTTCTCCGCATGGCCCATTGGCCGAGCGCGAGGACGTCCTGGTGTTCCGGTCGGAGCCCTTGGCGCAAGACCTGGAGGTCACGGGGCCGGTGCTGATCAAGCTGTGGATTTCATCGAGCGCGCCGGACACCGATTTCACGGCCAAGCTCATCGACCTCTATCCGCCCAGCGCCGACTACCCGCAGGGCTACGCCATGAACGTCACCGACGGCATCTTGCGCTGCCGCTACCGCAAATCCTGGGAGAACCCCGAGATGCTGTCCTGCGGAGAGATCGCTGAAATCACGATCGAGCCCATGCCCACGTCGAACCTGTTCAAGAAGGGCCACCGCATCCGGCTGGACATTTCAAGCAGCAACTTTCCGCGCTTTGACGTGAACCCGAATACGGGCGCGCCCGAAGGCTCTGCCGGCCCTCGCGTCAAGGCGCGCAATCGCATTCATATGGAGGCGTCGCGGCGTTCACACCTGCTGTTGCCAGTGATGCA
>DATILI010000003.1:0-3947 GCA_035476635.1 Burkholderiaceae bacterium | reverse complement strand
CTTCATGCCGCACAAGTTCAGCGGCGATGCGCAAGCGCACGCTGAACTCAAGACGTTCAACACGCAACTCTTTCGCGGCATGCTGCAGGAGCTGGAAGCGATGGCGTGCGCGGCCTTTGCCGAGGGCAGGCAATACCTTGGTGCTGACCGATTTGGCCCGCTGGACGCCTATGCGCTCACGCTTTTGCGCTGGGGCAGCATTGCGGGCATCGATCCGGCCGGCTTTGCCAATCTGCAGGCGCTGGTGCAGCGTGTGGCGGCCGTGCCGGCGGTGCTGCGCGTGATCGAACGCGAGCGGCTACAGCTCAACCTGTACAAGCCTTAGTCGCCACCGGCTCAAGCCGAGGCATCGTCCGCGGGCGCCGCTTCCGCCGCACGAGCCGGAAAGCGCACGCTGAAGCGGGTGCCGGGCGGGGTCTGGCCGGGGTGCGTGTCTTCCATGCTGACCTCGGCGTCATGCTGGCGTGCGATTTCCAGCACGATCGGCAGGCCCAGGCCCGAGCCGTCGACTTCGCTGCCCAGCGAGCGGTAAAAAGGCTGGAACACCAGATCCTTTTCCGCTTCCGCGATGCCCGGGCCGGAATCTTCCACCTGCAGCAGCAACACCTTGCCAAAGGTGTCGGCCAGCACGCGCACGGTGATGACGCCGGGCTTGCTATCGGTTGAAGGCGTGTAGTTGATAGCGTTGTCCACCAGGTTGCGCACCAGTTCCTTGAGCAGGGTCGGGTTGCCGTTCAGCGATACACCGGGGTCGCCCGGCTGGGTGCCGTCATAGCCGAGGTCAATGCGTTTTTCCAGCGCGCGTGGCACCGAATCCTGCACGACTTCGAGCGTCAGCCGCGCCAGGTCGCAGGGCTGGCGTGCCAGGCTGGCGCCGCTGCTTTCCGCGCGCGCCAGCGCCAGCAACTGGTTGACGGTATGCGTGGCGCGAATGCTGGAGCGGCCAATCTGCTTGAGCGACTGCTTGAGCTCGTCGGTGTTGGCGCCTTCGCGCTGCGCAAGGTCGGCCTGCATGCGCAAACCCGCCAGCGGCGTCTTGAGCTGGTGCGCGGCATCGGCCAGGAAGCGCTTTTGCGTGGCAATCGAATCCTTCAGGCGGTTCAGCAAATCGTTGACCGAAGACACCAGTGGCGCCACCTCCATCGGCACCACCTTCTCGTCCAGCGGGCTCAGGTCGTCGGGGCGGCGCGCGCGGATGCGCTCTTCCAGCAGATTCAGCGGCTTGATGCCGCGCGCCAGCGCCAGCCAGACCAGCAGCACGGCCAGCGGCAGGATGACGAACTGCGGCAGCATCACGCCTTTAATGATCTCGGTCGCCAGCACCGAGCGCTTCTCGCGGGTCTCCGCAACCTGCACCAGTGCCGGTTGCGCGCCTGCGAGCGGCAGCTGGACCCAGACGTAGGCCACGCGCACCTCGAGTCCGCGCATCTCGTCGTCGCGCAGCCGCACTTCGCCCAGCATCGGCTTTTCCTCCTCGGGCGGCAGTGGCAAGCTGCGCTCGCCACTGAGGAACTCGCCGCGTGCGCCCAGCACCTGGTAGTACACCAGGTCGGAGTCGTCGGCGCGCAGGATTTCACTGGCCGGCTGCGGCAGGTTGAACTGCACCCGGTTTTGCTGCACGGTGATGAGCTGTGCCAGCGCCTGCGCGTTGTACTCGAGCGCGCGGTCGAACGGCTTGTTGGCGATGCCCTGGGCCACCAGCCAGGTCAGCGCCAGGCTCACGGGCCACAACAGCAGCAGCGGCGTGAGCATCCAGTCCAGGATCTCGCCAAACAGCGAGCGTTGTTCGCGCTGAAAGAGTTTGAGGGCCATGGTTGGAGCCTGGGGCGTTCAGCGGGACGGTCCTGGGCTCGGCATCGGCGTCGGGCCTTCAACCAGGAATCTTCTCCAGGCAATAGCCCAGGCCGCGCACAGTGGCGATGCGGATCGGCCCCTTCTCGATCTTCTTGCGCAGGCGGTGGATGTAGACCTCGATGGCGTTGTTGCTTACCTCTTCGCCCCACTCGCAGAGGCGCTCGACGAGCTGGTCCTTGCTGACCAGGCGCCCGGCGCGCTGCAGCAGGACTTCCAGCAGGCCGAGCTCACGCGCCGAGAGTTCGATCATCTTGCCGTCGATGGTGGCAACGCGCCCGGCCTGGTCGTACACCAGCGGCCCGTGCTTGATGCTGTTGCTGGTACCGCCCATGCCGCGCCGGGTCAGGGCGCGCACGCGGGCTTCAAGCTCCTGCAGGCTGAATGGCTTGGCCATGTAGTCGTCGGCACCGTAGTCCAGGCCCTTGACGCGCTCTTCCACGCTGTCGGCGGCGGTCAGGATCAGCACCGGCAGCGAGGAGCCGCGGCCGCGCAGTTTCTTGAGCACCTCCAGGCCGTGCATCTTGGGCAGGCCAAGGTCGAGTATCAGCAGGTCGAACTCGGTATTGGCCATCAGCGCCGCGTCGGCTTGCGAACCGTCGGCCACATGGTCCACCGCGGCGCCGGAACTGCGCAGGGTGCGCAGCAGGCCGTCCGCCAGTACCTGGTCGTCTTCGGCAATGAGAATTCGCATGGCTGTCTCCTGGTGCGCGCCTGGGTAGGGATGCTGGGCGTCTTGGTGGTCAAATTCTAGGCTTGGGCGACTTACGTGAGGCGGACAGGGTTGTCCGGTTCATCCGGTGGCATAGGCCTCCAGCCCGATCATGACCACGGTGGCCACCTCGGCACCGACTTCCGCGCGGAATTCGTCCTGTGCCTGCGCCACGGCATCCTTGAAGGCCTGCAACCAGGCCAGGCCGGTTGGCGTGAAGCACACGCGCCGCGCCCGCGCGTCCAGCGGATCAGGCGCGCGCGTGACCAGGCCCCAGGCCTCGCACTGGCCGACCAGGTCGCCCATGGCCTGCTTGCTCATGCCCGCACGGGTGGCAAGCTCGGTCAGGCGCGCGCCTTCGCGTGCAAGGTGGCGCGTGATGTGGATGTGCGCTGCGCTGACCTGGGCGCGCGCCGCGAGGTTGGCCAAGGCCAGCGGCACGTCGACATTGCGCGCCATCAAGGTCAGAACGCGTTCGTCGAAGCGGCGCGCCGCCTGGCCCAGCAGGTAGCCCAGGTGCTGCTGCCGCCAGCCATCTTCCGCAGTGGCGCCCATGGTTTGGTCCATGGAGTCGAATGGTAAGGCAAACTGACTAAAAATCCTGTTTACTTGATTCGACTTGCCGCGTTAGACTACTGTTCAAGCATCCAGCCTGTAGTTAATTGCAGAGGATGATTCGCCCAACACATTGATTTTCAAGGAGATTTTTATGGACGCACCGGTCAAGGGCCTCGCCGCCAACAGTGAAAAAGCCAAGGCCTTGCAGGCTGCCCTGGCGCAAATCGAAAAGCAATTCGGCAAGGGCACCATCATGCGCCTGGGCGAAGGCGAGGTGATCGAGGACATCCAGGTGGTTTCCACCGGTTCGCTCGGGCTGGACATCGCCTTGGGCGTCGGCGGCCTGCCGCGCGGCCGCGTGATCGAGATCTACGGCCCGGAATCCTCGGGCAAGACCACGCTGACCTTGCAGGTCATCGCCCAGATGCAAAAGCAGGCCGGTACCTGCGCCTTTGTCGACGCCGAGCACGCATTGGACATCCAGTACGCGCAGAAGCTGGGCGTCAATCTGCAGGAGCTCTTGATCAGCCAGCCGGATACCGGCGAGCAGGCACTGGAAATCGTCGACTCGCTGGTGCGTTCGGGCGCAGTGGACCTGATCGTCATCGACTCGGTCGCGGCGCTCACGCCCAAGGCCGAAATCGAAGGCGAAATGGGCGACTCGCTGCCCGGCCTGCAGGCCCGGCTGATGAGCCAGGCGCTGCGCAAGCTCACCGCCACCATCAAGAAGACCAACTGCATGGTGATCTTCATCAACCAGATCCGCATGAAGATCGGCGTGATGTTCGGCAGCCCCGAAACCACCACCGGCGGCAACGCGCTGAAG
>DATILI010000002.1:0-3269 GCA_035476635.1 Burkholderiaceae bacterium | reverse complement strand
GCTTTTCAGGCAACGCTATGTCTGCATGTTCCGCAAGGGGCACCCGCTGGACAAGCGCAAGGTATCCATCGCCGAGTTCAGCGCCGCCGAGCACCTGCTGGTCATCTCCGAGGGCACGGGCCACGGCAAGGTGGACGAAGTGCTCAAGCGCAGTGGCGTGGAGCGCCGCATCAGCCTCACGGTGCCGCACTTCGTGGCCGTGGGCCATATCCTGCAGGCCACCGACATGGTGGCCACGGTGCCGCAGCGCTTCGCCGAGCGCATGGTGCAACCGTTCAACCTGACTTTCGTGACGCATCCCGCCGCCTTGCCGGAAGTGGCCATCAACGTCTTCTGGCACGCCAAGTTCCATAAGGCGCCCGCCAATCAATGGCTGCGCGGCGTGGTGTTCGAGCTGTTTTCGGAATGAAGCTGCTGACCTACTGCAGCGGCCGGCGCGGGCGCGCGAGGAAGAAACGCAGCATCTCGGCGGTGGCGTCGGGCCCGCGGCTGTCGGTGTAGGAGCCGTGGGGGCTTCCGCCCGACCACGCGTGCGGCGCACCGTGCACCAGCCAATGCTCCGCGATGGCCTGGCCTTGCGTGTCGGTGTAGATGCGCCGCGTACTCGCGCGGCCGCCCTCCCCTTGCACATGCTGCGACTCCGCCCTGGCCGTGGCGCCGGCGCAGGCTGCCACGATGCGGTCGGCGTTGGCAGGGTGCACCGTGCCGTCCGCATCGCCGTGAAAGACGATGGTCGGCCGGCCGTGCGCCGAGTCCGGCTCCGCGGCACTGCCGTTCTTCATCGCGGCCAGGGCACTGGGCAGGTCGGTGGCGGCGCCTGCTGCCAGGCCCGAGTGCACGCCGATGGCCGCGTAGAGCTCCGGATAGGCGAGCCCCAGCACGGCCGCCATCGCGCCCCCGGCGGACAGGCCCGCCACATACACGCGGCTCGGGTCGATGGCGTGCTCGGCCATCACGGCGCGCGTCATGCCCGCCAGCAGTTCCGGCTCGCCCCGCCCTCTTTGCTGGTGGCTGTGCTTGAACCAGTTCCAGCAGCCCTGCGGATTCGCCCGGCGGCATTGCGCCGGGTACAGCACGTAAAAACCCTGCGCGCGCGCCGCCTCGTTCATGGCCGTGCCCGCGGCGAAGTCGTCCGGATCCTGTGTGCAGCCATGCAGCATGACCACGAGCGGCAAAGGCTGCTCCCCCGCCGCGGGCGGAATGTAGAGCTTGTAGTCGCGGCGCAGGCCTGCGCCCGCGTGGCTGCCCGCGATGAAGCCTTCAGCAACGGGCGCCTCCACGCCTTGCCGCGCGTCGGATGGCAGTTCCCGGGCCTGGACGTCGATCACGTCCTTGAACGCGGGGGTCGGGGCCGCCCGGGTCAGGCCAGCGGCGGCCAACGCCGACTGGATCGCGGCGGTGGCCGCCTGCAAACGGCCGCTGCCGGTGAGGCGGGTGGCCTGGCTCATCAATTTCTGGAAGTGAGGGTT
Organism: Burkholderiaceae bacterium; assembly: GCA_035476635.1. Lineage (GTDB taxonomy): Bacteria > Pseudomonadota > Gammaproteobacteria > Burkholderiales > Burkholderiaceae_C > DATILI01. The sequence goes on along the minus strand of DATILI010000002.1, from coordinate 1,800 downwards.
CATGATGTTGAGCTCCTGGTGATGGGCGCGTTCATGGGGCCGCAGTGCGGCCCCGCAATGCCGCCTTCACGGCCGGGCTGGCGTGCAGCGCACCCAGCACGGTGATGGATTCGATGGTGGACAGGGCCAGCGCGGGCGTGACGTCCAGGGCGATGGAGGCAAGCCCCAGTACCCTGATCTGAAGCGTCTGCCCGGCCGCCCTGACGGCTTCCAGGTCGGCGCTGCTGTAGTGCTGTATGCCCAGCACCAGCGTCTTGCGCGTCACCATCTGCCGCACCACCTCCTGATGGCCGGCGAGCTGGTTGCGGATGGCGGTGCGGATCAGGTCGGTGCGGTTGGCATAAAAGCCCTCCTGCACCAGCAGGTCGATCTGGCCGAGGTCCACACAGCCGATGTTGATCGTCAGTTTTTCATCGACGGGCTTGGGCTTGGCAACGGGATTGGCGCTTCGGGCTGGCATGGAGTCATCCTAGCACCATCCAAGTGGATGGTGCTAGGATGATCTCGAATCACTGTAACCAGGTGCCAGACGCTCCCGGCGACCCGTAGCGGCAGAGTTATGATTTCTTCGCGCCCAGGCGCGATTCCTTGCCCTGCAGCAGGCGGTTGATATTTTCGCGATGCCGGTACGCGAGCAGCATGGCCATGGCGAAGAGCGCCATCGCGACGCCGCGGTCCGAATACCACTGGATGCGATCGCCCAGCAGGTAGTACACCGGCGCGAACGCGGCCGAGATCAGGGACGCCAGCGACGAATACCGGAAGAAGTACGCGATGATCAGCCAGGTGGCGCCGGTCGCGAGCCCCAACAGCGGGTGGATGCCGAACACCACGCCGATGAACGTGGCCACGCCCTTGCCCCCCTGGAAGCGGAAGAACACCGGATACAGGTGGCCCAGGAACGCCGCGAGCCCCACCAGGGCCACGGTGCCGTCTTCCAGCCCATAGGCCCTGCCGAACATCCGCACGGCCAGTACCGGCAGGAAGCCCTTCAGCGCGTCCAGCAGCAGCGTGATGATGGCGGCGGCCTTGTTGCCCGAGCGCAGCACGTTGGTGGCCCCCGGGTTCTTGCTGCCGAAAGTGCGCGGGTCGTTCAGCCCCATGAGGCGACTGACGATGACGGCGAACGAGAGTGAGCCGATCAGGTAGGCCACGACAGTGGCGAGTGCGGGATAGAGTTGTTGCAAGCGGGAAGCCCTCCGGCGGCTATTCTGCCAGCGCGCAGTTCACCGGCCGGGCGCCGAGCAGGCGCACACAGGCGGCGGTCCCGGGTGGGGCCATGGATGCCGGGTGGCCGGCTCCACTCGTGTCCCCCGGCGGCGGGAGGCCGGCGCCGGGAGACATTCGCTGCGCAGAGTGCCCCGCCGGCCTGATCCCGCCCTGCTATGGGTTTGGAGTGACAACCGTGCGCGCTAACTGCCGCCGCTCTCCCGCTCGCGAAGCTTGAACCGCTGGATCTTCCCCGTCGCGGTCTTGGGCAGATCGGCCACGAACTCGATCGCGCGGGGGTACTTGTAGGGTGCGAGGCGGTCCTTCACGAAGGCCTTGAGTTCCGCCTCATTGGTGGCCTCGCCGGCCTTGAGCACGACGAAGGCCTTGGTCTTGGTCAGGCCGTCGGTGTCGTTGATGCCGATCACCGCGGCTTCCAGCACCGCCGGGTGCTGCACCAGCGTCGCTTCCACTTCGAACGGCGACACGTAGATGCCGCTCACCTTGAGCATGTCGTCGCTGCGCCCGCCGTAGGTGTAGCTGCCGTCGGCATTGCGCACGTACTTGTCGCCGCTCTTGGTCCAGCCGCCC
>DATILI010000001.1:0-9506 GCA_035476635.1 Burkholderiaceae bacterium | reverse complement strand
CGCGCGCTGCTGCAAGGCAGCACCCTGGTCCTGCTGCTGGGGACGCAGCAGATCGCGCGCGGCGCCACCATCGTGGCGGTGCGCATCTGGCCCGCGCCGGACTATTCGCGCGTAACGATCGAGTCCGACGGCGAACTCAAGGCCAGGCAATTCTTTGTCGCCACCCCGCCCCGGCTGGCGGTGGACATCGAAGGCATCGACCTGAACCCGGCGCTGCGCGAGCTGGTGGCCAAGGTCAAGCCCGACGACCCGAACATCGCGGGCATCCGCGTCGGCCAGAACGCGCCCAATGTCGTGCGCCTGGTGGTGGACTTGAAGCAACCAATCCTGCCGCAGGTATTCACCCTGCCCCCGGTTGCGGCCTACCAGCACCGGCTGGTGTTTGATCTTTACCCCACCCAGGCCGCCGATCCGCTGGCGGACCTGATTGCCGAACGCTTGAAAGACGCGCAGCGTCCTGTGGCCGAAGCGCCGCATCCCGCGGTTGACCCGCTTGGCGAGCTGATCGCCCAGCATTCGCGCCGGCCTGCGGCAACACCAAGGCCCGACGCGCCCGCGCCCATCGCAAGCGGGGAGCACGGGAAGGAAGCTTCACTGCAGAAAACCGACCGCTTCATCGTCATCGCACTGGACCCAGGCCACGGCGGTGAAGACCCCGGCGCCATCGGCCCCGGCGGTACGCGCGAAAAAGACGTGGTGCTGCAAATCGCCCACCGCCTGCGCGACCGCATCAATGCCACGACCTTGAATGGCCCCACCGGCCAGACGGCGATGCGCGCCTTTCTCACGCGCGACGCCGACTTCTTCGTGCCGCTGCATGTGCGGGTACAGAAGGCGCGCCGCGTGCAGGCCGATTTGTTCGTCAGCATCCACGCCGATGCCTTCTTCACGCCCAGCGCGCGCGGCGCCAGCGTGTTCGCCCTGAGCCAGGGCGCGGCCTCCAGCAGCGCGGCACGCTGGATGGCCGACAAGGAGAACAAGGCCGACCTGATCGGCGGCGTCAACGTCAAGGCCAAGGACGCCGAGGTACAGCGCGCCCTGCTGGACATGAGCACCACCGCGCAGATCAACGATAGCCTGAAGCTCGGCGGCGCCCTGCTTGGCGAGATCGGCAACGTCGGCCGGCTGCACAAGCCGCGCGTGGAGCAAGCCGGCTTCGCCGTGCTCAAGGCACCCGACATCCCGAGTGTGCTGGTGGAGACCGCCTTCATCAGCAACCCCGAAGAAGAAGCCAAGCTGCGCAGCGACGCCTACCAGGACCAGCTGGCCGACGCCGTCATGCGCGGCATCCGCCGCTACTTCGCGAACAACCCGCCCCTGGCCCGCAGCCGCGCGCTGTAAGCGACAGGGCCTCGATTCATGCGTTCTATCGATTCGTGCGATCTTGAATCGCACACACATAGTTTGTACACTAACTGAATGCCCCTCGATGCCTTCCTCTCCCGGCCCGGCCACCTGATCCGCCGCCTGAACCAGATCTCCGTCGCCCTGTTCCTCGAAGAGATCGGCCACCTGGACCTGACGCCACGCCAGTACGCGGCGCTCAACATGATCGAGGTGGTTCCCAGCATCGACCAGGCCTCCTTGAGCAACCTGATCGCGATGGACAAGACCACCCTCGTCAAGATCATCGACCGGCTCGTGGAAAAGGAGCTGATCACGCGCGACCGCTCGGAAACCGATCGGCGTACCAACCAGCTGAACATCACCGACGCCGGGCGCGCCCTGCTCAAGCAGGTGCTGCCGCTGCTGGAACGCAGCGACCAACGCATCCTGGCCCCCTTGAGCCGGCCCGACCAGCGCCGTTTCATGGAAATGCTGACGCAGCTGGTTCACATCAACAATATCTACAGCCGCGCGCCGATGAATTCGGACATGGTGGATGGCCTCGCAGCGCGCAGCGCCAGCGCGCGAAAGGCCGGGAAAGCACTCGGAAAAGCTTCTTGAGGCAGCCCACTCGCACGGCATGGCCTTCCGGACGCCGTCTCCCGCGCCGACAGGGCCCGTCCGCGTTCTCCTACACCCACCGACCTCCCTTCGCCCTAGAGTGAACGTACAGGCAACACAAGCATCCGCCTCTCGCGTTGCGCCTGTCTTTCTTCTCTCAACAAAAGGTGAGCGATATGAGCACGAAACTTCTGCTGGCACTTGCTGCCGCTTCGACGATCGCGATGACGGGTTGCGCTTCCAATCCGACGAGCGCACAGATCGGTACCGGCGTGGGCGCTGTTGCCGGCGGCGTTCTGGGCAGTGCCGTGGGTGGTACCGGTGCCACGATTGGTGGCGCCGCTGCAGGCGCCTTGATCGGTCATGAATTGGGCAAGCGCCAGGACCGCAGATAACGCGGAATGACCCGGCACGAAAACGCTACACCGGATAAATCAGCGAGTTGAGCACCATCTCGCTGTCATAGACGCACAGGCGGCTGGCAAATTTGAGGCCGCCGTCGGTGCGCACCAATTCGTCGATGTAGCGGCCCACGTTGTAGACTTCACTGCTGTCGCCGGGCTTGGTACGGAACACCGCGTAGTGGGCCTGCGCCTTGACAATGCCACCGTCCTGCGACAGGAGGCGCGCGGGGCTGATGACATGCCGCATGTAGTACGGGCCGTGGAAGATGGTCTGTGTGATGCCGTAGACGCGGTCTTTCATCATGCCCTGGCTCTCCAGCGCAATCAGCGCCAAGGGCAGGCCGCGGTCGAAATTTTCACGGGCTTGTACGGTGTACTTTCCGCTCTCCACGAAAAACCCAGGCCAATCGTCAAAGCGCTTTTCATCCAGCGCGGCCGCGTAGGCGGCATTGAGCTGGTCGACCTCGTGTTGCAGCAACAGATGCTCGAGCGTCATACCGCCATCACCTTCTTCCAGTAAGCGTACATGCTGCGGATCAGGGTCTCGGTCACCATGTGCTCGGTCATTTCCGTGCCGGTGCCACCGAGCTCGCACAAGGTGCTGCCGCTCTCGCCCCACTGGCTGAAACCCTGCTGGCTGAACTCGATCACCTCGCCGTCATCGGCACTCACAAAACCCGCGGGGCCGAACAGATTGGCCTGGCGCAGCCTGCGCCGGGTCATCTCTTCGCTGTCGTCGGCAAAGCCGAAGTGGGTCCAGACGAAATCAAACTCGCCCTCACCGCGCGGCACGATGTGGCGGGTGGAAAGCGAGTTGACTTGCTGCTGGATGATCAGGCTGGGGAACAGCGTGATCATGGTGACCGTGGGCATGATTTCCTTGCCGGGGTCGGCAGGATCGGGCACCTTCCACCATGCCTCGGGCACCACGTCGAGCAGCCGGTCGTCGTGCAAGGTCATGTTGGCCTTGAACGAGGTCACGCCCTCGGTGACCGCGGCCTGGCCACCATCGTTGCGGCGCGAAATCATCACCGCATGCCGGCCCTGCGCATCCATCACCATGCGGCTTTTCTGATCGGCCCGCCACAGGCCGAAGGTGACGAACCAGGTGTGCAGCAGGCCAGGGTGGTACGGATCCTTGATGTTCTCCATCATCAGCTTCCAGTTGCCTGGAATGCGCTGGCGGTTGTAGCCCAACAGCGTCAGCTGGCGGCCCTTGAAGATCCGGTCCAGCCAGGGCATCACATTCGGCCCCAGGTACTCCTCCAGCGGCTCCGTGTCTTCGCTGAAAGTCGCAAATACCAGCCCGTGCAGTACGGCGACGCGCAGCTTGGTCAGGCCATGCTGGCTGAGGTCGAAGTCCGCAGGCATGCCGCCATTCACGCAGTCGCCATCCTTCACGCCATCCTTGAACGGCAGGCCGGCCAGATCGCCATTGAGCTTGTAGGTCCACTGGTGGTACGGACAGACGAAACTACGCGCGTTGCCGTGCGGCTCCTGGCAAAAGCGCACGCCGCGGTGTGCGCAGCGGTTTTCAACCACGCGGATGCCGTGGTCAATGCCCCGGTCTTTGGGCGCCACGCGGTCGCGCACCAGGATCACTTGGCGCTCGCCCACAAAACTCAGCTTGTAGTCGCCCGCATTCGGCACCTCGATTGCCAGGCCCACGTAGCACCAGTGCTTGCCGTAGAAAACCGCGTCGAGTTCACGCTGGTAGAGCTGGGCGTCGGTATAGACCCAGAAAGGCACGCGGCTGGAGCCAGGCTGGCTCCAGCGCGAAAGGGTTTGCGGTGCGTTCATGGTGTCGCCTCTTCGTTGCGGCCGCGGCCGCTGTCGTCCTGGCGAGATGATAAGCTAACTTATCATTTTTTACCAGTGGCGTTCACACTATCCACCACCCGGTCAGCCCGCCGTCGCGGCCTTGCGCCGTGCTTTCCATGCGCCATAGAGGACGACCACTCCGGGGATCAGGATCATCGCCCAGATGATCTTGTCCAGGTTCATTTTCACGAACGGGATATTGCCGAAGAAATAACCGATGGTGATGATGCCGCCCACCCACAGTGCGCCGCCGGTCACGTCGTAGAAGGTGAATTTGCTGCGGGTCATCTGGGCCACGCCCGCCACAAAGGGCGCAAAGGTGCGCAAGAACGGCATGAAGCGCGCCGCGACGATGGTGATGCCGCCGTAGCGCTCATAGAAGGCATGCGCCTGGTTGAACGCTCGCTTGTTGAAAAACTTCGAGTCTTCCCACTGGAACACCTTGGGGCCGAAGTAGCGGCCCAGGGCGTAGTTCGACTGGTTGCCCAGCACGGCCGCGGCAAACAACAGGCCGACCGAGACGGAAAAGTTCATCAACCCGACACCGCACATCGCACCCACCACGAACAGCAGCGAATCACCCGGAAGAAATGGCATGACCACGACGCCGGTCTCGACAAAAATGATCAAAAACAACAGCGCATAGACCCAGGCACCGTAGTTCGCAACAAAGACCTCAAGGTGCTTGTCCACGTGCAGGATAAAGTCGATCAAAAGGGCAAGGGTTTCCATCGGCACCGATTATCGGGCCCTGCGCCGCACGCCCGAAATCGGCCGCGATCCTCAGAGAAATTGCCCGGCAGGCAGGAAGTTTGCTAGCATTCAGCGGCCAAACGGTACCGGCGCGCTGCATCTTGCATTGCCGCCGCGCCCAACGGCAACAATATGCAGGAGGGTTGTGTGTATGGTGAATGTCTGTCCCCAGTGCGCTACTGAAAACAGCCTGACCGCGAAGTTCTGCAAAAAATGCGGCGGCCGCCTGACCGCTGCGGCGCCCCCGGCCGACTCGTCGGCCGCATCTCCGCCACCACCACCGCCACCACCGCCTTCCGCCCCCGTCGCTCCCGCCGTGGCAAGCGCTGACTTGACGGACAAGTTCAATTGCCAGGCCTGTGGCCAAGCCAACGACCCGGGTGCCAAGTTCTGCAAGAAGTGCGGCACCATGCTGGCCCGCGTCAAGCCGGCGATCACCGCCCCGGCCAGCGCAGCGCCAGCGCCAGTGCCGGCCGCGCCCGTCGCGCCACGACCGGCAACGCCGCCGGCCGCCGTCTTTGCGCCCGCACCGGCGCCGGTTCCCACGCCCGCCCCCAAGCCTGCGGCCCAGCCTCCGGCGTTTGCGCGGACCCAGCCGCCGGCGTTTCCCGCGGCGCCGGTACCCGGCCAGGGCGGCAGCAAGGCCCTGCTGATTGGCGGCATTGCAGTGGCCGTGATCGCGCTCGCCGCAGGCGGCGGCTATTGGTGGACGCAACGCGACAAATCGCCAGCCGCTACCGTGCCGGCGCCTGTCCCGGCGCCAATGCCCGCTCCTGCTGCGCCTCCGGCCGCCCCTGTCGAGCCTGCGCCGCCGGCACCCGCGCCCGAGCCACCGCCGGCCCCGGCCCCAACGCCTGCCCCGGCACCTGCCCCGATGCCTTTGCCGCCGCCGGCGCCTCCTCAACCGCCCGCGGCGGTGCCGCAGCCAACCCAACCCCGATCGGAGGCCACTCCGCCCGGGGCCGCAACGCGGCCATTGCCGCTGCCGCCGCCGCCTGCCACATCACGGCCACCGCCACCACCAGTCGCGCGGCCGGCCCCGCAGAGCGCCACGCCATTGCCACTGCCGCCACCGCCGAGCACGTCACGCCCGGCAACGACCGCACCCCAACCACTGCCCGCGCCACCAGCAACTTCGCGCCCGGCCCCGGAGGCCGCACCGGCGCAACCCAGTGGGCCGTCCAGCCCGAAGGACGCCTGCGGCTCGCGCGTCTTCATTGCCCTCGCGATGTGCTTGAACGAGCAGTGCGCCACGCCGCAGTTCCGAAACCATCCGCAGTGCGTGCAGATACGCGAAGAGAACCGCCGCCGCGACGAGCAGAACCGCAATCCGGGCGGCTAAGGACTGATCCCCTATTGACAATTTTTTCCCTCAACGCCGACCAACGCCAGGAGGAAGCGCCATGCTTTCACAACAAATCCGAAACAGCGGCTCGCTGCTCGACAGCATCGACGCCATTCGCAACTGGCGTGCCGTGCTGTTGCTGCTCGCAACGCTGGTTGCAACGGCGCTGGTGATTGCGCTGGGCGGCCTGTTGACCAGCGTGAGCTGGATCTTCTTGGTGCTCTTTGCCCTGCTCGGCTACGCCGTGCTGTTTTATGGTGCCAATGCGGCCGGCATGATGATCATGGACGAAGCCAAGGGCTATGCCTCGCGCCCCGCGATGGCGGCCGTCATGGCCTCGCTGGCCACCTCGCACCGGCTGATCCTGGTGTTCCTGCTGCTCGGGCTGGTCTATCTGGCGGGCTTTCTGGCACTGGCCGTCGTGCTGTTCATCTGCAAGATTCCATTCCTGGGCCCGGTGCTGTATGCGGTGGTATTCCCCGTCTCTGTGGTGATTGCGGGCATCGCGGTCTTTGCGCTGCCAACCGTGGTGTTCCCGCTGTCGGCCCCGTCGATCTGGAGCGGCGCCACCACCATGCAGTGCATCAGCCAGCTGCTGGCCATCGCACGCAAGCGCTTGCTGCTGGTGCTGCTGCTCATGATCGCTGTGGCCTTCATTGCCGGTATCGTCGGCTTCCTGATCGGCGCCATCCTGTTCAGCGGCGTGGCCGTGACCACCCTGGCATCGGTCCCAATCCTGGGCGGCGGCGCAGGCATGGGCAGCCTGATGGGCATGGCTGGCGGTGGTCTGGACGGCATGGGCGCTGGCATGGGTGGGATGGGCGGCTTCGCGGGCCATGCCGCGGCAGCGGCGATCGGCGGCGGCATCCTGTTTGCCGTGGCCTTTACCTTGCCCGGCATGGTCTACCTGCGCGGCGCCTGCACGGTTTACCTGCGGGCACTGGACGGCCTGGACCTGGCCGCCGAGCAAGCCGTGGTCGACGAGAAAATCGCCGCCGCCAGGGCCAGGGCGCGCGAGGTACAGGCGCAAGCCCAGGCCTCCGCGCAGCAATACGCCAACCGGCCGGCCGCCGGTGGGCCGCCGCCGGTTGCGCCCATGGCAGCCGTCATCACTGCGCCGGCTTACGCTCTGCCTGTCCAGCCGGCAGCTGCGGTGCTGGCCTGCCCGAACTGCAAGGTCGCCATCCTGCCCACCGATGCGTTCTGCGGCGAATGCGGCTACAAGCTGCAGTAGTCTCCGGTTCAATAGCCCCAACAGGCCGCAAGGACGACAGGAACCCTAGAATCGGCGGGTGAACGCCGTCCTGTCCCCCCCTGCCCGCCGCCCCATCCGTGAACTGCCCGACGAGCTGATCAGCCAGATCGCCGCGGGCGAAGTGGTCGAGCGCCCCGCCTCGGTGGTGCGCGAGCTGGTGGACAACGCGCTGGACGCCGGCGCCGCCCAGATCACCGTGCGCTTGCTCGCCGGCGGCGTGCGGCTAATTTCCGTGGAAGACGATGGCAGCGGCATCCCGCGCGAGGAATTGCCCACGGCACTGAGGCGCCACGCCACCAGCAAGATTGCCAGCCTCCAGGATCTGGAATCCGTGGGCACCATGGGATTTCGCGGCGAAGCGCTGGCCGCCATCAACTCGGTGGCAGAGCTCGCCCTGCTGTCGCGCACCGATGGCCAGGCCAACGCCTTTTTGCTGGACGGCCGCAGTGGCGAACTCAAGCCCGTGGCGCGCGCGACCGGAACGACCGTCGAGGTCAAGGAACTCTTCTTCAGCACACCCGCGCGGCGCAAATTCCTGAAGACGGATGCCACCGAGCTGGCCCACTGCATCGAGGCCGTGCGCCGCCATGCGCTGGCCCGGCCGGATGTGGGTTTTGCCATCTGGCACGAAGGCAAGCTGGTGGAGCAGTGGCGTGCCTGCGATGGCGCCACGGCGCAAGCACTGCGGCTGGCCGATGTGCTGGGTGCCGATTTCATCGAACATTCGGTGCAGGTGGACTACCGGGCTGGCGCCATCCGGGTGGTCGGCCGTGCGGGCATCCCGGACGCCGCGCGCGCCCGCGCCGACCAGCAATTTGCCTACGTCAATGGCCGCTATGTGCGTGACAAGGTGGTCACGCATGCCGCACGCAGCGCCTATGAAGACGTGCTGCACGGCCAGCGCCAGCCGGTCTACGCGCTCTACCTGGAAATCGATCCCACGCGCGTGGACGTGAACGTGCACCCGACCAAGATCGAGGTGCGTTTTCGCGACAGCCGCGAAGTGCACCAGGCCGTGCGGCATGCGGTAGACAACGCACTGGCCGCGCCACGCGCAGCACTGGTTGCGGCCGGCGGCGTAGTGCCTTCCACTACTTCCAGCGTGGTCCGCATGCCCTGGGCGCAACCAGCGATGAATTTCGGCGCCGGCGTGGGCCATCGGGTGACTGACTTCGAGGCACTTTGGCAGCGCGGGCCGCTCGACAGCGCTCGCAGTGCTGATGAAAACCTCCGCGAAGTCGCGCCACCGGCTGCATCGACAGAACCTGCAAACGCCTGGTCAACCGCTAGCGAAGACACACAAGGGGCGTGGCCTCTCGGCCGCGAGGGCACACAAGCGGCGTGGCCTCTCGGCCGCGAAGACACACAAGCGGCGTGGCCTCTCGGCCGCGCCTTGGCCCAACTCCAGGGCATCTACATCCTCGCCGAGAACGCGCAGGGCCTGGTCGTCGTGGACATGCACGCCGCGCACGAGCGGATCGTCTATGAGCGATTGAAAACCCAGATGGAGCACGCCAGCATCGCCAGCCAGCCGCTGCTGATCCCGGCCACCTTTGCGGCGACACCCGACGAGGTGGCCACCGCGGAAGCCCACACCGACGTCCTTCGCACGCTCGGCCTGGAGGTTTCCACGTTCTCGCCAAAGACCTTGGCCGTGCGCGCCGTACCCACTTCGCTGGCGCAGGGCGATGCCGTGGAGTTGGCGCGCAGCGTCTTGGCCGAGCTGGCCCAGCACGACGCAAGCACCGTGATCCAGCGCGCGCAAAACGAATTGCTCGGCACCATGGCCTGCCACGGCGCGGTGCGCGCCAATCGCAGGCTCACGATCGAAGAGATGAATGCGCTGCTGCGCCAGATGGAAGAGACCGAGCGTTCCGACCAGTGCAACCACGGCCGCCCGACTTGGCGGCAGGTCACGGTCAAGGAACTCGATGCACTGTTCATGCGCGGGCGTTAGGCGCATGAAACGCTGGCATCTTTC